>NZ_JBAKHO010000003.1:0-244994 GCF_036902735.1 Micromonospora lacuserhaii | reverse complement strand
GCGCCAAGGGGGGTCAGCGCGTGGGGCAAGCACCACGAACAGGGGCGCTCAAAAGCAAGGGGGGAAAGTCTCAAGGTCCGGCAGGCTTCACAAGCCGGGGGGCTCGGGCGCCGGGACCATATGCAACGACCGCCTGCCCACCATCATTCCGGGGCACCCGGCCGGGCCGGGAGGGGCTGGTTCTGCGGTCGTGCAGAGGATGTAACGACCGCGGGCCCGCCGTCATTCCGGGGGCACCGCATCCATCCGGCGGGCCGGAGGGGCTGCTACTGCGGTCGTACGGGATATGTAACGACGGCGGGCCGGCCAGGATTCCGGGCTCAGGGTGCGGCCGGTCACGGGACGACACCACCCGGCGGGCGCAGACCGGATCTCCGGTCGCCCGTCGCCCTCCGGCGGAACCGGACAAGCCACCACCGCGGCGCAGACCGGACCCGTCGCCGCGGCGGAACTGGGCAAGCGGCCACCACGGCGCAGACCGGACGCGCCGGTCAGGTGCGGACCCGATCGGGCAGGCTCTCCACACCGGCAGAACCGGACATCCGTCCCATAAGTCGGCAACGGTAATCCTCCATGTCCAAGGCGCGGTGGTCGTCGCTGGTGGGTCGACCGTCCGCATGGGGACGGGCGCTGGTGGGTGTCCGCGTACCCGATGAGGCCGGACGCGGAGCCGGCGGCGGCGGGCGGGAGGTCGCCCCCGGCGAACACGAGTGGTTTGGGGTGGTTTGGTGGGACGCGTCGCCGCCTGGATGGCCTAACCGGGACGGGGTGCCCGGTGTGACAGCCCCGTTTGTCGGGAGGTCCGAGGCTGTCAGACGCGGCCGCTTGGTGTCGGCTTGATAGCGATTGCCTAACGGGCGTTCCGCTTCGGGGTGGCGTGTCATAGCCTCCGGCACACGGACCGAGCCATAACCCGGCGTTGGTCAGGCGGATGACAGAGGTGAGAGATGCAGGCGAGAAGGCTAAGGACGGCCGTGAGCCTCGCGGCCGTTGCAGCCCTTGCGGTCGGCGCAGCCGGCTGCGCGGATAGCGACCGCAGCGATGACAGTGGCGAAGCCAAGACTGGCGGCACCTTCATCTTCGCCGGTGCCGGCGACCCGAAGAACTTCGATCCGATCTTCAACGATGACGGTGAGTCGTTCCGGCCGATCCGGCAGATGTACGACACCCTCGTCCAGAACAAGCCGGGCACTGCCGACCTGGTGGGGGGCCTGGCCGAGAGCTGGGAGCACGACCCCGACGGCAAGGTCTGGACCTTCAAGCTGCGCCAGGGCGTGAAGTTCCACGACGGCACCCCCTTCAACGCCGCGGCGGTCTGCTTCAACTACGACCGCTGGTACAACATGAAGGGCGCCGCCGCCCAGTCGCAGATGATCTACTACATGGACGTCTTCGGCGGCTTCGCGAAGAACGAGAGCGCCGACGCCGGCAAGCCGGTCTACAACAAGTGCGAGGCGAAGGACGACAACACCGCCGTCCTGACGATGAACCAGTACAAGGGCGCGTTCCCCGGCGCCTTCGCGCTGACCGCGCTCTCGATCGCCAGCCCGGAGGCCCTGAAGAAGGGCGACGCCGACACGGTCAAGCAGAACGGCGACTCGTTCGAGTACAGCTCGTTCGCGACCTCCGGCCCGGTCGGTACCGGCCCGTTCAAGTTCGGCGGCTGGGACAAGGCCAAGAACGAGATCACCCTGGACCGGAACCCCGACTACTGGGGCGAGAAGGCCAAGGTCGACAAGCTGATCATCAAGGTGATCAAGGACGAGAACACCCGTAAGCAGGAGCTGCGCGCGGGCACCGTCCAGGGCATCGACTTCCCGGCTCCGGCCGACCGGAAGGCGCTCGCCGGTGAGGGCTTCCAGGTCCTCGACCGCCCGGCGTTCAACATCCTCTACCTGGGCCTCAACCAGAAGAACCCGAAGCTGAAGGACCTGCGGGTGCGCCAGGCGATCGCCTACGCCCTCAACCGTCAGCAGCTCGTCCAGACCAAGGGCCCGGGTGGCACCAAGGTCGCCGACGAGTTCATGCCGGACACCGTGCTCGGCTACGCCCCGGACGTGCAGAAGTACGACTACAACCCGGAGAAGGCGAAGCAGCTGCTCAAGGAGGCCGGCGCCGAGGGTCTGACCCTCAACTTCTACTACCCGCCGGACGTCTCCCGGCCGTACATGCCGAACCCGCAGGAGATCTTCACCATCCTGGCCAACGACCTCAAGGCCGTCGGCATCAAGGTCACCGGTGTGCCGCGTCCGTGGAACGGTGGCTACAAGGACGACGTGCAGCAGTTCGGCAAGCACGACCTGCACATCCTCGGCTGGACCGGTGACTACAACGACCCGGGCAACTTCGTCGGCACCTTCTTCGGCCGGGGCAAGGTCGAGTTCGGCGACCAGGCCATGACCGAGATGTTCGATGCCATCGCCAAGGCGGACGGCACCGTCGACGAGGCCGGCAAGAAGGCCGCGTGGGAGCAGGTCAACCGGGACATCGCCGCGAAGTGGCTGCCGGCCGTGCCGATCTGGCACGCCCCGCCGGCCATCGTCGTCACCAAGGACGTGAAGGGGCTGGTCGCCAGCCCGCTGACCGACGAGCGCTTCAACACGGTCAGCGTTTCCAAGTGACGTCCGTCGGCTGACGCCGTAGGCGTGGATCGGCCCGGGTCGGGGGCTCCTCCCGGCCCGGGCCGATTCCGCGAACATCGAGAGTCTGGTGTGTGAGAGATGTTGCGAGTCATAGTCCGCCGCCTGCTGCAGCTGGTGGTGACGCTGATAGCGCTGTCCGCGCTGATCTTCATCTGGCTGCGGAACCTGCCCGGCGGGCCGGTCGAGGCGCTGCTCGGCGAGCGGGCCACCCCCGAACGCCGCGCCCTGCTGATCAAGGCACTCGGCTACGACCAGCCGATCCTGGTGCAGTACGGGAAGTTCATGCAGCGCGTGCTCACCGGCGACTTCGGCAACTCGATCCGGACCGGTGACCCGGTCACCGAGGTGATCGGTCGGGCCTTCCCGGCCACCGTCGAGCTGGCCCTCGCCGCGATGATCATCGCGGTGGGTCTGGGTATCCCCCTCGGCTACCTCGCCGCCCGCTGGCGCGGCCGGTCGCTCGACCACCTGACCGTCATCGGCACCCTGCTCGGCATCTCGATCCCGATCTTCTTCCTGGGCTATCTGCTCAAGGATGTCTTCACCCAGAACATCCACTGGTTCCCGCCGTCCGGGCGGGTCACCACCGGCATCGACAACACCGAGGTCACCGGGTTCTTCGTCCTGGACAGCCTGCTCACCCGGGAGTTCGATGCCACCGCCGACACGCTCTGGCACCTGATCCTGCCGGCGTTGACGCTGGCCACCATTCCGATGGCGGTGATCGTCCGGATCACCCGGGCCAGCGTGCTCGACGTGCTCAACGAGGACTACGTGCGCACCGCCGAGGCGAAGGGCCTGCGGCACCGCACGATCCGCGGCCGGCACATCCTGCGCAACGCCCTGCTGCCGGTGGTCACCACCATCGGCCTGCAGACCGGCGCGCTGCTCTCCGGCGCGGTGCTCACCGAGAAGGTCTACAACTGGGGCGGGCTCGGCACGCTGATCACCGACTCGATCACCGGCGGCCGGGACTACCCGGTGCTGCAGGCGCTGATCCTGCTCGCCGCGCTGGTCTTCGTGGTGATCAACCTGCTGGTCGACCTCTCCTACGCCTTCATCGACCCGAGGGTGCGTGTGCGATGAGTGATCCGGTAACCCGACCCGACGTGGTCGGCCAGCGCGCCGGCGGCTCCCCGGCCGGCGGCATGAGTGAGCGCGGCATCGGCCTGCTCGGTGAGCGCAAGAAGGCGCAGCTGGAGCAGCTGGCCCAGGCCAGCGCCGAGAGCGGCGGGGTCAGCCTCGTCCGGGACGCGATCCGTCGACTCCGGCGCAACCCGGCGGCGATCATCGGCGCCATCCTCATCGTGCTCTTCCTGCTGATCGCGATCTTCGCGCCGCTGATCGCACCGCACGATCCGATGCAGCGGTTCGACGAGCTGACCAGCCGACTCACCGCCGACAACATCCCTGGCGCGAGCGACGGCTTCCCGCTCGGCTCCGACCAGCTCGGTCGGGACTTCTTCTCCCGGTTGATCTACGGAAGCCGGCAGACCCTCTTCGTCGGCGTGCTCGCCACGCTGATCGGTCTCGGCCTCGGCGTGCTGCTCGGTGCGGTCGCCGGCGCCTTCGGCGGCTGGGTCGACAACCTGCTCATGCGGTTCACCGACGTGATGCTGGCCCTGCCGGCGCTGCTGCTGGCGATCACCCTGGTCGCCGTGGTCACCCGGCCCAGCCAGTGGACGGTGATCCTCGCGGTGGCCATCGTCAACGTGCCGATCTTCGCCCGGCTGCTGCGCGGGGCGATGCTCGCCCAGCGGGAGAGCGACCACGTGCTCGCCGCCCGGGCGCTCGGCGTCAAGGAGCGCAACATCGTGCTCCGGCACATGCTGCCCAACGCGATGACCCCGGTGATCGTGCAGGCCACGTTGACCCTCTCCACCGCGATCATCGAGGCCGCGTCGCTCTCCTTCCTGGGGCTCGGCGACCCGGACCAGGAGCGGGCCGAGTGGGGCGCGATGCTCGGCGACGCCGGCGTCCACTACTTCGAGGTCCGCCCCGAACTGGCCTACTATCCGGCGCTCGCCATCATCGTGGTCGCGCTCGGCTTCACCCTGCTCGGTGAGGCGATGCGCGACGCGATCGACCCGAAGAACCGGCGGTGAGGGCGGTGCGGCGCGACAGCACTATCGGCGACGACCGCCGGCGGGTGCGAGCAGTGAGCTTGCCCGCCCCGCGGTCGCGAGCGAAGGACCAGCACAGTGAGGACGTGACCCGATGAGCCTGCTCGACGTACGCGACCTGAACGTGGTCTTCCAGCGCCGGGGCGAGCGGCCGTTCACCGCGGTCGACAAGATCAGCTTCAGCGTCGAGCCGGGGCAGACCGTCGGCCTGGTCGGCGAGTCCGGCTGCGGCAAGAGCGTGACCAGCCTGGCGATCATGGGCCTGCTGCCCAAGCGCGGCAACAAGGTCACCGGTGAGGTGCTCTTCGAGGGCGCCGACCTGCTCAAGCTCCGCCCGGACGACCTGCGGGACCGGCGCGGCCGGGACATCGGCATGATCTTCCAGGACCCGCTCTCCTCGTTGAACCCGGTCATCCCGATCGGGGTGCAGGTCGCCGAGGTGCTGGAGCGGCACCGGGGGATGGACCGGCGCAAGGCGCTGCGCGAGGCCCGGGAACTGCTCGACGCGGTCGGCATCCCGGACCCGGAGCGCCGGCTCAAGGAGTACCCGCACCAGATCTCCGGCGGCATGCGCCAGCGGGCGCTGATCGCCATCGCGCTGGCCTGCAAGCCGCGACTGCTGATCGCGGACGAGCCGACCACCGCGCTGGACGTGACCATCCAGGCGCAGATCCTCACCCTGCTCAAGCAGTTGGTCGACGAGACCGGCACCGCGCTCATCATGATCACGCACGATCTGGGCGTGGTGGCCGGCCTCTGCGACACGGTCAACGTGCTCTACGGCGGCAAGGTGGTCGAGCGGGCCGCCCGGCACGAGCTGTTCGCCCGGCCCCGGCACCCGTACACGCACGGGCTGCTGAGCTCGGTGCCCCGGCTGGACTCGGTACGCGGCGAGCGGTTGCACGCCATCCGCGGCTCGGTGGCCGACAACATTCCGTGGACCGAGGGGTGCGCCTTCGCGCCCCGCTGCGACAACGTGGTGGACACCTGCCTGGACGGGGCTCCACCGTTGGAGCCCACCGCGACCGGCGGCGACCTGCGCTGCAACAACCCCGTTTCGGAGGAGGTGGCGGTGCCGTGACCGAGCGGACGGAACCACTGATCGAACTGCGTGACCTCAAGGTCCACTTCCCGATCAAGAGCGGGGTGCTCTTCGACCGCACCGTCGGGTACGTCTATGCGGTGGACGGCGTCTCGCTGTCGATCAACGCGGGTGAGACGTACGGGCTGGTGGGCGAGTCGGGCTGCGGCAAGTCGACCCTGGGTCGGGGCCTGCTGCGGCTGGTCGAGCCGACCGATGGCGAGATCGTCTTCGACGGGACGGACGTCCGCTCGCTCAAGGGCGAGAAGATGCGGCTGGCCCGCCGCCGGATGCAGATGATCTTCCAGGATCCGCTGTCCAGCCTCGACCCCCGGCAGTCGGTCGAGTCGCTGCTGGTCGAGGGGCTCAAGGCGCATGGGCTCGCCGCCGACAAGGCCGAGGTCGGCCGCAAGCTGCGGGACACCCTGGACGCGGTCGGGCTGCCCGGCTCGGCGCTGCACAAGTACCCGCACGAGTTCTCCGGCGGGCAGCGGCAACGGATCGGCATCGCCCGGGCCCTGGTGCTCAACCCGGAGCTGATCGTCGCCGACGAGCCGGTCTCCGCACTGGACGTGTCGATCCAGGCCCAGGTGCTCAACCTGCTGGAGGACCTTCAGAACGAGCGTGGCCTGACGTACCTGATCATCGCGCACGACCTGGCGGTGGTCCGGCACATCGCCGACACGGTGGGCGTGATGTACCTGGGCGGCCTGGTGGAGGAGGCGTCCAGCGACGATCTCTACCGGGAGCCGATGCACCCGTACACGAAGGCGCTGATGTCGGCGGTGCCGGTGCCGGATCCGCTGGTGGAGGACCGCCGGGAGCGGATCCTGCTCGCCGGTGACCTCCCGTCGCCGACCAACCCGCCGGCCGGCTGCCGGTTCCACACCCGCTGCCCGTGGGCGCAGAAGACCCGCTGCGTCGACGAGCGGCCCGCGCTGCGCGAGGTGGTCGGCGGGCACAAGGTGGCCTGCCACTACGCCGAGGACATCGCGGCCGGGCGGATCCGCCCGCACGAGGTCGAGCCGGAGCTGGTCCGGCCGGACGACGGCGCGGCACCGGGTGACCCGGGAGAGCTGATCCCCACCCCGTGAGGACATGACGAGGCCCCCTTCCCGACGTCTGGAAGGGGGCCTCGTCGCGTCTCAGCCCTCCGGGCGGTTGAGCAGCGCGACCGCGATGGCGTGCACCGCGTCCAGCCCGGCCGGGTCGGCCAGCGGGGCCTTGCCGCCGGTCACCGCGTACCACTCGTCGGCGTCCTTGTACTGGACGGCGAGGGTGACCTGGCCGTCGGCGTACGCCGTCCGCAGGGTCAGCTCGCCGGTGACCACGCCGGCCTCGTCGGTCATCACGCCGCCCGGCCCGGCGGTCAGGTCCGCGGTGAGTTCCCGCGGCGACCCGGCGCCGTGCGCGTCGGCGGTCATTCCGGCGCCGGGCACCTCGGCGGAGGCCGCCGGCTGTCCGTCGGCGGTCATCCCCGCGGTGGTGGTCCCGGCCGGCGCCGCCCCGGCTCCGGTCACGGCTTGCTCGCCCATGTGCAACCCTCCAACATGTCGCCGAGGGCGGCCTTCTCGGCACTGGTCACCGTCAGCCGCCAGTAGTGTTTGACCGTCACCCAGTTTTCGGCGTACTTGCACCAGTAGGAGCGGTTCGCCGGTTTCCATTGCGACGGGTCCTGGTCACCCTTTGCCCGGTTGGAGGTCGCGGAAACCGCGATGAGCTGGGGGCGGGTCAGGTCGTTGGCGAAGTCGCCGCGCTTGCGGTCGTCCCAGTCGTCGGCCCCGGACCGCCAGGCGTTCGCCAGCGGCACCATGTGGTCGATGTCCACGCCGGACGGATCCGTGAAGGTCCGCCCGTCGTAGACGCTCTGCCACCGGCCGGCCACCACGTTGCAGCCGGAGAGGCGGATGTCCTTCCCGTCCCGCTTCAACACGCTGTCCCGCACGTCGCAGTTGGTGCCGGTGTCCCGCCAGTGCGGGAACCGATCCCGGCTGTAACCCTTCATCGAGCCGGCGGACGCGACGGTCAGCTCGGCCAACTGTTCACCCACGTTGCCGGCGCCGCTCGGCGGCGCCTGCGGCTCGTCGAGCGCGACGTCACAACCACCCACGCCGAGGGCGAGCGCCGCGGCCAGCGCGACCGCTCCGGCTCCACGAGCTTTTGATCTGCTGGTACGCACAGACGACACCTCTTTAGCTTGCGGGCTCCCGGCGATCCCGCACAGTACCCAAGCGGGGTTTCCGCGTTTCGTGGCGTGCCCACGTCCCGGAAGGCAGATTGGTACCCATGACCGCTCCCGCTCACGCGCTCCGGATGGGGACCACGGCCGGTCGGGGCACCCTGCTCGCCGCGATCCTCGCCTCCGGCATGGTCTTTCTCGACAGCACAGTGGTCAACGTGGCGCTCCCCCGGCTCGGCGCCGAACTCGGCGCGACCGTCGCCGGTCTGCAATGGACCATCAACGGCTACCTGTTGATGCTCGCCGCGTTCGTGCTGCTCGGTGGCGCGCTGGGTGACCGCTTCGGCCGGCGGCGGATCCTCCTGCTGGGCGTGGTCTGGTTCGCGGTCGCCTCCGTCCTCTGCGGCCTTGCCCAGGACACCGGCCAACTGGTCGCCGCCCGTTTCCTTCAGGGCGCCGGCGGCGCGCTGCTCACCCCCGGCTCGCTCTCCGTCCTCCAGGCCAGCTTCCACCCGGACGACCGGGGCAAGGCGATCGGCGCCTGGTCCGGGCTCGCCGGTGTCTCCACCGCCCTCGGTCCGCTGCTCGGCGGCTGGCTGATCGACGCCCTCTCCTGGCGGTGGATCTTCTTCATCAACCTGCCGCTGGCGGTGGCCGTGGTGCTCGCCGCGCTGCGCTGGGCGCCGGAGAGCCGCGACGAGAACGCCTCGCGTACCGGGGCGGGACGCCGGCGGTTCGACGTGACCGGTGCGCTCCTCGGCGCACTCGCCCTCGGCGGCATCACGTACGCCCTGATCGACGCCCCGGCCCGCGGCGTCCGCTCGCTGCCGGTGCTGCTCTCCGTGCTGGTCGGTCTGGTGGCGGCCGTCGCCTTCGTGGTGGTGGAGCGACGGCGGGGGGAGACCGCGATGCTCCCCACCGGACTCTTCGCCAGCCGGCTCTTCTCGGTGCTGAACGTCTTCACCGTGGTGGTCTACGCGGCGCTCGGCGGGTTCACCTTCTTCCTCGCCGTCTACCTGCAGAACGTCGTCGGCTGGTCGGCGCTGCGCACCGGGCTGGCCACCGTGCCGATGACCGTGCTGCTGCTGCTCGGCTCCGCCCGGGCCGGCGCGCTGTCGGCGAAGATCGGCCCTCGGTGGCCGCTGACCGTCGGCCCGGTGATCGCCGCCGCCGGCCTGCTGCTGCTGCGCGAGGTGCGGCCGGGCGCGTCGTACTGGACCGGGGTGTTGCCCGGGGTGGCGCTCTTCGGTCTCGGGTTGACGCTGGTGGTGGCGCCGCTGACCGCCTCGGTGCTGGCCGCGGTCGCCGACCGGTTCGCCGGGGTGGCCAGCGGCTTCAACAACGCCGCGTCCCGGGCCGGCGGCCTGCTCGCGGTCGCCGCGCTGCCGCTGCTGGTCGGCCTCAGCGGCACCGGCTACGAGCAACGGGGCGCGCTGACCGACGCCTACCGGGGTGCCCTGCTCTGGTGCGCCGGCGGACTGCTGGCCGGCGCGGTGATGGCCGCCCTGCTGGTCCACCGCCCACCCCGCGAGGCGCCCCCGTCCCAGCCCTGCCATTCCCTTCCCGCCGCCACCCCACCCGCCGCCGCCCGCCGCGAGGGGCGCGGCTGAGCGGCGGGCGGGGCGGGGATCAGCCGCGGGCGCGGTTGACGGCGCTGGTGACCGCCTTGATGGAGGCGGTGACGATGTTGGGGTCGGTGGCCACGCCCCACACGGTGCGCCCGTCGACGTCGCACTCCACGTAGGCGGCGGCCTGCGCGTCGCCACCCGAGGAGAGCGCGTGCTCGTGGTAGTCGAGCACCCGTACCGCCACGCCCACCGCCTGGAGCGCGTTGACGTACGCGTCGATCGGGCCGTTGCCGACCGCGGTCAGCGCGCGCTGCTCGCCGCCGAGACCGACCCGGGCCTCGATCTCGACCTTGCCGTCGACGGTGCCGATGGTGTAGCCGACCAGCGTGAGCGCCGGGTCCACCTGGTGCTCGAGCAGGTAGTTGCGGGCGAAGATCTCCCACATGGTGCCCGGCTCCACCTCGCCACCGGAGTGGTCGGTGACCTGCTGGACCACGCCGGAGAACTCGATCTGGAGCCGCCGCGGCAGGTCCAGCTGGTGCTCGGTCTTCATGATGTACGCGACGCCGCCCTTGCCGGACTGCGAGTTGACCCGGATGACCGCCTCGTAGGTGCGGCCCAGGTCCTTCGGGTCGATCGGGAGGTACGGCACCGCCCAGGTGAACTCGTCGACCGGCACCCCGGCCTCGGCCGCGTCGATCGCCAGGGCGTCGAGGCCCTTCTTGATGGCGTCCTGGTGCGAGCCGGAGAAGGCGGTGTAGACCAGGTCGCCGGCGTACGGGTGGCGCTCGTGCACGGGCAGCTGGTTGCAGTACTCGACGGCCCGCCTGACCTCGTCGATGTTCGAGAAGTCGATCATCGGGTCGATGCCCTGGGAGAAGAGGTTGAGCCCCAGGGTCACCAGGTCGACGTTGCCGGTCCGCTCGCCGTTGCCGAAGAGGCAGCCCTCGATCCGGTCGGCGCCGGCCAGCAGGCCCAGCTCGGCGGCGGCCACCCCGGTGCCCCGGTCGTTGTGCGGGTGCAGGCTCAGCACCAGGCTGTCCCGCCGGGGCAGGCGCCGGTGCATCCACTCGATCGAGTCGGCGTACACGTTGGGCATGGCCATCTCGACGGTGGCCGGCAGGTTGACGATCAGCTTGCGGTCCGGGGTCGGGTCGACCACGTCGATGACCTTGGCGCAGACCTCCAGCGCGTACTCCAGCTCGGTGCCCGTGTAGGACTCCGGCGAGTACTCGTAGTAGATCTCGGTGTCCGGGGTGTGGATCTCCGCGTACTTCTGGCAGAGCCGCGCGCCGGAGGTGGCGATGTCGGTGATGCCGTCGCGGTCCAGGCCGAAGACCACCCGGCGCTGGAGCGTCGAGGTGGAGTTGTAGAAGTGCACAATCGCCCGCCGGGCGCCGCGCAGCGACTCGAAGGTCCGCTCGATCAGGTGCTCCCGGCACTGGGTCAGCACCTGGATGGTGACGTCCTCCGGGATCAGGTCCTGCTCGATCAGCTGGCGGACGAAGTCGAAGTCGGTCTGGCTGGCGGACGGGAAGCCGACCTCGATCTCCTTGTAGCCCATCTGCACGAGCAGCTGGAACATCCGGCGCTTGCGCTCCGGGGACATCGGGTCGATCAGCGCCTGGTTGCCGTCGCGCAGGTCGACGGCGCACCAGCGGGGCGCGGCCTCGACGTGCCGGGTCGGCCAGGTGCGGTCCGGCAGGTCGATGCGGAACTGCTGCCGGTAGGGCTCGTAGCGGCGGAACGGCATCCGGCTGGGGCGCTGCCGGGCGAACGGATCGGTCTCGACGTCAGTGGCGGTATCAGCCATGGCGGAGTGCTCCCGTGGGTCATGTCGGGCGTCAGCAATCGGAAGGTGTCGGCGAGGTGCCGGGCGACGGTGCCCGAGCGGATGCCGAGGAGAAATTCGGATGTGCTGGACGGCGCGGTTCGACTCCGCGACGAGGTGCCGGCCGGTCAGGCCTCGTCGCGGCGACCAAGAAGAAGGTACGCCCGCCACATGACAGGGTCACCCTACGTGGTGAGACGGGGGCGGGGAAGGCAGGTCCGGACTATGGGACCGGAGTCACCGTCCGGTCCGGTTCCGGGGTGGGCTCGCCCAGCCGGGGCGTCCGCTCGGCCCGTGCCACCACGGGGACGATCGCCACCCCGACTAGCGCGAAGACCGCCGCCGTCGGGTACCAGCCCCAGCCGCCCGTGGTCACCCCGAGCGCGGTCAAGCTCGCTGGGGCGATCAGGTACTGCAACTGCGAGCCGAGCCGGAACGCCCCCACGTACGCGCCGCGCTGGGCGGCCGGCGGCAGGGTGGCGGTGAGTCCCCAGGTGCCCGCCGACTCGACCAGCTCCGCCACGATGAGCAGCGTCGCGGCGGCCACCAGCACCACCACGGTGAGCATGCCCCGGGTCGCCCCGGAGATCGGCAGGACCAGGCAGAACAGGGCGATCAGCAGGGCACCCCGGCGAGACGCCCGGGCCGCGCCCGTCGCGGTGTCGGCACCCCGGCTGGCGCGTACCTGGAGCAGGACGATCAGCACCGTGTTGAACAGCACCAGCCCGGCGATCAGTGTCTTCGGAGCGTCGGTGTGGGTGAGGATCCAGAGCGGCATCACCGTCAGGTAGAGCGTCTGGTGCGCGGTGAGCAGCCCCGAGAGCAGGGACACCGCCATGAACGGGCGGTCCCGGAGCACGGCGAACCGGCTCAACGGCTCCGCCGGCCGGGCCACCTCGGGGATCTGCGGCAGCCGCCGCACGAAGACTGCGGTCACCACGAACACCGCCGCGATGAACCAGACCATGGCCCGGTACGCCGCGGTGGTGTCCACCGCCAGCACCAGACCGCTGATCACCGCGCCCAGCCCGAACCCGACGTTCAACAGGGAACGCTGGTACGCCATCGCGGTGACCCGCTCGGCCGGGGGCAGCGCGTTGATCGAGTAGACCTGCCGGGCCACGCCGGTCGCGGCGTCCACGGCGGCCAGTGCCACCACCACCGCGAGGAACCCGGCGAACCCGCCCACGAACGGGTACGTGGCGAAGAGCGCCCCCTCCAGCAGCAGCCCGAGCACCCAGACCCGCTGCGGACCGTACCGGTCGGTGAGCCCGCCCAGCGGCACCGTGCCCAGCAGCGACACCCCCGCGGCGATCGACAGGCCCAGCCCCACCTGGGCGGCGCTGAGTCCCAGTGCCCGGGTGAAGAAGACGGCGCTGCCGGCCTGGAACAGGCCGTGGCCGACGGCGTACACCATGGCCTGCACGGCCAAGGCGCGGGTGAGGCCGGCCGGTGGTACGACGTCCCGGACGGCGGTGCGGATGGTGTCTCTGGCCCCCATGACCGGTAAGCGAACCGTGCCCCCGGCCGCCCGGTCGAGCGATTTAGGCTGAGCCGAATCCAGGGGGCGGGCATGTCCGAGTTGCGCTTTGAACCGGCCGACGTGGCGGGCGTACGGTTCACCGTCTCGCCGGTGTGGGAGACCGTCTCCAGCATGTGGGTGCTGGACAACCCGATCCGGTACGCCGTGCACCTGTCCTGGATCGACCGGGCCCGGACGGCTCTTCGTCGCCCCGAGGTGGCCGGGCGGGTCCGACCGCTGCGGGAGCTGACCCGGCCCCGGCGCTGGCTGCCCGACTTCCTCACCCCGGCCGCGCCCCGCGTGGACGTCACCATGGCCGAGCAGCTCGACCAGATCGCCGCGACCCCGCCCGACGTGGTGGTACGCGACCTGCTGTCCACCCTTCCCAGCGGACCGCTGACCCCGTTCGCGCAGGCCCTGCTGGTCGAGCCGCGCGAGCTGCTGCCGCAGGTCGTCGACGCGCTGGGGGTCTGGTACGACGAGGCGATCGCCCCGGACTGGGCGCGGATGCGCGCGTTGCTGGAGGCAGACGTCGCGCACCGCGCCGCCCAGCTCGCCGAGGGTGGCACCGGGCGGCTCCTCGACCAGCTGCACCCGACCCTGCACTGGCTCGGTGACCGGGTGGTCAGCGACGACCCGTTCGAGCGGGACTTCGACCTGGGTGGGCGCGGGCTGGCGCTCAATCCGGGTGTCTTCACGGACCGGCGGGTGCTGTGGAACCTGCTGGAGGACTCGGCGCCCGCCGGCACGTACCCGGTCCGGGCGGTCGGCACGCTCTGGGAGGTGTCCCCCATGCCCCCGGGGGATCCGCTGGCCCGGGTGGTGGGGTCGGGCCGGGCCGCGCTGCTGCACCTGCTCGACTCGCCGGCCACCACCACCGACCTGGCCCGGCGTACCGACCTGTCCTGCGGGAGCGTCTCTCAGCACCTGGCGGCGCTGCACGCCGCGGGGCTGGTCGTCCGGACCCGGCGTGGCCGGCATGTCTTCTACCGCAACACGGACGCCGCCATGGTGCTCCTCCGTGCCGCCCGTGGAGACTGAGCCGGGCCCCTGACGGGCGCGGGGGCACGGGTCAGCGCAGCAGCAGCGCCGCGACCGGCTGCCGGTGGCGCAGCGCGGTCTCCCGGCGCCGCAGCTCCTCGGGCAGGCCGAACGGGTCGCCGAGCCGGCCGACGGCGGCCACCACCAGCGGCCGGACCCCCGCCGGCAGGTCCAGCTCGGCGGCGAGGCCGGCCCGGTCGAAGCCGGTGAGCTGGCGTACGTGCAGGCCGAGTGCGGTGGCCTGGACGGTGAGGTGGGCGATCGCCTGGCCCAGGTCGTACGCGGCCCGCTCGGCCTCGCCGCCGGTGTGCGCCCCGACCACCAGGGCGGACGCGTGCCGGGCCCAGTGCTGGTCGTCGGCGGGCAGGCTGACCAGGATCCGCTTCCAGGTCTCGTCGTCGCGGTGGCCGAGGGCGAACCGCCAGGGCTGGGCGTTTTCCGTCGAGGGTGCCCACCGGGCGGCCTCCAGCAGGGAGGCGGCCTCCTCGCCAATCAGCTCGGCGTTTCGGTCGAAGGCGCGAGGGCTCCAGCGGTACGCGAGCAGCGGGGTGAGGTCGGCCATGGATGGAGCGTCCCGTATGGGCGGTTAGTGCCGGCGGCCGGGTAGGACAGATGTGGGCAAGAGCACCCGTAACGCCACGCCGGGTCAGGACGTTCCCGCGCCCGCGCCCGTGCTCGGCGACGGCGTCGCCACGCCCAACGGCTCGCTGCCCACCACCGGGCCGGCCAGCGACACGGTGGCCGGCGCCGGCCCGGGCGGCCCGGCCAGGGTCAGCGTGCCGAGCGCCGCCCGCAGGAAGGTGGGCGTGCCGTCGGAGTCGAAGCAGTAGATGCCCACGTCCAGCGGCGGGTTCAGCGACGCGGAGGTGGTCTCGACCGCGTAGCAGCTCCCGGTCACCCCGGCCGGCGGGGCGGCGGCGGAGACCGAGAGCGGGGCCCGGCGGTCGGTCAGCACCGACAGCCAGTCGGTGAACGGGTGCTGCACCCGCGGGTCCAGGGCGGCGGGCACCGCCTGGTCCCGGTCGCCGAGTCGTACGCAGCCGGCCGCGCCCGGCCGGCCGGCGGACGGCAGGCCGCACTGGAAGAGCCCGTCGGCCGTGGCGGCGAGCGACACGTCGGCCGTGCCGCCGAGCGCCCCGCCCGGCACGTCGACCCGCCAGGTCCCGTCGTTCGCGCTGGTCACCGTGATGTCCCGGGGCGGCCCGTCGGTGCCGGTCAGGGTGTACCGCGCGGTCAGGTGCCGGTCCCGCGCCGCCGCGGCCAGCGCGGCGAGGGCGTCGCGGGCCCCGGCCGGCTCCGCCGTGGGCGCGTCGGGCGGCCCGGTCGGTGCCGCCGCCGGGGCCGCGGAGGCGCAGGCGGCCAGCAGTGTCGGGAGGGTCACGAGAACGGCGCCGGTGAGTCGTCGCGCCGGGCGCGGGTGGGCATGCACCGGCACATTCTGCGCCGTGCCGGGACCGGCGGGACCCGGGTCGCGACGGCGTGTCGTGGCGGGGCGGAAACCACGATCCCCGCCGGATGGTGGGATCACCCGACCGGGCCTCGCGTACCGCCCGATACCCTGGACAGGTCTGACACGCGCCGCCGGACTCGAGCAGCCGGCGGCGTCGGCACGCTCAGGGTCGTCGCTGGGAGGGAGTGCACCGTCGTGGCACTCGTGGTGCAGAAGTACGGCGGGTCCTCCGTCGCCAACGCCGAGCGCATCAAGCGGGTCGCGGAGCGGATCGTCGCGGCCCGCAAGGCCGGCGACGACGTCGTGGTGGTGGTCTCCGCGATGGGTGACACCACCGACGAGCTGCTCGACCTGGCCAACCAGGTCAGCCCGCTGCCGCCGGGCCGCGAGCTGGACATGCTGCTCACCGCCGGCGAGCGGATCTCCATGGCGCTGCTCGCCATGGCCATCCACAACCTGGGGTACGAGGCACGCTCGTTCACCGGTTCGCAGGCCGGCGTGATCACCACCTCGGTGCACGGCAAGGCGCGGATCATCGACGTCACCCCGGGCCGGCTCAAGGGCGCGCTCGACGAGGGCTCGGTGGTGATCGTCGCCGGCTTCCAGGGCGTCTCGCAGGACACCAAGGACGTCACCACGCTGGGCCGGGGCGGCTCGGACACCACCGCCGTGGCGCTCGCCGCCGCGCTGCACGCCGACGTCTGCGAGATCTACACCGACGTGGACGGCATCTTCAGCGCCGACCCGCGGATCGTGCCGGACGCGCGGCACATCAAGCAGATCACCTACGAGGAGATGCTGGAACTGGCCGCCTGCGGCGCCAAGGTGCTGCACCTGCGCAGCGTGGAGTACGCCCGGCGCGCAGGGTTGCCGATCCACGTCCGTTCGTCATACTCGACCAACACCGGCACGATGGTCACCGGATCGATGGAGGACCTTTCCGTGGAACAGGCGCTGATCACCGGGGTCGCCCACGACCGCAGCGAAGCCAAGATCACGATCGTCGGGGTGCCCGACGAGCCGGGTGCGGCCGCGCGGATCTTCGACACCGTGGCCGGTGCCGAGATCAACATCGACATGATCGTGCAGAACGTCTCCACCGAGGGCACCGGCCGGACGGACATCTCGTTCACCCTGCCCAAGACCGACGGCCCCACCGCGATGGCCGCGCTCAGCAAGATCCAGGAGACGGTCAAGTTCAAGGGCCTGCTCTACGACGACCACGTCGGCAAGGTGTCCCTGATCGGCGCCGGCATGCGCTCGCACCCCGGTGTCGCCGCCGGCTTCTTCGCCGCGCTCGGTGCGGCGGGGGTCAACATCGAGATGATCTCCACGTCGGAGATCCGGGTCTCCGTGGTCTGCCGGGACACCGACCTCGACAAGGCGGTCCGGGCCATCCACGACGCGTTCGATCTGGGCGGCGAGTCCGAAGCCGTGGTCTACGCGGGGACAGGACGGTAGCGCCGATGACGGCGCTGCCCACCCTTGCCGTGGTCGGGGCGACCGGTGCCGTGGGCACCGTCCTGTGCGAGCTGCTCTCCGCCCGCCGCAACGTGTGGGGCGAGATCCGACTGCTCGCGTCCGCGCGTTCGGTCGGGCGGCGGGTGCGCTGCCGGGGCGAGGAGCTCACCGTCGCGGCGCTGACCCCGGAGGCCTTCGACGGGGTCGACGTGGCCATGTTCGACGTGCCGGACGAAATCTCCGCCGAGTGGGCGCCGATCGCGGTGGCCCGTGGCGCGGTCGTGGTCGACAACTCCGGCGCCTTCCGGATGGACCGGGACGTGCCGCTGGTGGTCCCCGAGATCAACCCGGAGCAGGTGCGCAACCGGCCCAAGGGGATCATCGCCAACGCCAACTGCACCACCCTCGGCATGATCGTGGCGATCGCCCCGCTGCATCGCGAGTACGGCCTGCGCGAGCTGGTGCTCGCGTCGTACCAGGCGGTGTCCGGGGCGGGGCAGGCCGGCGTGGACGCGCTGCACCTCCAGCTCGGCAAGATCGCCGGCGACCGGGTGCTCGGCTCCCGCACCGGTGACGTGCGGCAGGCGGTCGGCGACGAGCTGGGGCCGTTCCCCGCGCCGCTGGCGCTCAACGTGGTGCCGTGGGCCGGCTCGCTCGCCGACGGGGGCTGGTCCTCCGAGGAGATGAAGATCCGCAACGAGTCCCGGAAGATCCTCGGGCTGCCCGACCTCAAGGTCTCCGCCACCTGCGTACGGGTGCCGGTGGTGACCGGTCACTCGGTGGCGGTGCACGCGGTCTTCGCCACCGAGGTGGACGCCGAGAGCGCCCGCGAGGCGCTGCGCAACGCCCCGGGCGTGATCCTGGTCGACGACCCGGCGGCCGGCGAGTTCCCGATGCCGATCGACGCGGTCGGCACCGACCCCTCCTGGGTCGGCCGCATCCGCCGCGCCCTGGACGACCCCCGCGCCCTCGACCTCTTCGTCACCGGCGACAACCTCCGCAAGGGCGCCGCGCTGAACACCGCCCAGATCGCCGAACTCCTCGCCCGGGAGTTCACCCCGCGTTAGGCGGCGGCGAGGCGGACGGCGTCGCGCCCCTGGCGTTTGACCTGGTAGAGGGCCTGGTCGGCGCGGCGTAGTGTCCGTTCCGCCGGTTCGCCGGGCTGGGGGAGGGCCACGCCGACGCTGATCGTGCGGCCGGTACGGCGGGCCGCCTCGGTGAGCCGCTCGGCGATCCGGACCGCCTCCTCCGGGCGGCTCACCTCGATCACCGCGACGAACTCGTCGCCGCCCACCCGGTACAGCTCGTCGCCGTGCCGCAGCGCGCCCTCCAGGGCCCGGGCCAGCCCGACCAGCAGCCGGTCGCCGGCCTGGTGGCCGTAGGTGTCGTTGACCGTCTTGAAGCCGTCCACGTCGATGGCCAGCAGGGCGGTACGCCCCGGCGTGGCCGCCGCGAGCCGCTGCCCGAAGGGCCCGGTGTGCCGCAGCCCGGTGAGCGGGTCGGAGCTGGCCTGCTCGCGCAACTGGGCCAGGGTGCGCAGCCGGTCCACCGCGCCCCAGGCCTGCCCGGCGAGCAGTTCGATCAGGTTGACCGTGGTCGGGTCGGGGCGCAGCAGCCGTTCGTCAGCCACCAGCAGCACCCCACCGACGTCGGGTTGCCCGATCGGCACCGACACCAGGGTCCGCACCCCGGCGCGGGCGAGCGGCTGGTACTCGTCGATGGGCGGATGACCCGCCTCGCCCAGGGTGTACGCCGAGCCCTGCCGGTGCGCGCGGTTGATCAGCCGGCCGAGCCGGCCCACCCCGGCCTCGGTGAGCTCGGCGCGGATCCGGGACTCCAGCTCGCCGGGGGTGCCGGTCGGCGCGCCGAGCCGGGGACCCCGCCGGCCGTTGAGCACCAGCACGGCGGCGGAGAGGGTGGAGACGTCCCGGGCCGCGACGATCGCGGCGGTCATCAGGTCCCACTCGGTGGGGGCGGAGGTCAGCGCGGTGGCGTGCCGGAGCAGCTTCTCGCTGCGGCTCTCGGCGGGCGGGCCGCCGAGCGCCATGATCCGGGCGCCGAGTCGGGCGGCGAGCCGCTCGGCGGTCTCCCGCCACGGCCCCAGCTCGGTCGCCTCGCTCCACTGGAGGTCGAGGACGCCGATCGGGCGCCCCGCGGGGTCGAGCACCGGTACGCAGATCTCGGCGGTGACGTCGGGGCGTACCGGGAGGTAGTCGGGGTCGTCGGCGACGTCGGGGACGGTCGCGGACGCGCCGGAGGCGTAGACCCGACCGACGATGCCGGACTTGGGCGGCACGGTGGAGAAGACCTGCCAGGCCCCGGTCGCCGCGACGCAGCGCAGCCGATCGTGGACCTGGAGCAGGACGGAGATCGTGGCCGGGGTGTACCGGGCGAGCGTGGCCACCGTCCAGGTGCACGCCTCTACGGCGGTCGACGCCATGGGCAGGCGGACCGTGGCGTCCCGGACGACTCGCTCGTGATCCACGTTCTTCCAGATGAGGGAGGGTCCCGGCCGGCGCCGGGGCTGCGATCAAGCGTACTCAGCCGGCGACCAACCCGCCCATCAAGATCGATTTGTTCGTACACATGTTTCATCCACAGGGTGTGGACAGGGCCTGTGGGTACCCGGCGGGCGGGCCCGGCGGGTTAGCGTGAGGGTCCCGGTCGCAGTGGAGGAGCCACCATGCTCGTCGCCCAACTCAGTGACCCGCACCTGACCACCGGCGTGCTCGCTGCCGTGCCCGCCGCCGGCCTGCACCGGGCGCTCGGCCGGGTGCTGGCGCTGCGCCCCCGCCCCGACTGCGTGGTGATCACCGGCGACCTGGTCGACCACGGCCGCCCCGACGAGTACGCCGCGCTGCGCGAGGTGATCGGCCGGTTCCCGCTGCCGGTGCACCTGGTGACCGGCAACCACGACGACCGGGAGTCGCTGCTCGACGCCTTCGGCGGCACGCCCTACCTGGGCGGGGGCTTCTCCGCCTACTACCACGTCGACCATCCCGGGCTGACCGTCGTGGCGCTCGACTCGCTCATCCCCGGCGAGGGAGGTGGCCGGCTCGGCGACGAGCAGCTGGGCTGGCTCGACGGGGTGCTCGCCGGCCGGCCCGACGTGCCGGCGCTGGTCTTCCTGCACCACCCGCCGGTCGCCGTCGGCATCCCGGCCGCCGACGCCATCCGGCTCGCCGACGGCGACGCGCTCGCCGAGGTCGTCCGCCGGCACCCCCACGTGGTACGCGTCGCCGCCGGCCACCTGCACCGCCCGGTCACCACCGGCTTCGCCGGCACGGTGCTCACCGTCGCGCCGAGCACCTGGCGGCAGGCGTCGCTCACCATGGCCGCCGACGACGAGATCGGCTGGGTGGACGAGCCGACCGCCTTCCTGCTGCACCGGGTCACCGACGACGGCTGCGCCACGCACACCGTGCAGGTCAGCCACGCCGCCGGGCAGACCTGCGGGTTCTGACCGGGGCTCCATCGTGGACCTGCTCTGGTACGTCGCGTACGGGTCGAACATGCACGCCGCCCGGCTCGGCTGGTACCTCACCGGGGGACGCCCGCCCGGCGGGCTGCGGTCGTACCCCGGGTGTCGGGACTGCCGGCCACCGCGCCGGGCGGTCCCGGTGCTGGTCCCCGGCGGGGTCTACTTCGCCGGGGGGCGTGCGCGACCGGGTGCCGATGCTGACCTTCACCGCGCCGTGGCGGGCGTCGGAGGTGTCGTGGCGCCGGCCGGCGCCGATCTACCTCCGTCTGATCGCCGACGGGCTACGCGAGGCGCACGGCTGGTCCACCGAACGGACCATCGAATACCTGGCGGCGCGACCCGGCGTGGCCGGGCAGTGGGATCGGGTTGAGCTGACCGGCCTGGTCGCGCCTGGTCCGGCGGCCGAGGGCTGAGTCATCGCTTCATCTACCCGTCATGTCGGAATCGTCCGAACGTCCGTCCGGGGCCACCTGACGTATCCGCAGGTCTGTTCGACTTCCCCAGTCGACCGGCGCGGCCGGAGATGAGAGGCTGTCCCCGACGGAGCGGCATCCCCGACCGCCGCCATCCGTGATCCACCCCCTGTCACGGCACGGATCAGGGTCGCCGGGCGAACCATCGCCCGCGCAGCGTCCAAGGCCGAACCTCACGAGGAGTTCCATGTCCGTCCCCGGGATGCGTCGGGCCGCTGTCGGCCTGACCGCACTCGCCGCGGCCGCGCTCAGCACGGTCGCCGTCAACCCGAGCCAGGCCGAGGCCGGTCCCCCGCCGGTCGAGGTCAAGCTGCTCGCCATCAACGACTTCCACGGCAACCTGGAGCCCCCCACCGGCTCCAGCGGTGTCATCGCCGGACAGCCCGCCGGCGGCGCCGAGTACCTGGCCACCCAGCTCGCCAAGCTGCGCGGGGCCACCGAGGAGGAGCAGGAGCGCACCATCACGGTCGCCGCCGGTGACCTGATCGGCGCCTCCCCGCTGCTCTCCGCCGCGTTCCACGACGAGCCGACCATCGAGTCGCTGAACATGGCCGGGCTCGACTTCGCCAGCGTCGGCAACCACGAGTTCGACGAGGGCGCCAACGAGCTGCTCCGCATCCAGAACGGTGGCTGCCACCCGGTCGACGGCTGCGCCGACGGCACCCCGTACGCGGGCGCCGGCTTCCAGTACCTCTCCGCCAACGCGTTCAAGACCGCGACCGGCCAGCCGCTGCTGCCGCCGTACGCGGTCAAGAAGGTCGAGGGCGTCAAGGTCGGCTTCATCGGGATGACCCTCGAGGGCACCCCGGAGATCGTCAGCCAGCAGGGCGTCGCCGGCCTCACCTTCGCCGACGAGGCGGACACCGCCAACAAGTACGCCCGCATCCTGCGCGCCCAGGGCGTGCAGAGCATCGTCGTGCTGCTGCACGAGGGTGGCGTGCAGACCACCGGCACCGACATCAACGGCTGCGCCGGCTTCTCCGGCCCGATCGTCGACATCGCCAACCGGATGGACCCGTCGATCGACGCGATCGTCAGCGGCCACACCCACCAGGCGTACAACTGCGAGATCAACGGCAAGCTGGTCACCAGCGCCAGCTCCTTCGGCCGCCTGGTCACCGACATCGACCTGAAGATCGACCGGAAGACCGGCGACGTGCTCACCGCCAAGGCGAACAACGTCGTGGTCACCCGCGACGTCGCCAAGGACGCGGCGCAGACCGAGCTGATCACTCGGTACAAGACCGCGCTCGGCCCGGTCGCCACCAAGGTCGTCGGTGAGACCACCGAGGTGCTCAACCGCAACCAGGAAACCCTCTTCGGTACGGCCAAGGGCGAGTCGCCGCTCGGCAACGTGATCGCGGACGCGCAGTTCGCCGCCACCGACAACGAGCAGGGTGCGCTCGGCGCGTTCATGAACCCCGGTGGTGTCCGCGCCGACCTCGACGCCGGCCCGGTCACCTACGAGGAGGCCTTCACCGTCCAGCCGTTCTCCAACAACCTGGTGACGCTGGACCTCACCGGCGCGCAGCTCTACTGCACGCTGGAGCAGCAGTTCGTCACCGGCCGCACGCTCTACCCGTCCTCGACGGTCCACTACACGGTCGACGTGAACGGGACCACCGGCACCACCGCCGACCCGTGCGCCGGCACCCGGGTGGTCCGGGGCAGCCTGACCCTGGGCGGCGTCGCGGTCACCGACGGCGGCACCTACCGGGTCACGGTGAACAACTTCCTCGCCGGCGGCGGGGACGGCTTCACCGTCCTCAAGGGCGGCACGAACCTGGTCACCGGCATGATCGACCTGGACGCCTTCGTGGCGTACCTGACCGCCAGCTCGCCGGTCTCCGCGCCGGCCCTGGACCGGATCCGCACCACCGCCGAGGTTCCCGTCGCCTGACGGCAGGACCCCCGCCCGTGACGGGCCCCGGAGCATCCGCTCCGGGGCCCGTTCCCGTTCCACGCCCCGCCCGGCTCGGGCGCGCATGGGCCGGGTCAGACGGGGGCCGGCTCGGGGGTGAGGGCCGGGGCGCGACCGTCCTGGGCGGCGGTCAGCAGCGGGCGCAGGGAAAGGGCGAGCAACGACGCGGCCAGGCAGCCACCCACCACGAAGGCCACCCACACCTTCCCGTCGGCCGCGCCGATCAGCGGCCCGGCGGTCACCGGACCGATCACCCCGCTGATCCCGAAGATCATCGAGCTCATCGCGTTGTACCGGCCGCGCAACTCGTCGGTGGCGAGGGCGTTGGTCAGCGCCGGCATCACCGGCGACAGCATCGTCTCGCCGAACCCGAAGATCGCCGCGCAGAACACCACGCCGAGCGCCGGAACAAGCATGCCCCCGGTCTCGACGAGGCCGGCGGCACCGAGGACCAGCCAGGCCGTCGCGAAGACGCCGCCCACCGCGGCCAGCGCACGGGTACGACTGCGCCCCTCCATCCGGCGGATCACCAGCAGCTGGGACAGCACGATCATCAGGGTGTTCCCGGCCAGCGCCCAGGCCACCACCCGTGGGGTCACCTCGGCCACCCGCACCGCGTACGCGGTGAAGCCCACCTCGATCTGGGCGTAGCCGCAGGTGGTGAGGACCAGGCCGAAGATCACCAAGCGGCGGAACGGACGGTCCCGGAGGACGGTGAGGTAACCGCCGCTCGACTTCTCCGCGCCGGTCCTGGCCGCGGCGAGCCGATGCCCGACGTGCGGCAGGCTGAGCAGGATGAGCGCCGGCGTGAGGTAGCTGACCGCATCGAACAGGTAGATCAGCTGGAAGGAGGCCGGCCGGGCGGTGTCCACGATCGCGCCGGAGATCAGCCCGCCGACACCGATGCCCAGGTTGAGCAGGGCGAAGTTCAGGCCGTACACCCGCTGGCGCTCGTCGTCCGCGGTGAGCGAGGCCAGGATGGTGTTCTGCCCGGACCAGATCGCCGAGCCGCCGATCGCGATCAGCGTGGCCACCCCGAACGCCGACGCGGTCGAGTCGACCAGGGCCAGCGCGCCGGTGCCGAGCGCCTCCACCAGCAGGGACGGCAGCACCACCCGGCGCGCGCCGAACCGGTCGATCAGGGTGCCGCCCAGCGGGGAGAGCGCCAGGGTGACCGCGCCGTACCACCCGATCACCAGGCCGGCGCGCGGGTCGGAGAGACCACGCACGTCGGTCAGGTAGATGAAGAGGAACGGCAGGGTGAGGCCGCGGCCGACCGCCGAGAGCAGAGTGCCGAGCAGGATCCGCCGGGCTTCCGGACGACGAGGGAGAGCACGACGCAGCATGCCGCGATTCTGGTCGCCCGGTGTGACAGGCCGCGAGCCGTTTACCGGCGCGCTCGCGGGCGGTGGGCCGGCCGGGTGACCAAGGGCACGTCCGGGCCGGCCGCCCCGGGCCCGCACCGGTGTCGGAGTGCTCTGCCATGCTGGCCGGGTGACCGTGACCTGGCGACACCTGCCCGCGTCGGCCCGGGAGATCGCCGTGGCCGCCACCGACGCCGTGGCCGCCGTCCGGGCGCGTGACGTCGAGGCGTACGAGGCGGCGACCGTCCGCCTCGCCGGGGCGGAACGCTCCGGGCTGGTGCTCGGTGCCGTGGTGCGGCTGCTGCTGGAGCAGACCCACGGCGACGGGCTCGACGGTGACGACGTCCGGCAGGTGCTGGAGCACTGCGTCCGGTCGACGGCGGACTGGCGGCCGGACGTCGACCCGCACGTGGTGCTGGTGCTGCTCGCCGGCGCCCTCGGCGTCTACGACCCGGGCGAGGACGACTCCCCGCCCGACCCGGCGGCGATCGCCCGGCACGCCCCGCTCCTCGTCGCCGACCTGCTCACCGCGACGGACCGGCCGCTGGAGGGCTTCCTCACGGCGGCCTTCACCGAGATCGAGCGCACCGAGCGGCACGACTGAGCTGCTCGGGCGGCCCGACACCGTGGTGAGTGGACGGTCCGAACCGCTGACCGGTTCGTGCCGCGACGGCCGCGTATCGCCTCGCCGGGGCGCGCGGCCGTCGCCGTTCGGGACGGTGGCGTCCCCGGCGCGGCTGTGGATGTTAACCGATCGGCGGGGGCTCGCATCGGCGGGCGTCGAGGTATGCTCCCGCCACTACATGATCGACTTGCGCGGGGGCGGTTGATGGGGAGACATCTGGCGTGGCTGGCGGTGGTACCGCTGGTCGCGGGCGTGGGTCTGGTCGGCCCGGCGGTGCCCGTCGCGCTCGCGGCGCCGGCGCCGATCGCGGCGGTCGCCGTGCCGGCCGACGAGTTGTACGTCAGCAACAAGTACTGCACACCGGGCGCGGACGGCAGCGTCGACGCGCCCTTCTGCACGATCGGTGCGGCGGCGGCGGTGGCGCAGCCCGGCCAGACCGTCCTCGTGCAGCCCGGCGACTACCTGGAGGCGGTCACGCTCACCCGGTCCGGCACCGAGACGGCGCCGATCACCTTCCGGGCGGTCAACAGCCCGGACGGCATCGTCCGCGTCGGCCGGTTCGGCGCCAGCACGGTGACCGGCCACGCCTTCTCCATCGCGGGCGTGCATGACGTGGTGGTCGAGGGGTTCACGGTGCGCGCCGCGGCGGGCGACGAGCCGGTGCTGGTGGACGGGTCGCAGCGGGTGGTCGTCGATGGCCTGGCATCATCGTCCGACGGCCCGACCAGCCACGTCCGGGTGACGGGCGGGTCGGTGGACGTGACGATCAGCCGGAGCTGGTTACTCACCTTGGCCCCCGCCGTGCTGGTCGACGGCGGTGCCACCAACACCATGGTGACCTTGAACCAGCTGGCCATGAGCGGAGTGCGGGTGACCGACGCCCCGGGCACGGTCATCACGGGAAACACGATCCTGGCGAGGTGCACGGGCGGCATCGGCGTCTCCGGCGCCTCCACGGGCGCCTCCATCCGCAACAACATCGTGCAGGCCCGCGTCACCACCACCGTCTGCAAGGACACCGGAAACCCGACGGCGATCTCGGTGGCGGCGGAGGCGGTGGCCGGCACCACGGCCGACTACAACCTGATCGACCCGACCTACGGCGGCGCTCTCTACTCCTGGGCCGGTACGAGCCACTCGTCCCTCGCGTCGTTCCGCGAGGTGACCGGCCAGGGCGGGCACGACCTGGCGGCCGAC
The DNA here is from genome assembly GCF_036902735.1 of Micromonospora lacuserhaii. Taxonomy (NCBI): domain Bacteria; kingdom Bacillati; phylum Actinomycetota; class Actinomycetes; order Micromonosporales; family Micromonosporaceae; genus Micromonospora; species Micromonospora lacuserhaii. The sequence goes on along the minus strand of NZ_JBAKHO010000003.1, from coordinate 219,035 downwards.
CCACGGGTGGACACCAGCATTAAGGCCGAGCGCGACTGGATGCCGTTGCTGGCTGGGTCGCCCGCGATCGATTCGGGGGACGCCACGGCACCGGGTGCGAACGGGCGCGACTTGCTCGGCAACCCACGCACCGACGACCCGTCCGTCCCCAACACGGGAACCGGACGCGCGTTCTACGACCGTGGCGCGGTGGAGTTCCAGGGCGGTGTGGAGAGCGGCCAGACCGGCCTCACGCGAACGCCCGGCGCGAACCCGCTCTCGGTGACCGCGACCTCCCCACAGCGGTACGCCTGGCCGACCGACGGCGAGGGCGGGTCGATCGCTTACAAGTTCTCCGACGAGCACTTCTTCCGAGTAACCAGCGCCCAGGTACTGGAGCACTCCTTCGCGCGCGCCGGTTCCGCCTGCGTCTCCATCTTCACCAGCACCAACGGGTTCCGGTGGAGCACGTACCTCAATCGCCACTGCACGGTGGTGGGAGCACTCTTCTGGCCGGTGGGCTCGCCGTACCGGTTACTGGACACCAGGTCCGCGCTCGGCACCAACGGCACCACCCCCGTTCCGCCGAACTCGGAGATCGTGCTGCGGATTCCGACCACGGAGGGCACCCGGGCGCGGGAGATGACCGCGGTGGTCCTCAACGTGACGGTCACCGCGCCGACCGCCGCGGGGTTCATCACCGTCTACCCCGACGGCGGCACGCTCCCCGGGTCGTCGAACGTCAACTACGTCGCCGGTGAGACCGTGCCCAACCTGGTGACCGTGCCGATGGCCGGTGACTCCGTCCGCTTCCGTAACAGCGGCAGCGGCACGGTGCACCTGGTGGCCGATCTTCAGGGGTTCTACGGGCGGCAAGGCACCGGGTTCAAGCCGCTCGCTCCGACCCGGGTGCTCGACACCCGGGCCGGTGCGGGCACACCGGTGGCGGCCAACGGATACCGCCAGCTGGACATGTCGGGCAAGCTTCCGGCTGGGGTGAAGGCGGTGGTCCTCAACGTGACGGTGACCGCGCCGAAGGCGCACGGGGTGCTGACGCTCTATCCCGACACGTGGCCTGCGCCGCTGGCGTCGAATCTGAACTTCGTGCCCGGGCAGACCATCCCTAACCTGGCGATCGTGCCGGTGGTGGCTGGCAAGGCGATGATCCGCAACGCCAGCGCCGGCACGACCCATGTCGTGGCGGACCTGGCCGGGTACTTCGCCCTGCCGGAGTACGGGGCGACCCAGGTCTACGTGCCGCTCGGTCCGTCCCGCATCGCCGACACCCGGACCACCAACGGCTGGACCGGCCGCATGGTCTCCGGGCCGCTGCGCCCGTACGAGAAGGGGCGGTTCGCCCCCTGGTCGATCGAGACCTGCGACGCCGGCTGCCCGAAGCCGACGGCCGCCGTGTTGAACCTGACCGTCACCGCCCCGACCGCCGCGGGTGTACTCACCGCCTACCCGTATCTCGAGGCGCGCCCGACGGCGTCGAACGTCAACTTCGTCGCCCGGGAGACGGCCGCGAACGCGGCCATCGTCAAGGTGGACACCCTCGGCGAGGTCGCCGCCTATCACCAGAGTGGTGGCTCGACCGACGCCATCGTCGATCAGGCGGGGTACTTCATCGCCGCTCCCTGACGATCCCGATGTCGCGACGGCCGCCTACCCCTGACCGGGGGTGGGCGGCCGTCGTGGTCACGGGCTGGCGGCGAGGAAGACGAAGGCTGCGAGCAGCACCAGGTGCACCCCACCCTGGAGGACGGTGGCCCGCCCCGGCACGACGGTGAGCACCCCGGTGACCGCGGTCAGCGCGAGCAGGGTGAGCTGGGTGCCACCGAGGCCGAGCAGCAGCGGGCCGTCCAGCCAGATCGAGGCGAGCGCGATCGCCGGGATGGTCAGGCCGATGCTGGCCATGGCGGAGCCGAGGGCGAGGTTGAGGCTGATCTGCACCTGGTCCCGACGGGCGGCGCGGGCGGCCGCGAGGGTCTCCGGGAGCAGCACGAGCAGCGCGATGACCACACCGACGAAGGACTGCGGCAGGCCGGCGGCGGCCACCCCGGCCTCGATGGCCGGGGAGACCGTCTTCGCCAGGCCCACCACGGCGACCAGCGAGACGACGAGCAGGGCGAGGCTGACCAGGGCGGTACGCGTTGACGGCGGGTCGGCGTGCCCGTCGCCGTCGGCGTCGAGCACCCTGCCGTCGCTGGTGACTGGGAGGAAGTAGTCCCGGTGCCGCCCGGTCTGCACGAGCACGAAGAGTCCGTAGAGGGCCAGCGAGGCGATGGCGGCGAAGATCAGCTGGTCGGGCGAGAACTCGGGGCCGGGACGGCTGGTGGTGAAGGTCGGCACCACCAGGCTCAGCGTGGCCAGGGTGGCCACCGTCGCCAGCGCGCCGCCGGTGCCCTCCGGATTGAACACCGCCACCCTGCGCCGGAGCGCGCCGAGCAGCAGGGAGAGTCCGAGGATGCCGTTGCAGGTGATCATGACGGCGGCGAAGACGGTGTCCCGGGCCAGCGCCTGGGTCTTCTCCCCACCGCTGATCATCAGGGTGACGATCAGCGCCACCTCGATGACGGTGACGGCCACCGCGAGCACCAGCGACCCGTACGGCTCGCCGACCTTGTGGGCGACCACCTCGGCGTGGTGGACGGCCGCGAGGACCGCGCCGGCCAGGAAGCTCGCGACCACCGCCACCACGACACCGGGCAGGTCCCGCCCCCAGGTGAGGATCAGCAGCACGACCGCGAGCACGGGTACGGCGAAGGTCCATTCGGTCAGGCGAGAGCGGATCAGCGCGGTCATCCGACAACTGTGCCAGCAAAGCCACGCCACCACTCTCGTGTCCGCCCGGCAGTACTGACGGGCTCGTGGCGGCGACGGCCGCGTACCCCTTGACCGGGGGTGCGCGGCCGTCGCCGTCACGGGCCGGCGGCGAGTAAGACTGTCTGCCTCGGGCACGCCGACAGGCCGTGCGGGTCAGGGCCGTTCGGGGGCACGCCGATCGGTAGCGGTCGGGATAAACTCCCGCCGCACGCATCGATCGACACGTCACGGGGGCGTCGAATGTTCATACACGGGCTCGCGCGGCTGGCGGTCGTACCGCTGGTCGGGGCGGCGGGACTGGTGGCGCCGGTCGCGCCCGCGGGGGCGGAGCCGGTCGCCGGCCCGGCGGTCACCTCCGGATCCGACCTGTACGTCGGTGGCACCGCAGCGACCTGTTCGAGGTCCGGCAACGGGTCGGTCGAAGCGCCGTTCTGCACCATCTCCGCGGCGGCAGCGGTGGCCGAGCCGGGCCAGACCGTGTGGATCCAGGCGGGCAACTACCCGGAGAAGGTGGAGCTGACCCGCTCCGGCGCCGAGTCCGCGCCGATCACCTTCCGTGCGGTCAACGGCCCGAGCTCGACGGTTCGGGTGGGCAACTTCGGCTGGTCCACCTGGACCGGCTCGCCGCTCTCCCTCACCGCGGTGCACGACGTCGTAGTGGAGGGTCTCACCCTGTTCCCGGCGGGTGCGGACGCGGTCCAGGTGGACGGGTCGAGCCGAGTCACCCTGGACGGGATCGCCGCCCGGACCGGGAGCCGGGCCGGCGTACGGGTGTCCGGCGGATCGCGCGACGTCACGGTCAGCCGGGGCTGGTTCGCCGGTCAGGGCGGGGTCGGGGTCTCCGTCGAGGCCGGCGTGACCGGCACGGTGGTGACCGCGAGCACCTTCCACCGCAGTTCCCTGGCGATTACCGACGCCTCGGGCAGCACGATCACCGGGAACACGGTCGTCACCGACTGCACCCCCGGCATTCTCGTCGCCGGCGCCTCGCCGGGCGTCGCTGTGCGGAACAACGTGGTGCGGACCGGCGGTGGCGCTGTGTCGGACCCGCAGCGCTGCGCCGATCCGGCCACGGCGACGGCGATCACCGTCTCCGCCGCCTCGGCCCCCGGGTCGGCGGCCGGTCACAACCTGATCGACCCGGCCTCGGCCGGCCCGCTCTACTCCTGGGCCGGCAGCGATTACGCCGACCTGCCGGCGTTCGTGGCGACAACCGGCCAGGGTGGTGGTGACCTGGCCGCCCCGGCGCTGCTCCAGGACCAGCAGGGGACCGAGCGGGGCTGGTTCCCGCTCGGCGCCGCCTCGCCGGCGGTCGACTCGGCGGATCCGGCGGCCGCCGGCGCCACCCCGTCGGACCTTCTCGGCAACGCGCACGCCGACTCCCCGAGCGCGCCGAACACCGGTGGCGGCTACCGGGACCGGGGCGCCGTCGAGTTGCAGGGCAAGCTGAGCGTCACCGGCAACGAGATCCGGCGTCGGGTCGGCGGCAACCCGTTCGACGTCACCACGCCGATCGCCGTCCGGTCGGAGTGGCCCACGGACGGGCCGGTCGGCACGGTCGCGCGAAGGTGGAGCGACGAGCGGTTCTTCCGTACCGGCCCGATCGCGCCGGCCGACCACCGGTTCCGCCGGGCCGGCGCGGCCTGCGTCATCAACGAGCTCAGCTGGAACGGCTTCCGGGCGCCGAACCAGTTCACCTCCAACGGGCCGTGCACGGTGATCGGCGCCCGGTACACGCCGGTGGCGCCGACCCGGGTACTGGACACCCGGGCGGCGATCGGGATCGGCACCCGGCTGCCGCTCGCCGGCAACTCCGAGCTGGTGCTGCCGCTGCCGAGCATCGACGGCGTGTCCGCGGCGGACATCACCGCGGTGGTGCTCAACCTGACGGTGACCCAGCCGACCACGGCGGGGGTGCTGCGGATCTGGCCGGACGGCACCCCGCTGCCGGAGGTGTCGAACGTCAACTTCGTCGCCGGGGAGACGGTGCCGAACCTGGTCACCGTGCCGATGTCCAACGGCAACCTGCGCATCCGCAACACGGGGGGCGGCACCGTCCACGTGATCGCCGACCTTCAGGGCTTCTACTCGGCCGCCGGCTCGGGATTCAAGGTGGGCCAGCCGGTCCGGGTGCTGGACACCCGCAACGCCGGCTTCTCCGCCTTCCCGCCCAACACGACCCGGGCGCTGGACCTGAGCGGCCGGATCCCGACGGGCGCGACGGCCGTCGTCCTCAACGTCACGGTGACCCGGCCGGCAGCGGCGGGTGTGCTCACCGTGTTTCCGTACGGCTCGGCGTTGCCGACCGCGTCGAACCTGAACTTCGTCGCCGGGCAGACCATCCCCAACCTGGTGATGGTGCCGGTGGTGAACGGCAGGGTGGCGATCCACAACTTCAGCTCCGGCAGCACCCACGTGGTGGTCGACCTGTCCGGATGGTTCGGCGGAGGTGCCAGCGACGTCTTCGTGCCGTACGGTCCGCGGCGCACCCTCGACACCCGGCTCGGCGGTGCGATCTCGGCGCTGGCACCCAACACCAACGGCAGCGTGCTGGTGTTCTACGTGGACCCGACCGGCAACGACACGACGCCTCGGCCGACCGCGCTGGTGGCGAACGTGACCGCCACCCAACCGACCAGGGCGGGCGCGCTGGCCTTCCGGCCGAGCGACGCCGACCAGGCGGGCACGTCGAACGTGAACTTCGCGGTCGGTGAGACGGCCGCGAACATGGTCATCGTCGGTGTCGGCCCGGACGGCCAGGCCGTCTCTTTCAACGACAGCCTCGGCTACACCCACATGATCATCGACCAGTCCGGACATTTCATCGCTGCGGCGTCCTGACCCGCGTACCCCTCGGAGCCGGCGGCCCCCGACCAGCGGGGGGACGCCGGCTCCGGTCATTTCGGTTGAGTCGCCGATCCGGGGGTACCGATTCTGTCGAGAAGGACGGATCCCTCCCCAGGGAGGTTCGACCGGAACGAGGAGGATTGTTATGACCACCAAGGTTGAGAAGTCGATCGAAGTCGACGTCCCGGTCAGCACCGCCTACAACCAGTGGACGCAGTTCGAGGAGTTCCCCCGCTTCATGGGCGGGGTCCAGGAGGTTCGCCAGCTCGACGACCGGCGGATGCACTGGGTCGCCCAGATCGCCGGGGTCAAGCGCGAGTGGGACGCCAGGGTGCTGGAGCAGGTGCCGGACGAGAAGGTGGCCTGGGCGGCCACCGAGGGCGCCACGAACGCCGGCGCCGTCTACTTCCAGCCGATCGGCACCGACCGCACGATGGTCCGGCTGCACCTGGAGTACGAGCCGGAGGGGCTGGTCGAGAAGGCCGGCGACAAGCTGAACATCGTCGAGAAGCAGGCCGAGTCGGACCTGGAGAAGTTCAAGAGCTTCATCGAGTCCCGGGGTGCCGAGAGCGGCGCCTGGCGCGGTTCCGTCGGTGAGGGGCACGGCGTCGGCACGCCGGGCGTGGCGCACGCCGCGGCGTCCAAGGGTGACAGTGGCAAGGCGGGCGTCTCCGGCGCCGCGGTCGCGACCGGTGCCGCCGTCGCGGGCGCTGCTGCCGCCGCTGCTGCCGCCGCCAAGCACCGCTCCGGCGACGACGACCGTACGCCCGGCACCACCACGGAGACGGACTACGTGGTGACCGAGGTGGAGGTGGTACCCGAGACCGGGACCACGTCGTACCCGGGTGGCCCGGTGAGCGAGCCGAACCGCCCTATCTGACGTACCTCTGTCACCGGGCCCGGCGCTCCGACCATCCGGTCGGGCGCCGGGCCCGCCTCCGTGCCCCGGACCGGGCGGCCGCCGAAGCGCGCGTGCTGGCGGCAGGAGCAATCGAGCCACGGACTGCTCGGGTGCCGCTCGCATGCAGTCGAATCGCACGGCGCGACGGGCGCAGAGGCGTGCCGATTGCTGGATCAGTGGGCCGGTCAGGTGACCCACGGGCTCGTTGTGCGCGGCTATGAGCACGCCATGCGATGCGGCGGGAGACACTCGGACGATGACCGGCATGCCCCCGGAGACGATTTATCGCCGAGCGCTGGGCTGGCACGCCCCTGCCCTGCGGCGAGCCGTCATCGTCGCCTCCATCGGGCTCATCGTCGCTCTGGCGCTCCTGCGGTTCATGACGTGGGAGTTGGCCGCCGTCGGGGGCTGGGACGCCGCCGCGCTCGCCTTCCTCCTCACCATCTGGCCGATCATTGTCCGAGCGGACAGCTCCCACACCGAGCTACTCGCCACACGTGAGGACGAGACGCGGGGATCCGCCGCAGTGCTGCTGGTAGGGGCCGGCGTCACCAGCCTGCTGGGCGTCGGCTTTGCGCTCAGCACTGCCGGACGGCATGGCGGCTCAATCCGGGTGCTGCTCATCGGCGTCGCAATACTGACCGTCCTGCTGTCGTGGACCGTGGTCAACACGGTCTTCACCCTGCGCTACGCCGACCTGCAATTCCGATCTACGACCGGGGGGATCGACTTCGGCGGCCAGTCTGTGCAGGGGCGGCCCACCTACCGCGACTTGGCCTACGTCGCCTTCACGATCGGCATGACCTACCAGGTATCGGACACGGCCATCAGCGATCCTCGGATCCGGGGCACCGTGCTGACCCATGCCGTCCTGTCATACGTGTTCGGCGTGGTGATCGTGGCGGGTTCCGTCAACCTCATCGCCGGGCTGGTCCGCTGACCCGGCGCCGGTCAGCCCAACCCAGCCGCCCTGTCGGGCTTCAGATCCGTGCACCGGATCTTCGGACCGGACCGGCAATCTTCTGATCTGATGCGCACCCAGCTCTCCTGCGGCTGGCGGGTAGGTTGGCGCGGTGCGGATCGGTGCCTGCCAGACCCGGGAGATCCTGGGTGACGTGGACGCGGCGGTAATGGTCATCCAGGACTTCGCGGACCGGGCTGACGCGGCGGGGGTTGCACTTCTGTTGTTCCCGGAGTGCTTCCTACAGGGCTATCTGGTCACGGGCCAGCATGTGCACCGCCACGCATTCGACGTGCGTTCGACGGAGTTCGCCGCGGTGTTGGCACGGCTGGCCGGCATTCGGCAGATGCTCGTGCTCGGCATGATCGAGCGGTGGCGGGGCCGGTACTACAACACGGCGTTGGTCGTCACGGGCGGCCGAGTAAAAGGCGAGTATCGCAAGACCTTCCTGACCGGCGGAGAGTCGGTGTTCACCGCGGGTGACACCTACCCGGTGTTCACCCACGAGGGTGTGCGATTCGGCATCAACATCTGCTACGACACGCAGTTCCCGCAAGCAGCGGCAGCGGTGGCGGCGGGTGGGGCGCAGGTGTTGCTGGTGCCGGCGCAGAACATGATGCGCCGCGATAAGGCATTGTGGTGGCAGGCCCGGCACAACGAGATCCGCGCGCGACGGGTCCAGGAGACGGGCATGTGGCTGATCTCCGCCGACGTCACCGGCGAACGTGACGAGTCCCGGATCGGGCTGGGCCCGACCTGCGTCATTGACCCCGTCGGCCAAGTGGTGGCGCAAGTCCAACCGGGGACGACCGGAATGGCCATCATGGAGATCGACCCGCCGTAAGTCGCCCACCATCGACTCTGCTCCACTCGGCTCGCGGCGCATGTCAGAGCGGCGGAGGGGCCGACGGGCAACCGTGGTACTCGCGAATGGAGCTTGGATTGTCTTGACGCTGGGCTCTGTCGTCCTCGGTCACGTACCGTGATGCCCCTTCGGCGGCATGTGCGCGTGTCCCAAGGGTGCCGCGACTGGCCTTCTCCGAGGTGGCGTAATCGGCTTGTGTGGAGTTCCGAGGGCTGCTTCGCTGTTGCCCGTGACCGAACTTCAAACGCCGCGACTGTGCTTGTACGCCATCGACACAGCAGAGGGTGAACGCATCGTCGGGCGGCGCGCCGGAGCCGGGGATGCCTGGGCCGAGGATTTTCCTTTCGACGGCGACGTCATCGGCGTCACGGCCTTTCTCACGGCTACGGCGGCCCACGGGGACCAGCGCCCTTTCGGGCACTACCGGATCACCCGGACCGCCGACGGGAAGGCCATCGGTGGAATCGGTTTCAAGGGTCAGCCGGACGACGGATGTGTCGGGGTCGGTTACGGCCTTGCCCCATCAGCCCGTGGTCACGGCTATGCAGCGGAGGCACTCGTCGCCCTGCTGAACGTCGCGGCCGATCACGGATTGTCCCGAGTTGTCGCCGACACCACCGTGGACAACGTCGCTTCCCAGCGGACCCTCGAACGTGCCGGGTTCCGCCAAAAGGGCACCAACGGTGACCTCTACCTGTACGAGGTACTCCTCCACGCCCCTTCGCGAGCGGCTCAGACGCAGTAGCCCGATCGCCCGTTGGGGCAGCCCGTAGCTCCCGCGCGATCGGTGGTCCTTCGGAACCGTCTATCGCTCATCGGCAAGCCACGAGCGGCTGATGTCCCGGAGGCCACGTACGCGGCCAGGATGTAGTTGGGGTGCCGGTCGAGGTTCTTGATTGCCCGGTCGTAGCGCATGGTTCGCGCGTCGGCGTGTGGCGGGTGGCGATCTGCACGTCGCGCAGGCTGACGCCGGCGTCGAGCATGATTGTCACGAACGTGTGGCGCACCATGTGGGGATGCATCGTGGCCGTCGGGCTCGTGCAGCCTCACATCCGGGCTTTCAGCACGTCGACCTCGCAGCCTGGCAAGGACGGGTCAAAGCCGTGCTCGACCAGCCAGCGGATCGCCACCAGGCTTCGCCACGACCACCACGCGTGGATCACGTCGAGGTCGACGTCGGTGCCGTAGCCGGCGACGACGTCGTCAAGGTGCTCCTCGTGTCCGAGCGTCAAGACGGCGAGGTCGTACAGAGCATCGCCCTGGGCCGCCTCGGACCAGTCGATCACGCCGGTGATCTTGTCACCGTCGACGAACACGTGGGTAATCTGCAGGTCGCCGTGCATGAACGCCGGTGTCCATGGCCGGAGCGCAGCTTCAGCAACCTGGCGGTTACGGGTGACCAGGTCGGTGGCAAGGACACCGTTCGTGACGAGCCACTCGCATTCACCGTCGAGGCGCGACGCCAACTCGTCGAGGCGACGACCGGGCCATGGCGGCAGCGGCGCGTCGTGCAGCATCCGTGCGGCGGCACCCGCCGCGGCCCACGCTGCAGGCGACGCGGGCGACGGTTCGCCGAGGCGGCCGAGTGCCGTGCCTGGGAGGGCGGCGAGCGCGAGCACGGGTGGCTTCCGCCACAGGACCTCCGGAGTCGGGATCGGCGCCATGGCCATCGCCTCGACCTCGACGTCGGTGCGCGTCTGATCAGCGTCGATCTTCAGGAACACGTCGCCGACGCGCAGGGTCGCGCGCTCGTTATGGGCGACGACGACCTCGACCTCTTCCACGTCGGCCATTTTCGCGGAATTGACCACCGACGTCACCCGGGTTTATCGCGTGCGACTGCACGTTGTCCGCGTCCCGCTGCCCGGCGGCCTCGTGCACGCCACCGACTGCTGACGGGTCGAGCACTGCCTCGGTCCGCCGGGCCTTGATCCCGGAGGCGCCTCCGCGGAATCCCCATGGTCCCCGACAGGTGCGCGCATCGCGGCACTACTGCTCGCAACGGCGGCGCGCGAGATGGACGATGATGTCGGCGGCAATCTCGACCGTCCCAGGCAGGACCTGCATGATCCGGCTATATACCTGCTCTTGCTCAGAGATCGGCAATTCGAGATAGGCCGAGATCGTCGAGAGATGGCCGACGTAGTCGCGAGCGCTCATCGTCAAGCGCCGCTCGATCACGGACTGCCGGACATCGGCGAACCACTCAGACCGTTGGAGCTCCGTACCCGGCCACTGCATGTCATGTCCCGGCGGCGTCCCATCTCGAGACGGAACCTCGTCGCTCTCCAAGAACGGCGCCCGGGCCGCGCGAACAGCCTCCTCCACAGCCGGGTCAGCAAGCTGGATGGGGCCACCGCACGAGGCAAACACGCCACCCGGCTCCAGCAGCGCTGCCATCCGCGACCACCGACCCTCCGGTTTCGTCCAGTGCAGCGCCGCTGCCGCGTAAACCAGCCCATAGCTCTCGCCCGGTCGGAGGTCCTCGAACGCGGCTTGCACCGTCTTGACGTTTGCCGGTACGTGCTTACGCAGCTCGGCGAGCATGGCCCCGTCAGGATCGGTCGCGGTGACCATGACCCCCCGTTGAGCGAACAGACGGGTTGCTTTGCCTGTCCCAGCGCCAATCTCGAGGGCAGTTTGAACCGCCTGACCCGCGTACGTCATCACCATGTCGAAAAGCTCCACGGGATACCCCGGCCGGAACCGTTCGTATGCTTCCGCCACCGCTCCGAAGCTCAGTGCGCGACCAGACATGCCGAGCATCCTGACACGGCCTGCGCCGCCAATGCTCGGTATTCTCACGCGACCCAATCGCCCGATCATGGGCAGCGGAACCTTGCAGCAACGACGATCGCGCCCGAGTCGAGTGATCGCCTGGCGCGAGAATCGTCCTCGCCCTGGCGTCGGCCGTCGACCTTCCCGCGCGGGGGCCGCTGGTGGCCCGGACGACCTCGGCCAGCGCTGAGCGCTGTGACTGGTCAGCGGGGCAGGAGTTGAGTCCAGGAGCCTTAGTCCTTCTCGTGCTCAAGCGGGTGACGGGAATCGAACCAGCACTGTCAGCTCGCGAATTGTCGATCTCCGGCAGGCCGCCGGGATGGGGGACTGCTCTCGGCGGAAGCGACCCTCGCCTTGCAAGGATCAAGACGACCGCCGTTGTCCGGCCACGGAGCCTCCGCAAAACCCGTTGGCAGACCACGGCGACCACTGTTACCTTTCCGGAGGCCGTGCCAGAGACCGAGGAGGTGGTACCCGTGAACGTATCGACATGGGTGCTCCCCCCTGGGGTCACGGTCGGGCGATAGGTCGTCCGGGAGCGCCGTTCAGGAGCACTCCGAAAGGCACGACCTTGCGATTCACTTCCGAACAGCGCCTCGACGACGGCGTCCTCGAGCGCGAATTCACCCTCGGCGAGATCCCCGGCATCCTGTGGACGCCCGGATACGTATCCGCACCGGCGCCGCTGATCCTGGTTGGTCACCCCGGCGGACTGCAGATGATGTACCCCCGCCTGGTGGCCCGGGCCCGGCACTCCGCGGCGGAGGGCTTCGCCGCAGCCACCATCGAGCTCCCCGGGAGCGGTGACCGGCCCCGTTCCGCCGCCGCTGAGGAGGCCCGCGCCGACCTGCGCCGGGCGCTGGAGGCCGGCGAGCCGGTAGACGACGAGATCGTCGACCGGCTCGTCCTCCCGCTGGTCGAAAAGGCGGTCCCGGAATGGCGGGCCACCCTGGACGCCCTCCTTTCGCTGCCCGAGATCGGCGGCCCGGTCGGGTACGCGGGAGGCGTGATCGCCATCGGCCTCCGGCTGGCGGTGGTCGAGCCGCGCATCTCGGCCGCCCTTCTGTTCGCCGGGAGTTTCGTGCCCCGCACCATGTTCGAGGAGGCCCGGCAGGTCACCATTCCGCTGCAGGTCCTGCTGCAGTGGGACGACGAAGGAAACGACCGGCAGTTGGCCCTGGACCTGTTCGACGCCTTCGGCTCCAAGGAGAAGACGCTGCACGCCAATATGGGCGGGCACACCGGCGTCCCGCAGTTCGAGGGGGACGACGGGAACCGGTTCTTCGCCCGGCACCTGAAGTGAGGCGGGGCAGGTAGGCAGGCAGGCAGCAGACGATAGGAGCTGTCGGCCAGGAGTGCCGCTTATCGAGGACAGGTCCCGGCCCTCCTTTAGCAGATGCACAACCGCCCCGGCCGCGGCGGTACCGGCCGGTCGGGGCGGCTCATGGGGCCTTCGGTGCGGGCTGGTCATCCCATCCGTAGCGAAGGGTCCAGAGGTGGCCTGGCATGACGTGGATAGTCACCGAGACCGGCCGTTCCTCAGCGGTGTAGGCGACGTGCCAGATTTCGAACACCGGTTGCGATGCCTCCAGATCGAGGGTCCGTTGCTCGGTCTAGCCGACGACCAGATCCGATGGGGAAGATCACCAGGGCAACGAAAAGGGCCAGGTGAGAGTCTGTCTCACCTGGCCCTTGCCTCCGGTCGGGGTGACCGGATTCGAACCGACGACCTCTTCGTCCCGAACGGCCGTCGCTGCTGTCATCCGCTATCGGCCGCTGTCGTTCGTCGGCCGTGGCCCAGGTTCGGCAGCTGTCTCCGGCTCGTTTGGGGGGAACCGCTGTCAGCGTTCGCTGACTTTCTGCTGACGCGCTGCACGAGGTGGTTGGATGCCATCTGAGCCAAAGGAGCGTCCGAGTTCGGCTCCTCCCCTGCTCGCCTCGTCGGCAGGTGCGGGCCGACGTTCTCGTGATGGCGCTCGGTGGCGTTGCGCTGGGGTCAAGCAGGGGTCATCTGCTGGCGCGTCACGGCAAGTTCGGCAGGACCGCCAACCATGTGCGGACGCGGTCAGCATCGGGCCCGGCGGGCAACTGATCGCCAAGCGGCGCGAGCGGGGCAAGCAGGTTCTTGTGGCGGCGAAGCATCTGGATCTGCTCGATTGGCAGCGTCTGCCAACGTTCAGCCAACTCGCCTGCCTGGGCCGGTATCAGTGTCACCGCCGCCAGGACGCTTCGGATCAGCGCGGCCTGGTCCCACGTCGCGTCACCCGGCACCGACCCGAGTTCCCCGATCAGCAGGCTACGCAGATTGAATGCGTCCGCAGCTGCGCTCCAGCGGTCGTAACCGGCGAACCGCTCGGCGTGGTCGGTCAGCGACAACGCCACCTCGGCCCATTCCCGGCGCGCCTCTGCGGTCAAGGTCCGGTCGTAGGCGTGGAGCTGGGCGCTCCATCGCGTCCTGAGCCACCAATTGACCGATCGCGGGGCGTTGTCCTCGCTCAAGGTGCTCATCCACTGGCGCACCTGGGCACTCGACCACGCATCCATGTCACCGGCGACATCCTGGTGCGACATCCGCTCAGTGTGCCCGGCCTCGCTACGGTCAGGACTGGCTGGGTGCGTCGTTGACCCCTGCCTTGCAAAGATCAAGCGCGTTGTCGGCTCACGGCGGTCATCGTCGGCGAGCTGCACCGCTCGTCGGTCTGTACTGCTCTCTTCCGGCTCGGGTCGCTCTGCTTGGCTGTACGGATGGCTGTACGGCATCGTGGTTGTTGTTTGCCGGCAGAGGGGGAAGCCGTTGCGGTCACATGTGTGGCAACAACACCCGTTCGTCCCGCGCCCATGGAGCGAGATCGCGTCGTTTCTCGACGATATGGCAGGCGCGCATCCCGAGTTCGCTCATATGGCCGCGATCGTCGACACCGTGATCGGCCGCGGTGCGGAGACGGATCTCGCCGGATGCACTTCCATGCACGATCTGCTCGTCGTGCCGACACCAGTGCCAGATCCGCCGTACGACGTGATTCGAGTGTGCTCGCCATCGTCGATTCGCGTGGTTGGTGCGGGGTGGGTGCTGATCGAGCATGTAACGGTCACGGGTCGCGATGATCGGATCTACCGTCCGGTCACGGACGCGGTACCGCTGTTCTGGCGGTTCATCAGGGAGAAGTTCGGGATTGTTCCGTCGTAACGGGCGACCCCTGGATGGCGCAGGGCTCAGATCTTCAGTTTGGAAGAGCGTGCTCAACCGGTCGTGATGCCCAGAACGCCTGCGATCGGCGGCCCGTCGTGTTGCCACTCGTGCCCGTTCATGACCGGTGCGCGCTACTGTTGCTGGCCTGTGGGTGGCCCAGGGATGCCATCCCACCCGCTGCCCGCCTCGCTGATCTCCGAGGGACGGCCGGGGTATGGGGCGGAGCCCCAGTCGGTTGTGGCTAGAGCCCTTCGCTTGCTGGTGTTGCTGCCGGCGCTATGCGCGATACTTCCCGTCATGATCCGTCATGACCTTGTCGAGTTCAGGCAGATCTCCCACCCGTCCGAGATCAGTGCCCGCCAGACACGCGAGCTAGTCGAGTGCTGGATCACGGTGGCAAACACGGGCGGTGCAGTGGGTTTCGCGTTCCCACCCGTCGCATTGGAACAGGTCGCTCCCGTGGCCGAGCGCCTCATCGCCGACCTAGAGCCTCAGCGCAGCAGGCTCCTGCTGGCGGTCGTCGACGGGGCACTGGCGGGCTGGCTGAACCTATCCCGTCACGTGGATCCACTCGTGGCTCACTGGGGCACCGTCAACCGCGTCCAAACACATCCCGACTACCGAGGTCGCGGGATCGGCGCAGCGATGATGCATCAGGTTCGGCAGATCGGCCGTGACGAGATGGGGCTTGAACAGCTCCGCCTCTCCGCGCGAGGCGGCGTCGGCCTGGAGGACTTCTACGGCCGCCTCGGCTGGAAGGAAATCGGCCGGTGGCCCGGGGCGCTGCGGTTTGGCGCGGGCGATGACCGAGACGAGATCCTTATGATCCTCGCGCCGCTGTGACTTGTTCTGATCACAGTGTCAGCGTGGCCGGCCGGCCCGGCCGATGCCGGCCGGAGGTCGCCAGCAGGCCGGGGCCGGGCCGGCGCGGCCCGCTTGCGGGCCGCCCTGATCTGATAGAGCGCAATTCGGCAACTGCTACCGATGGGCTTTGTCCTCCGTCGACTGACGTGCGACAGTAGTCCGCCAACTGATCTGCGACACCAGCGAGATCGCGTCAGGAGAGCGCACCCCGCTCAATGCGGACCCAGGACATGTCCCGTCATGTCCAGCAGCCTTTGGTGGTAGACGGCCTCCTAGTACGGCAGCCGCCGTTTGAGATCTCGCTGGTGAACCGGGGTGGACGCGAGACGGCCACCGCGTGATCGTCTGTGCGTTGTGGACACAACATCAGACCTTGCGGTGGCCGCGTGCCACAGCGTAGCCGTTGCTCGGTGGGAACGGGTTCTGGCCGGGGTACTGGGGTGCTTCGGGGGCCGGTTCGGGCGGGTGGAGCCTCGTCGTGCGGCGGCGGAGTTCGTGACCGGGCTGCTGTCCGACGTTGAGGTCAAGACGCGCTGGCAGTTGGCGGAGCAGGCCGGTCACGCCCGGCCGGATGCGATGCAAAGGTTGCTGTACCGGGCGGTGTGGGACGCCGACGCCGTCCGAGACGACCTGCGGCAGGTGGTGGTCGACCGGTTCGGTGACCCCGACGCGGTAGTGGTCGTCGACGAGACCGGTGATCTGAAGAAGGGCATCCACTCGGTCGGGGTGCAGCGGCAGTACAGCGGCACCGCTGGGCGGATCGAGAACAGCCAGGTCGGGGTGTTCCTCGGCTACGCCGGCCGGGACGGGCACACCCTGATCGACCGACGAGTGTATCTGCCGGCGTCGTGGACCGACGACCGGCAGCGGTGTCAGGCCGCCGGCGTGCCCGACGAGATCGAATTCGCCACCAAGTCGCAGCTGGCCGCCGACATGATCAACGCCGCGATCGACGCCAGCGTGCCGGCGGCATGGGCTGCCGCGGACGAGGCCTACGGCAACAGCGCCGTGTTCCGCGCTGGCCTGCGCGAACACGGGCTCGGCTACGTCCTCGCGGTGTCCTGCAGCGACCTGATCCCGATCGACGGCGGCAAGGTCAAGGTTCGCGCCGATCGGGTAGCCGCCGAACTACCGGCATCGGCGTGGCAGCGCCGCTCAGCCGGCGTCGGGCCGAAGGGTCCCCGCTTCTACGACTGGGCCTGGCTGGATCAGGTCACCACCGACGCCGACCCCAACGACGGCGGCCACCACAGCCTCCTGATCCGCCGCAACACCACCACCGGTGAGCTGGCCTTTTACCGCTGCTGGACCCCGAAGCCGGCAACTCTCGCCCAACTCGTCCGGGTCGCGGGCATCCGCTGGACCATCGAAGAGAGCTTTCAGGCCGCCAAGAGTCAGGTCGGCCTAGACCAACACCAGGTCCGCCGCTGGGACTCCTGGCACCGCTTCACCACCCTCGCCCTGGCCGCTCTCGCCGTGCTGGCGATCTGCGCCGCCGACGCGGCCCACCAGGACCCGGCCGACACCGGGCTGATCAAGCTGACGGTCAACGAGGTCCGCCGTCTGATCAACGTCTGCATCATCCGCCCGCTCAGCAATCTCGCCCATCGTTTGCACTGGTCACAGTGGCGCCGCCGGCATCAAGCCCGAGCCCGACGATCCCACTACACACGCCGCCTCAACCTCGAACTTCAGCCATGATCTCGAACGGCGGCTGCCGTACTAGCTAGAAACGGCAGCCAGGGCACCTTGCTCGGAAGGCAAGCGGGCTGCCGCCTGGTGGTGGTTCTCGGCCCGACCAATACAGGAAGGGCTCCTTTAAGGACAGACGTAACGAAGGTCATCAGTTTAGCGCCGTACAGACAGACAGGATCGGTCCCTGTCCGGGCCGGAGCCGTCCGGCGCGTCCCTCTGGCGTAAGGATTCTATGTCTCTGCACAAGCAACGACGTCTCAAGCTGCTCGGCGCACTCGCGGGGAGTGCGCCGATCGTCACCTCCATCGGGCAGCGCAGCCGCCGAGCACTGCGCACCGGCTGCGCCCTGTTGGCGCTGTCCGGCATGGTCGCCGCGGTCGCCCCGGCCAGTCCGGCGCTCGCCGGCCCCCGCCGTGCTGACGTCGCCGTCACCCTCACGGCAAGCCCCACCGACGTAACCGCGACGGGCGGCGTAACCACCGCCACCGCCGAGGTGCGCAACGTCGGCACGGACGCCACCAGCGACGTGACCGTGACCCTCACCCTCCCGCCCGGCGCCGGCATGGCCACCGAACCGCCCTACTTCGCCGAGTGGAAGTGCGATGTCTCCACCGCACCGACGTGGACCTGTATCCACGGGCCGTTGGCCGCCGGCGCGGCTGCCGAGTCGTTGAGGTTCGATCTGTACCTGCCTGGCGGCGCACATGGCGAGGCGGTGACGATCGGCGCGGCGGCGACGACGAGCAGCCGCGAGCTGACCACCACCAACAACACCGACCAGGTGACGGTGCACTACGCCGCTGCCGACCTCGCAATCGGCATGACGGCCATCCCTGAAGAGGTGATCGTCGGCGGCGAGGTGATCCTTACGCTCAACGTCCAGAACATAGGCGCCGGCGAGACTACCGGGGCTTTCCAGCTGGATGTCTACCTCCCCGACACGATGACGCCGACGGCCGGGTTTCCTCAGGGTGACTGGGACTGTCAGGTCCTGCTCAACCCGGCGCCTGGCTTCGGGGACTACTACTGCGTGCACCGCGGCCCCATCCACCCTGGTCAGGTCCTCGAACCGGCCTGGCTCCGCGCGAGGGTGGACAGCGGCACGCCAGGTGAGACGCAAACGGCCACCGCAACGGTACGCCCGGTCGACGGCGAGGTGTCGACGGCCAACAACACGGCGCAGGCCAGCGTCGCCGTCGTCGAACCGGGCACCATCCGCGGCAGCCTGTGGATCGACCAGGACCGCGACGGACAACGGGACTCCGACGAGCCGGCCACGGCCGGCGTCCGCACCCTGTTGTTCCTGCCGCAGGCCCCTGTCGACGGGGATCCGACGGAGATCACGGGCGTGCTGAACCCGGACGGGACCTACTCAGCGGCCCTCAAACCCGGCCCGTACATCGTCCAAGTGCAGATCGAGTCCCAGTACCTCGACTTCACCCTTCCCGATGTAGGCGATGACGCCACCGACTCCGACATCGTCACCGTTCAGCGGGAAATCTACGGAGGCATCGACGCCGGCAACAGCGCGGTGATCGACGTAACCGCTGGCAGCGACACCACCATCGACGTCGGCTTCATCGACATGACGTCGTAACAGACGACGGACGCCAGATGCGGCCCCGGCAACTTCCCGCCGGGGCCGCATTCTCGCACCCGGCCGGGCATGCCCGGCCTGCTCCGCCAACTGCCAACACGTCTTCATCTCAAGATCGGACAGCAGCCCCGTCACGAACGCCGCCGTCGCACGACGAGGCTCCACTCGCCGGAACCGGACCGCAAGGCACCCGAGCATCCCGGCCACACACGCTCCCACCGAGCGACGGCTACGCTGTGGCACACGGCCACCGCAAGATCTGATGTTGTGTCCACAACGCGCAGAGGATCAGGCGGTGGCCGCCTCGCGTCCGCCCCAGCTCAGCAGCAAGATCTCAAACGGCGGCTGCCGTACTAGCCGGCCAGTTCCGGGATCACGAGGGCGAGTTGCTCCTCGCACGCCGCCAGTTGGCCCCAACGCTGATCATCGATGTCACCGCCATTGTGTAGCCAGCTCATGACACCGCCCGCGACGTCGGCGTCAAGCATCACCATCTCGACGCCAGCGACGTCCATGCCTCGTAGCCGGCCGGGGAAAGGGGACTGCTGGTGCGCCTCCCACAGCTCGGCCACGGCCGTGATGCGGTCTTCTGTCATGCAGACTCACACCCCGATCATGATTTGGGGCCAAGAGCGTCCTAGACCACCTGTCGCACATCACCTGGCGGAGATGTGTCGCGGGTAAGTTGGCGGATCACACTGCCGATGGGCTTGGCTTGCGGCTGTCTCGTCCAGGACCCACTGCACGTAGGCCGGGTTGCCTACAACGACTGGCGTGGCGATGACGCACGGTACTTCGTAGGGGTGCTCGGCGTTTGCTCGTTCCACGATCGTGGGCACGAGGTCGGTGCGGGTGTGTAGCGCGACCCGTGCTTCCTGCTCGTCGTGGGTGGCGCCAGGTCTTTAAGCTGGCCGACATCGTGCCGTCCCGGTATCGCGCCCTGGTCCTAGTCACCACCTTCGGCTGCCTGCGCTGGGGTGAAGTCGCCGCGCTCCAACGACAGGACATCGACACGGAAGTCGGCACCATCCGGGTCCGGCAGGCGTACACAGAACAGCGCGGCGTCGGCCTGGTCCTCGGTCCACCGAACTCCCGGGCGAGCCGGCGCGCGGTCAGCCTGCCACCGACCGTGGTCGAGGTCGTCCGAACCCACTTGGCGGCCGAGGTCGATGCCAACCCGGACGCGCTCGTGTTCACCACCGAGAGCGGGCGGCCGATCTGGCGCGGCAACCTCAATACCTGCGGCACACCGGGAACACCCTCGCCGCTCAGACCGGGGCGAGCACCCGTGACCTGATAACCCGGATGGGGCATGACTCATCGCAGTCCACGTTGATCTATCAGCACGCCACGGCCGAGGCGGACCGTGCCATCGATGTCTGACTGTCTACGGACTTGGCGACCTGGTCGCGGTGGTCTCTAGTGGTCTCGGCTGGCCCCTGCTGTCCTAGCTCGATGGCACGCTAATGGCACGGAGGGATGATGCCGTCTGATGGCAGGCTGACCACGGGCGCGTCGCCCGCCATTCTCAAGGAGTGACCATGCAGGTAATGGTGCTGGGCGGTACCCAGTTCATCGGCCGCGCCATCGTGACTGCGCTGCTCGACGACCACGAGGTCACCGTCCTTAACCGGGGTTCCAGGCCGCTGTGGGATCCGCGGATACGGCAGCTCGTCGCGGACCGCAACGACGGCGCGCAGCTGAAGGAACTGGGCCTGGCGGGCTTCGACGCGGTCGTCGACGTCTCGGGCACAGAACCGCACCACGTCACCAATGTGCTCGCGGCGATGCCGGATCTTCAGGAGCTGCGCTATGTCTTCATCAGCTCGGCCGCCGTCTACAACCGGTCGGTGGCGTCCCCGCCGTTCCGAGAGGGCGACCAGGCCGACGGCGACACCATCTGGGGCGGTTACGGCGAGGCGAAGGCGGAGTGCGAGGCCGTGCTGCGGGGTGCGTGTCACACCGGTCTGACCGTCCTCCGGCCGCCGTACGTTTACGGTCCCCACAACCCGGAGCCGCGCGAGCAGTTCCTGTGGGCTCGCTTCCTGGCTGGCCAGCCGGTCTTCGTCCCCGGAGATGGCGGCACCCGCATCCAGTTCTGCTATGCCCAAGCGCTCGCCGAGGTGGTGGCCGCCGCGTGCGCGGGCCAGCTGGGTGCGGGAACGTTCAACGTGGGCGAGCCGGCCAGCTACACCCTCCGCGAGTATCTCGCGATCCTGGGGGAGGTCGCCGGAGTGCGGCCGACGGTGGTCTCCGCCCCCGACCCCACCGTCCGTGCGCGTGACTACTTCCCGTTCCGCGACGCGGAACTGGTGCTCGACGTGAGCCGGCTTGCCACGCACGTGGTGGCAAACCACGACGACCTAGCCACCGGTCTAGCCAAGACGCTGACCTGGTTCCGCGAGAACGGCGGCATCAGCGACGAACCGACCCCGCAGGAGTTGGCCTGGCGAGCCACGATCCGGTGGTAGTGCTGGTCGTCAGTGACGAATACCCGGTCAGCTGGACTAAGCGGATCTCCTCGTCGGGCAGCCGTAGACCGTCCGGCCTCCCCGGACGGGGACAAGGTGGAGCGCCTCACGACGTGGCTGGTGTCGGACGGCGTACCGATCAGTGACGTGGCCCGGGTCATGGGGCATGAGCAGATCTCGACCACGCTGGACCGCTACACCCACGCCTTCGAGGCCGGCGCCGAGAAGGTCAGGGACTCGTTCGCCGAATTTCGAGGCTGACGAGGAGGAAAGCGCCGACTAGCCGGCGGCCTGAGCCGACTGAGGGGGGGCGCCGGGGGCATAGCAAAAGGCCAGGTGAGAGATGATCTCACCTGGCCTTCTGGCCTCTGGTCGGGGTGGCCGGATTCGAACCGACGACCTCTTCGTCCCGAACGAAGCGCGCTACCAAGCTGCGCCACACCCCGAGGCGTGCCGACAAATAGTAGCCCACCCGATCCGATGGTCAAACTCGGTACCCCCCGGGGCGGGTCAGCGCGGGATGAGGGTCAGCACGCTCGCCTCCGGTGGGCAGGCGAACCGCACCGGCGCGGTGGGGTGGGTGCCCAGCCCGGCGGAGACGTGCAGCCAGGCGTCCGAGCCGGGCCAGCGGTGCAGCCCACGCGCCATGGAGCGGGGCAGCCCGCAGTTGGTCACCAGCGCGCCGTAGCCCGGCACGCAGACCTGACCGCCGTGGGTGTGCCCGGCGAGCAGCAGGCCGAAGCCGTCCGCCGCCATCTGGTCGAGCACGGCCGGCTCGGGGGAGTGGGCGAGCGCGACCGCCAGGTCCGCCGAGGCGGAGACCGGGCCGGCCACCGAGGGGTAGTCGTCCCGCTCGACGTGCGGGTCGTCGACGCCGACCAGCTCCACCAGCCGTCCGCCCGCCTTGATCGACGTACGGGCGTTGTTCAGGTCGACCCAGCCGGCCCCGGTGAAGACGTCCCGCAGCTCGCCGTAGGGCAGCTCGGCACCCTCGGTGTACTCCCGGTCGGGCAGGAAGTAGGTGAACGGGTTCTTCCAGACCGGCCCGGTGTAGTCGTTCGAGCCGAAGACGAAGGCGCCCGGGTAGTCGAGCAGTGGTTGCAGGGCCCGCAACACGCCCGGCACCGCCCCGGGGTGCGCCATGTTGTCCCCGGTGACGACGACCAGGTCCGGGTCCAGGGCGGCCAGCGACGCCACCCACTGCTGCTTGCGTCGCTGCTCGGGCATCATGTGCAGGTCCGACAGGTGCAGCACCCGCAGCGGCTCGGCGTCGGCCGGCAGCACCGGCACGTCGTACCGGCGCAGGGTGAACATGTTGCGCTCGATGAGCGACGCGTACGCCAGCGTGGCGGCGCCCGCGGCGACGGTTCCGGCTCCGAGCCGGAATAGTGTGCGCTTTCGCATGTCGTTCAGGGTAGTTTGACCGTCCATGAGCACGCTGAAGGACCGTCTCACTGCCGACATGCGCGCCGCACTCAAGGCGCGTGACGAGCTGACCACCTCCACGCTGCGGATGGCCCTGGCCGCCGTGGGCACCGCCGAGGTCGCCGGCAAGGCCAAGCGCGAGCTCACCGACGACGAGGTGGTCGCGGTGCTGACCAAGGAGGCGAAGAAGCGGCGGGAGGCCGCCACCGCCTTCGCCGACGCCGGCCGCGCGGAGCAGGCCGGCAAGGAGACCGCCGAGGGTGAGGTGCTGGAGCGCTACCTGCCGAAGCAGCTCTCCGACGCCGAGCTGACCGAGCTGGTCTCGGGGGCGCTCGCCGCCGGCGGCTTCACCGGCAAGGCGCAGATGGGCCCGGCCATGAAGGCAGCCCAGGCCGCGGTGGCCGGCCAGGCCGAGGGGGGCCGGGTGGCCGCCGAGGTACGCCGACAGCTCGGAATCTGACCGCCGTACGCGAAACGGGCGGGCACCCCGCGAAGGGTGCCCGCCCGTTCTGCGTGCTTACGGTCGGTCAGCCGCGTGGCCGGCCGGGCCGCCCTGTGGGCGGCGGGATGATGGTGCCCGGCTTGACGTTCGTGCCCGGCGGCGGCGTGGTGCCGCTGCCGCTGCTGACCTCGATGGTCACCACGCCGCCCTTGATGGTGCGGCCGTCCGGGCTGGTGCCGGCGACGGAGCCGGCCGCGCAGTTCGACGGCACCTTGTTGTCGGAGACGACCACCTCGAAGCCGGCGTCCTTGAGCCGGGACCGGGCGCTGTCCACCGACTGGCAGGTCACGCCCGGGATGGCCTTCTGGTCACCTTCGATGATCTTGCCGCTCGGCGGGGTGAACTCGATGCGTTCCTTGCCCTTCATCGCGTCCCGCAGGGTCTCGTAGACCGCCGGGTTGATGCCCCTCGGCGTCTCGTCGTGACCCATCTTCTGGTTGGTCTGCGGCCAGTCCGGGTCGGCCATGATGCCGGCCACCGCGTACTGCTTGGTCATCGCGATCAGCGCGGAGGTCTTGTCGCCGTCGGTGGTGCCGGACTTTCCGGCGACCGGGGCGCCGACGATCTGCCGGACGTTGCGCGCGGTGGCGCCGTTGCACTTGGAGGTGGCCGACCGGTCACCGACCGGGCAGCGGGCGGCGTCGACGGCCGCCCGGGCCACCTGGGTGGCGATCCGCTGCTCGCAGCGCGGGTTGGCGACGTCGAGCTTGTTGCCGTCCGGGTCCCGGATCTCCTGCACCGGGATCGGCTCGCAGTACTTGCCGTCCGCCGCGAGGGTCGCGTACGCGTTGGCCATCTCCAGCGGGGTGGTGGCCGAGACGCCCAGGGTGAACGCGCCCCACTGGTTGGCGTCGGCCGCCAGGCGGGCGTCCTCCCGGTCCCGGAAGGTGATGCCGAGCTTCTGCGCCGCCTTGACCACGTTCTCCGCGCCGACCTGCTGCTCCAGCGGCACGAAGTAGGTGTTCACCGACTTGCCGAAGGCCGTCCACATGTTGTGCACGCCGGTCATGCTCGGGTTCGCGTTCTTCGGGCAGTAGTAGAACGTGTTCGGGCAGGCGGCCGGGGAGTTGAACTCGATGCGGTAGTTCGACCTGAACATCGGCTGCGAGTTGATCGTGTAGCTGAGCGGGATGCCCTTCTCCAGCGCCGCCACCATGGTGAACATCTTGAACGTCGAGCCGGCCTGGTAGCCGGTGATGCCCTGACCGCCGGAGAGCAGCGGGTTCACCGTGTTCGGGTAGTTCGCCCGGATCTTGGCCTTCGCCTTGGCCGGGTTGCTGGAGAGCGGGTTCTGTGGCTTCTTCGGGTCGTCGATCTTGAAGTTCCGGTTCACCGAGAGGGCCCGCACCCGGCCGGTGCCCGGCTCGATCACGGCGACCATCCGGGCGGCCTTGCTGTTCACCCCGAGATTGCGGCGCACCGCGTTGTCCGCGCCGTTCTGCGCCTGCGCGTCGAGGCTGGTGACGATGGTGTAGCCACCGCTCTTCAGCCGGCGCTCCCGGTCGTACGTGGTCGAGCCGAACGTCGGCTGGGACATCCACCAGCGGTAGAAGTAGTCACAGAAGAAGCCCCAGTTCTTCTGGTTGGTGGCGACGCAGCCGTTCGGGGTGCGCTTGTCCTTCACGACCAGCGGGGTGGCCTTGGTGGCGTCCGCCTCCTGCTGGCTGATGGCACCGGTGTCGACCATGTTCTGCAGGACGTAGTTGCGCCGGTCCAGCGCGAGCGGCTTGCCGCTGCGGGTGGTCGGGTCGTTGGTGGTGGGCGCCTTGACCATGCCGGCCAGCAGCGCCGCCTCCTCCAGCTTGAGCTTGCTGGGGGGCTTGCCGAAGTAGACCTGGCTGGCGGCGAAGATGCCGTACGCGCCGTTGCCGAAGGAGGCGATGTTCAGGTAGCGCTCCAGGATCTCTTCCTTGGAGAACTCCTTGTCGATCTGGAGGGCGTAGCGCATCTCGCGCAGCTTGCGGGCGCTGGTGTCCTCGGTCGCGGCGACCACGTCGGCCGGGTGGGTGGCCGAGTACGCGATGGCCAGCCGGACGTACTGCATGGTCAGCGTGGAAGCGCCCTGCTGGGAGGCGCCGGCCTGGTTGTTGACGAACGCCCGGGCGACGCCGTTGATGTCGACCCCGTTGTGCTTGTAGAAGTCATGGTCCTCGGCCGCGATGATGGCCTTCTGCATCAGCGGCGAGATGTCCTTGAGCTTCACGTCGCGACGGTTCTCGTCGTACATGGTCGCCAGCGGCGTCTTGCCGTCCGAGGCCAGCAGGTAGCTGATCTGCGGCGCGCGGGCCACGGTCAGCTCCTTGGGCAGGGCGCCGAAGGTCTCGGCGCCAGCCTTGGCGGCCAGGCCCGACATCGCCACCGCGGGGAAGGCCGCCGCCGCGACGACCACGCCGGCCAGCAGGCCACAGATCAGTAGCGATGCGGCGTTGGTGAAGACATTGTGGTCACGTTTCCGCATCCAGGTCACCTCGACAGGGTACGCGAGTAGGGAACGAGGGGCGCTGGGGCGTTCTTTCCCCATTTCCTGCGCGCGCCGACCTCGTTGTGCTAAACGCACGACCCCCGGTGCGTGGTTGCGTGTGACCTGACGCCGAGTCTCCTCCGAACGGGGGAGTACCGCGGCGTTTTCACGTACTCCGGCCGGGTAAGCGGCGCGCGAAGGCCCGGGAAGCCGGGAGTGTCCGGAATGATGGATTTAGCCGACAACGTTGCGTAATCAGGCGACTACAGAGCATGATGGTGGCGGCGACATGGCCACACGTCGTCCGTGCCTCCTTGGGGAAGGAACGGGCCGGACGACCGGGGGGATCGACTCGGCTGGTCGCACGAGGTCGGTAGGTACTGCAAGGGGGGACGTGTACACATGGGCATGATCACTGACTGGCCGTCACTGGCGGCGTGTCAGAACGGGGACCCGGACGCGTTGTTCGTACAGGGCGCCGAACAGAACGTGGCGAAGAGGATCTGCCGGAGCTGCCCAGTTCGGTACGAGTGCCTGGCCGACGCGCTCGACAACCGCATCGAGTTCGGGGTGTGGGGTGGCATGACCGAACGGGAACGGCGGGCGCTGCTGCGTCGTCACCCCCAGGTGACGAGCTGGCGCAAGATGTTCGAGGCCGCGATGAAGAAGAACGCCAAGGACAAGACCGGCAAGGACAAGGTCCTCGTCACCGCCTCCGCCGGCTGACGCCGGTCACGGCCGGCCGATCGCCGCGCCGATCGTCCGCAGCCCGTCGACGTCGTGCACGTCGGCGGGCTGGGCCGTCACCGACACCGCCGGCACCGCCGGGAACGCCTCGGTGAACCGGGCCGCCACCTGCTGCTCGCGGATCGCCTGCTGGGCCAGCGAGGCGTGCGCCCGGAGCACCTCGACGGTGCCGTCGTGGCCGCCCAGCTCGGCCAGCCGGGCCGCCCCGGCCAGGCTCTCCGCCGGATCCAGCGTCTCCACCTTCGGCCGGTGCACCCGGTTGAGCACCAGGCCGGCCAGCGGCATCCGCTCCTCCCGCAGCCGCCCCGCGAAGTAGGCCGCCTCCCGGACCGCGTCCGGCTCCGGCGCCGCGACCAGCAGGAAGGCCGTCTCCCGCGCCTGCAGGATCCGGTACGTCTGCTCGGCCCGCTGCCGGAAACCGCCGAACATCGAGTCCAGCGCGGCGACGAAGCCGGACAGGTCGGTGAGCAACTGGGCGCCGAGCACCTTCTGCACCACCTTCGAGAACATCCCGAAGCTGGCGGTCACGAAGCTGAACATGCTCCGCCCGCCGCTGCGCGCCGGCGCCAGCAGCAGGCGCAGCATCCGGCCGTCCAGGAAGCGGGAGAGCCGGGCCGGCGCGTCCAGGAAGTCCAGCGCGGAGCGCGACGGCGGGGTGTCGACGATGATCAGGTCCCACTCGCCGCGGGCGTGCAGCTGACCCAGCTTCTCCATCGCCATGTACTCCTGGGTGCCGGCGAAGGTGGAGCTCATGGCCTGGTAGAAGGGGTTGGCGAAGATCTCCGCCGCCTTCACCGGATCGGTGTGCTGCAGCACCACGTCGTCGAAGGTGCGCTTCATGTCCAGCATCATGGCGTGCAGTTCGCCGCCGCTGACCTCGACGTCGATCCCCTTGACCTGGCGCGGGGTGTTGTCCAGCTCGGTCAGGCCGAGGGACTGGGCCAGCCGCCGGGCCGGGTCGATGGTGAGCACCACCGTCCGACGGCCGTGCTGTTCGGCCGCGCGCAGCGCGAGGGCGGCCGCCGTGGTCGTCTTACCCACCCCGCCCGCGCCGCAGCACACGACGATCCGCACGCCGGGGTCGGCGAGGATCTGGTCGACGTCCAGCGGTGGCGCCGCGTCTTCGGAAGGCACCAATCGAGCGTATCGGGCCGGTGCGGTCCGCGCTCCCGTGCCGACGTCAGGTGTGAGTCAATCCGCCCTGCCGAGGATCTTCGCCAGCGTCTCCAACCCCGCCCGGTCGACCCCGTCGGGGAGCAGCGGCAGCTCGGTCAGGGGCAGGTCCAGCTCCATCAGGTCGGTCCGGAGGGAGTCCTCCAGCTCCCGGCGGACCTGCTGGTCCCGCGCCTCGTCGGCCAGTCCGGCGACGGTCGCCACGTCGGCCGGCAGCCCGGCCGCGACCAGCCCGCGCTTCAGCTCGGCCCGGCTCACCTCACGGCCGGTCGGCAGCGGCGGCCGGGCCGCGTTGACGATCACCCGGCCGACGTGGAAGCCCAACTGGTTCAGCTCGGTGATCGCGTCCACCGTCTCCTGGACCGGCATCTCCTCCAGCAGCGTGACCACGTGCACCGCGGTCATCGGGGAGCGCAGCAGGGCGGAGACCCCCTCGCTCTGGGTCTTGATCGGGCCGACCTTGGTCAGCCGGGCGGTCTCCGCGGTCACGTTGAGGAAGCGGCCGATCCGGCCGGTCGGCGGCGCGTCCAGCACCACCGCGTCGTACGCCCGGCGCTGGCCGGTCGTACGGGTGGTCGCCTCCTTCACCTTGCCGGTGAGCAGCACGTCCCGCAGGCCCGGGGCGATGGTGGTGGCGAAGTCGATGGCGCCGACCTTGCGCAGGGCCCGGCCGGCCGCGCCCAGCTTGTAGAACATGTCCAGGTACTCGAGGAGCGCCTCCTCGGCGTCCACCGCCAGGGCCCGCACCTCGCCGCCGCCGGGGGCGTCGGTCAGGTGCCGCTCCTCGTAGGGCAGCGGCTCGGTGCCGAAAAGCTGGGCGATGCCCTGCCGCCCCTCGACCTCGACCAGCAGCGTGCGCCGCCCGTCGCCGGCCAGGGCGAGCGCCAGCGCGGCCGCCACGCTCGTCTTGCCCGTGCCGCCCTTGCCGGTCACCACGTGCAGGCGGGAAGGCCATCCGGTGCCTGCCGGGTCCACCGGCCGCTCAGCTGATCGCACCCGTCGAGCCTAACCACCCGGCGGCGTCAGCCCACCTCGCAGACCCACCAACCCGTCTTCCGCACCACCGTGAAGCGCAGCGACTGCTCGGCGACCTTCTCGTCCGCGGTGGTCATGGTGAGCTTGGTGGTGACGGTGGCCCGGTCGCCGGTCTGGTTGTCCACCTTCGGGCTCGACCACCGGAAGCGCGGATTGCGGTAGTCGGTGGCGTACCGGTTCACCTCGGCGACCTTGCCGTCGATCTTCTTGCTGTCCCGCGAGGCGGAGCAGACGAAGGTGGCCGCCTTGCGCGCGTCCCGGTCCCGGTAGACGGCGGTGAGGAAGCCGTCCACCGCGACGGTCGGCTCCGGGGAGCCCTCGCCGCTCTCGGTGTCCCGCAGGGCCAGGAAGGCGGCGGTCCCGCCGCCACCGCAGAGCAGGATGGCCGCGGCCAGCACGATCGAGGCGATCAGCAGGCCGCGCCGGCGGGGTGCGGCCGGTGCCTGGTACGCGGGATAGGCCGGCGGGACGGCGCCCGGGGTCGGCGTGCCGGGGGAGGTCGGCCCGGTGCGGCCGGCCCCCTCCTGCCGGGACGCCGGCGTGTCCGGCGATCCGCTCGCGCCACCGAACGGCGGTTGGGTCATGTGGTCCCCCGGGGGTGGGGCGTCCTCGCCGCCCCAGGCGACGACGCGGGCTCGGCACGGCGGGCGACCCCTGATCGCCCGTCCGACGCAGAAGGGTAGCGGTCGATGGGCACCGCGTGCCGGACCGCTCACGAAGTGCTGTTCCGCGCGGTCATGTTCCGGATCGGCGGTGTGTCGCATATGTGACTTAAAGTGACCGGACGTGCACGCCCCGTTGTGGCGTCCCGCAGGTGGTCCTACGTTCGTCCAGGTGCGGGGGAGCGGGTCGGGCGGTGGGTCCGGTCCGGACGGCGGTCATACAGGTACGAGGCCCGGAGGCAGTACATGCGCGACGCGGACAACATCGCCCGAGCCCAGTTCCCGCCCGGCGAGCGGGCCAGGCGGTCCGGGGCCGGCGGCGACCTCGACGGGACGGGCGGCATGCCCGTGAACGAGCGGTCGTACGGGCACTGCGCCGAGCCGTCCGAGATGCTCCGGATGCTCGGCCGACCCGCCGAGCGGGGGCGGGACGAGGAGGAGCCCGGGTACGTCATCCACCTGCCCATCCGGGTGACCGACCTGGCCGCCGCGACGGCGCTGGCCGGCACCGTGGCCACCTCGCTCGGCTTCCTGGTCGAGCTGGACGCCGGCGAGACCACCGTCTCCACCGCCGACGACCAGAACAACCGGCACCGGGTCTTCTGCGACCTGCTGCTGCCGGACCGGTCCCGCTGCCCCCAGCCGTACGACCACGAGGGCCGGTGCGGCGAGGTGTCGGCCGCCCCCGAGCAGCGTCCCGCGCCCCGGCCGAGCTCCGGACCGTAGGCTGTGCCGGAAAGCAGTCCACGCGCAGGCAAGGGAGCCTTCCTCCGATGCAGAAGTGGGAATATTCCACGGTCCCGCTGCTGGTCCACGCGACCAAGCAGATCCTCGACAACTGGGGCGAGGACGGTTGGGAACTCGTCGCCGTGGTGCCCGGCCCGAACCCGGACCAGCTGGTCGCCTACCTGAAGCGCCCGAAGGGCTGAGGCTCGTGAGCAACGGACCCCACGCGAAGCTGGCCGAACTCGGCCTCACCCTGCCGGACGTGGTGCCTCCGGTGGCCAGCTACGTCCCGGCCGTGCAGTCCGGCCAGCACGTCTACGTCTCCGGCCAGCTGCCGATGGCCGAGGGCAAGCTGCTCGCCACCGGCAAGGTCGGCGCGGGTGTCTCCGCCGACCAGGCGAAGGACCTGGCCGAGCGGTGCGCGCTGAACGCCCTCGCGGCGATCGACTCGCTGGTCGGCCTGGAGAACGTCGTCAAGATCGTGAAGCTGAGCGGCTTCGTCGCCAGCGCGCCCGGCTTCACCGGTCAGCCCGGCGTGATCAACGGCGCCTCCGACCTGTTCGGCGCGGTCTTCGGCGAGGCCGGCCGGCACGCCCGTTCCGCGGTCGGGGTCGCCGAGCTCCCGCTCGACGCCCCGGTCGAGGTCGAGGTCATCGTCGAGGTCGGCTGACGTCACCGTCGGTCCCCGCGATCTTGCAGTTGGTACGCCGGCGAAAGCCGTGAACGGCCACAAATGCCGGGCGGAAGCAGCAAGATCGCGGGGAGTGGCGGGCGGGGTCGTACGATCGCAGCCATGGGCGGGCATGTGACGGGGCCGGCGGCCGCGCTCGCGGACGGT
This sequence comes from Micromonospora lacuserhaii, assembly GCF_036902735.1. NCBI lineage: Bacteria > Bacillati > Actinomycetota > Actinomycetes > Micromonosporales > Micromonosporaceae > Micromonospora > Micromonospora lacuserhaii. The sequence continues at coordinate 188,492 of NZ_JBAKHO010000003.1, read as the reverse complement.
CTGCCGGGCTGGGTGACCCTCCTTCGTGCGCCCAATCCGGGGCCGATGACGCTGGACGGGACGAACACCTGGGTGCTGCGTGCCCCCGGGGCGGAGCACGCGGTCGTCGTCGACCCAGGCCCGGCCCACGAGGAGCACCTCGCCCGGATCGCCGCGCACGGGCCGGTCGGGTCCGTGCTGATCACCCACGGGCACCCGGACCACACCGAGGGCGCGACCCGCCTGCACGAGCTGCTCGGCGGAGCCCCCGTGCTGGCCGCCGACCCGGCGCACACCGTCGGCGCCGGGCCGCTGACCCCACAGGCCGCGTTGGACGCCGCCGGCCTCACCCTCCGGCTGCTGCCCACCCCCGGGCACACCGCCGACTCGGTCTGCTTCCTGGCGGAGCGTGGCGACGAGCGGGTCGTCCTCACCGGCGACACCATCCTGGGCCGGGGGACCACCGTGGTGGCCCACCCGGACGGCCACCTCGGCGACTACCTGACCAGCCTGGAACTGCTCGCCACGTACCGGGGGATCCCGGCGCTGCCCGGGCACGGCCCGGCGCTGGCCGACTGCGGCGCCGCCGCCGAGTTCTACCTGGCCCACCGCCGGGCCCGGCTCGACCAGGTCCGGGCCGCGGTCGCCGAGGGCGCCACCACCGCCCCGGAGGTGGTCGCCCGGGTCTACGCGGACGTCGACCGGTCGCTCTGGTGGGCCGCCGAATGGTCGGTCCGGGCCCAACTGGAGTACCTCGGTGTCGAACCCCGGGAATCCGGCGCCGGGGGTGCGGAGTTGGAGCAGCCGTGACCTGCCCCGTGTGTGGAACCGTCGCGGTGCCCGGCGCGCGGTTCTGCCACAACTGTGGCGCCGCGCTCCCGGCCGCCGCCACCCTGCCGGCCGCCGAGCGCCGGGTGGTGACCGTGCTCTTCGGCGACCTCTCCGACTTCACCTCCTGGTCCGAGGACCTCGACCCGGAACGGGTCGGCGCGGTCACCGACCGGGTGCTCGCCGCGCTCGCCGGCGCGGTCAAGACCTTCGGCGGGCACGTCGACAAGCTCACCGGCGACGGCATCATGGCGGTCTTCGGCGCCCCCGTGGCCCACGAGGACGACGCCGAGCGGGCCGTCCGGGCCGCGCTGTCCATGCAACGCGCGGTCCGCCGGGTGCTCGACGACGAGCGGGGCGGCGGCGCGCCGCTCGGCCTGCGGGTCGGCCTGAACACCGGCGACGTCATCGCCGGCATCCAGGCCGCCATCGAATACACCGTCATCGGCGACACGGTGAACACCGCCGCCCGGCTGGCCGACGCCGCCGCCGTCGGCGCGGTCTACGCCGGTGCGCGGACCTCCGCCGCCACCCGGCACATCGCCTCCTGGCGGACGCTGCGGCCACTGCGGCTCAAGGGCAAGCGCGAACCGGTCGAGGCGTACGAGCTGCTGGGTCTGCTCGACGCGCCGGGCACCCGCTCCGGCCTCGGTGACGAGGCGCCCTTCGTGGGCCGGGAGACCGAGATCGGCCGGATCGCCGGGCGACTCGCCGAGGTGATCGACCGGGGCGAACCCCGGGTGGTGCTGATGACCGCGGAGGCGGGCATCGGCAAGTCCCGGTTCGCCGCCGAGGTGGAACGCCTCGCCGCCGGATACGACGTCGGGGCCGGCCGGTACGCGGCGCACAGCGGGGCCCGGGTGCTCTCCGTACGCTGCGCCGCCTTCGGCGAGCGACGCCGGCTCGCCCCCCTGGCCGACCTGGTACGGGCCGCCGTCGGCCTGCCCAACGACCCGGCCACCGCGCTCACCCGGCCGGCCGTGGAGGAGCGGCTGCGCCGGCTCGGCCAGCGGCTCGGCCGGCTGCGCCCGGATCCGACGCCGCTCGCCACCGACCAGCTGCTCGCCCTGCTCGGCTACGCCGAACTGCCCGCCGGCAGCCCGAGCGACCAGGGCGAGTGGAGCGCCAGCCCGCCCCCGGCCGACGCCGAGGCGGTGCCGAACGCGGTGGCCGGGCTGCTCAGCGCGCTCGCCGGCGAGGCGCCCCTGGTGATCGTCGTGGACGACCTGCACGACGCCACGGCCGAGACGATCCGCGCCCTCGGGCTGACCCTGTCCCGGCTCACCGGCCCGGCGCTGGTGCTGCTGCTCGGCCGGCCGGAGCTGGTGCGGACCGCCGGGGCGCTGACCCGGGTCGCGGACGCCGAGGTGCACGCGCTGCCGCCGCTGCGGGGGGCGGACGCCTCGCGCCTGCTCACCGGCTACCTGAGCGGCGGCCGGCTGCCGCAGCCCGACACGGACCGGCTGCTCGCCACCGCCCAGGGCAACCCGTTCTACCTGGCCGAGCTGGTCACCCTGCTGCGTGAGCGCGGCGCGCTGACCGCCGGATCGGACAGCGGCTGGCGGCTGGTGCCCGGCTCGCTGGGCAGCCGGCTGCTCTCCCGCGACCTGGCCGCCGTGCTCGCCGCCCGGATCGACGCGCTGCCGACGGACGCCCGCTCGGTGCTGCGGGACGCCGCCGTGGTCGGCGACAGCGTGCCCGCCGGGGCGCTGGAGGCGCTGCGCGGGCAGCGCGCGGGCGGCGACGGACGGCCCGCCGCGGTGGCCGCGGTCGAGCTGGAACGGGCCGTCGAGGAGCTGCTGCAACGACGGATGCTGCATCGCACCCGGACCGGGTACGCCTTCGCCACCCCGCTGATGCGGGAGGCCGCGTACGCCGGGGTGAGCAAGGCCGAGCTGGCCGAGCGGCACGCCGCGCTGGCCCGGTGGGCGGCGCCGGCCAGCGGTTCCCCGGTCACCGCGCCCGGCGGATTCACCGACGCCGCCCGGGACGACTTCGTCGCCGAGCACGTGGAACGGGCCGCGGCGCTGGCCGACGCGGTCAAGCTCCGGCCGGACGCGCCGGCGCGTACGGTCACCCCGCTGGGCGTGGCCGCGCTGGGCCGGGCCGCCCGCCGGTCGCTCCAGGCCGGGGAGCCGGCGCTGGCCGTCGAGTACGCCGAACGCGCCGCCGAGCTGGCCCGGGACGGGGTGCCGCCGGCCGACCGGGTGGTGCACGCCCGGGCGCTGCTCCAGGTCGGGCGCCCCACCGACGCGCTCGCCTTCGCCGAGAAGATCGCCGCGAACACCACCGACGAGGGCACCCGGGCCAGCGCGCTGCTGCTCGCCGGGCAGGCCTGGCAGACCCTCGGCGACCAGCAGCGGGCGACCGCGTGCTGGCAGGAGGCGTTGCAGGTGGCCACCGACGGCAACCTGGCGACCCTGCGCGCCTCGGCGATGCGCCGGCTCGGGATGGCCGACTTCATCGCCGGTCGACTCGGCCAGGCGAGCAGCCGCCTCGCGGCGTCGTACCAGGTCAGCCTGGCGGCGAAGGACCCGCGCGGGCAGGCCTGGTCGTTGCAGAACCTGGCGTGGGTGACCACCACCCGGGGCGACTTCGCCGGCACGGACGCGGTGCTGGGCCGGGCCGCCCGGCTCTTCGCCGAGCTGAAGGACCCGTACGGGCGGGCCTGGCTGCGGGGCACCACCGCGTTCGCCCGGCTGCTCGCCGGGCGGCTCAAGGAGGCCTGCCGGCTGGCCAATGTCTTCCTGCCCTTCGGTGAGCGGGTCGGCGAGGCGTGGGCGGTGGGCACGCTGCGGGCGGTCCACGCGTTCGCCGGGGCGGAGTTGGGCGAGGTGGCCGAGGCCGACCGGGAGGCCCGCCGGGCGTACCGGGACTTCGCCGAGGTCTCGGACGACTGGGGGCGCGGCTTCGCCCTGGTCGTCCGGGGGGTGGTGGCGCGCGGCCTGGGCGAGCCGGAGCACGCGGCGGACCTGCTGACCGACGCGCTGGCGTACGCCGAGCGCACCTCGCACCCGCTGCTGACCGGGATGGCCGGCACGCTGCGCGGTTTCGTGGCGCTGGACATGGGCGACTGCGAGCTGGCCGAGCGGGACGCCCGGGCGGTGCTGACCGCCGTCGAACCGCACAATCCGCAGGCGCCGGCCCAGGTGGGGCCGCGGGTGCTGTTGGCCACCGCCCGGCTCGCCGCCGGTGACCCGGCCACCGCGGTGGGGCTGCTCGCCCCGGTGGCGACCACCGCGGCCAGCGCCCCGACCCTGCTCTTCTCCCGTCGCCAGACGATGGCCCGGTACGCCTCCGCGCTGCTCGCGCACGGCCGGCGGGAGCAGGCGCTGGACTGGGCCCAGCGGGCGGTCGCCGCTCCGGCCGAGGACGTGCGCAGCCAGGTGATCGGGGCGAGCGTGCTGGCCGAGACGCTGGCCGCCTGCGGCCGGCCGGTGGAAGCGCTGGCCTGCGCGGAGGAGGCGGTCCGCTTGGCGTACGCGACCGAGCAGCGCAGCGAGCGCGCCTCGGCCGACGCGCTGCGCGCGGGTCTGGCCGCCGGGGTCTGATCCGTCGCTCCCGCCCCTCGGGCAAGGTCTGCCGGTTTCGGGGATGTGTCCCGCGGTGAGGGCCGGTTAGCGTGGCACTTCCACGCGGTCGTCCGGATGCGACGGCCGCGCCGTCCGCCTGGGGAGGACAGATGAGGCTGCCGCGTTCCGGCGCCGGCTGGACGATCGCGGTCTTCGGCGTCCTGGCGCTGGTGATGGGCGCGCTCGGGCTGCTCTGGCCGGAGGCGCAGCTGCGGCTGCTCGGCTTCGAGGTGCCGGCGCGGCGGTCGGCCGGCGACTACACCGGCACGTTCCTCACCGCGTCCTCGATGGCCTCGTTCAACATGGGCGTCTACTACCTGCTGGCGACAGCCACCGAGTGGCGGTCGTTCTACCGTTTCACCGTCTTCTTCCGGCTGGTCACCTTCACCGTCTTCACGCTGACCGTGCTGGCCGGCGTGGCGCCGGACCGGTTCATCGGAGTCGCCCTCTGGGAGGGGCTGGGCGCGGTCGCCACCGCCGTCGGTCTGTGGTGGGACGCCCGCCGCGTCACCGGACCGGGGCTGGTGAACGGCCCGGCCGGCGACGGTTCGAGCCTCGCCGATGCGCCGGACGCCGAGCCGCAGCCGGGGGTGAAGGCGCAGGCCAGCGGCCCGGTGACGGGTGCGGAGGCCGGCCCGGCCGCCGCCGGTCCCGCGTCCTCCGCCGGTACGGTCCGCTGAGCGCCCCGGCGGGACGGGTATTTTCGAAGCCGTGACCGAGACCTCGCCCGGCGCGCTCCGGCTGCCCATCGTGCCCGGTCTGACCGATCTGCAGGTGTTCGCCCGGGGCGGCTACGCCACCGTGTACCGGGCGACCCAGATCTCGGTCGGGCGGGAGGTCGCCGTCAAGGTCGAGAACCGCACGCTGGACAGCGAGCGGGACCAGGCCCGGTTCCTGCGCGAGGCGCGGGCGGCGGGCAAGATGTCCTCCCACCCGCACGTGGTGGACCTCTTCGACGTCGGGGTGACCGTCGACCAGCACCCCTACCTCATCATGGAGCTCTGCGACGGCTCGTACGCGGAGCGGATGCGGCACTGCCCGCTCGGCGCGCCCGAGACCCGCGACCTCGGCATCAAGATCGCCGACGCGCTCGCCCACTCGCACGCCGCCGGGGTGCTGCACCGCGACGTGAAGCCGGCCAACATCCTCTACTCGCACTTCAACCCGGCGGTGCTGGCGGACTTCGGGCTGGCGGTGCTGGCCGAGGTGCGGGACGCGTCGGTCACGCTGGAGGTGCTGACCCCGGCGTACGCGCCGCCGGAGATGTTCAGCCACAGCCCGCCCTCGCCGGCCGTGGACGTCTACGCCCTCTGCGCCACCCTCTACGCGGTGATGAGCGGGAAGCCGCCGCGCTGGCAGTCGGAGCGGAACCCGAGCCTGGTCACCGTGCTGGAGATGTTCCACCAGCCGATCCCGGAACTGCCCGGGGTGCCGCCCGAGCTGGTCCACGTGCTGCGCGCCGGGATGTCGAACGACCCTGCGGAGCGGCCGTCCGCGATTGAGCTGCGGGACCTGCTCCTCGCCCTGCCGCTGGATCCGGCCCCGGCCCCGGTCAGTGGCGCGCCGGTGAGCGGGGCCCCGATCTCCGGGTCGCCGGTCGGCGGGCGTGCCACCACCGGTAGCCCGTACCCCCCGGTCGGGACCGGCCCGCGGTCGCCGGCGGAGAGCGACCATCCGACCGTGCCACACGCCGGCCGGCGCTGGCGCCGGTGGTTCCTCGGCGGTGCCGGGGTCCTCGCCCTGGCCGCCTCGGCGAGCGCCGGGGCGTGGCTGGCCGGCGGCGCCCCGCCGGTGGCCGGGCCCGCTGCGACGGCGGCGGCGAGCACCCCGTCGTCCTCGCCGGCGGCCGGTGGGCGGGCGTTGCCGGCCTGCGCGGCGCTCGGCCCGGCGGTGTCCCTGCCGGTGGCCGCGCGGTGCGCCGCCGAGCTGGAGTGCTTCGGGCCGGTACGGCTGCGCGGGGACCGGGCGGAGGCGGCGCGGACCTCCTGCGACGGCCGGCACACCTGGGAGTCCTACCTGGAGGGTGAGCTTCCGGCCAGGCTGGTCGAGGCCGGCCACGCCGAGGTCAGCGCGGATCCGGTGGTCGGGGCGGTCTGCAACGCGCGGACGTTCCGGCTGACCAGCGGCATCCAGCAGGCCGCCGGCTGGCACCTGGAGGTGTTGCCGCCGACCGGGGCGGACCTCGACCGCCGGTACCGCTGCCTGGCGGGCCGGGGCGTGGACGCCCTGGTCGGGCCGACCCTCATCGGTCGCTGACCCGCTGGGCGGGCGGGTCCAGCCGGGCTCGCACCGCCGCGCTGTCCAGCGCGTCCAGGGTGTCCGCGTCGAGGCCGGGCAGCGCGGCGTCGGGCTGCCCGAGGGTGGCGGCCTCCTCCCGATGGTCGCGCTGGGGCAGCGCGGCCACCGCCGTGCCGGCGGTCGTCGCGAGGACGACGCAGAGCAACGCCAACCCCACGGTGGGGATGCCGGCGGGGTGCCAGACGACCAGGACCACCAGCACGGCGACGGTGGCGAGCGACGCGACCGCCGCGACGATCCGCGGGTCCGGCCTGAGTATTCGGCCCATCCGACAAGCATGTCCGACCCGGCGGGGCTGTCAATCCACGCATCGGTGACACGCCGCCTCGTTCCGGGCCTGACAATTCGGGCGGTCACCGGACCGAAATACCAACAGCGTCGACCATGAAAAATTCGTTACATCATTCCGAAGGAACGCGGCTTTGATGGTGTTTTGCCGGGCCGCCCGCCTTGTCGGTCGTTCCTAGAGTGACGGAGGTCGAGGTGTTCCTCGACCGTCCCCGTCCTCCACCGGAAGGCATCCACATGCCACGTAGAACCCGGTCCCTGGCCGCGGCAGCGCTCGCCGGCTTCGTCCTCACCGGATCGGCGGTGGTCCCCGCCACCTCGGCGGCGGCCACCCCCGGCTGGGGCCCGCCGGCCACGTCGGACCGGACCAGCGCCGCCGAGGCCCGCCGCGTCGACCGCGTGCCCACGCCGAAGCTCGACTGGTACGCCTGCTACGACTCCGCCGAGTGCGCCACCGTCCGGCTGCCGCTGGACTACGACCAGCCGCGCGGCGCCACCACCGAGATCGCCCTGCTCCGGGTCAGGGCCCGCGACCAGCAGCACCGCATCGGCAGCCTCTTCCTCAACCCCGGCGGCCCCGGCGGATCCGGCACCGGCATCGCGCTCGCCGCCCCCTACTTCCTCGGTGACGACCTGCTCGACCGCTTCGACGTCGTCGGCGTCGACCCGCGCGGGATCGCGGCCAGCGAGAACGTGAAGTGCTTCCCCTCGGTGAAGGACCAGACCAGGGCGTACACCGGGCTCAAGGTGGCCTTCCCGTGGACGGCGGACGAGACGAAGGCCTACCTGGCCTCGTCGAAGGCGGTCGGGAAGGCGTGCTCGTCGACCGGCCGGCCGCTCACCGGGGCGATGTCCACCGCCGAGGTCGCCCGCGACATGGACGTGCTGCGCCGGGCGGTGGGCGACAAGAAGCTGAGCTACCTCGGCTTCAGCTACGGCACCGCGCTCGGCCAGTACTACGCCAACATGTTCCCGGACCGGGTCCGGGCGGTGGTCGTCGACGGGGTGCTCAACCCGGACGCCTGGGTGGGCCAGGGCGCCGCCGGCGGCCAGCTCCAGGAGACCCGGCTGCGCAGTGCCGACGGCGCGTACCACGCGTTGCACGAGATCCTGGTCCGCTGCGACCAGGCCGGCGCGCCGGCCTGCCCGCTTGCGGCCGGCGACCCCGTCGCCTCGTACGAGCTGGTGGCCCAGCGGCTGCGCAAGAAGCCGGTGGTGGTGGACGACCCGGAGTACGGCTCCTACACGGTCAGCTACGCCGACTTCGTCAGCGCCAGCCTCGGCGCGCTGTACAGCCCGGACGGGTGGCAGTCGATCATCGGGATCACCAGCGACCTGCTGGCCCTCACCGACCCGCAGTCGGTCACCCCGGCCCGGCTCGCCCAGGCCCGCAAGGCGCTCGGCCAGCGGGCCACGCAGGCCCGCCAGCAGCGGCGGTACGACTTCCCGTACGACAACGGCCTGGAGACGTTCCTGGGCGTGGACTGCACCGACTCGTACCACCCGAAGAAGCTCGCGGACTGGCCGGCGCTCAGCGCCGCGGAGGACAAGCGGGCGCCGTACTTCGGGCGGGCCTGGGCCTGGGGCACCGCACCCTGCGCCCGGGACAGCTGGACCGTTCGGGACGAGGACGCCTACACCGGCCCGTTCAACCGCCGGACTGCCAACCCGGTGCTGGTGGTGGGGAACTACTGGGACCCGGCCACCAACTACCAGGGCGCGGTGAGCTCGGCGAAGCTGCTGCCGAACAGCCGGCTGCTCAGCAGCGACAGCTGGGGCCACACCGCGTACGGCACGTCCGCGTGCGTCACCGGCGCGGTGGACGCCTACCTGCTCCGGCTGAAGCTGCCGGCCAGGGGGACGGTCTGCACCGGTGACGCGCAGCCGTTCGTGGAGCGCGAGCCGGCTCTCGCCCGGCGGGCGGGCGAGCCGAAGCGGCTCCCGCCGGTCGTCGCGCCGCTGCCCGTGGTGGGCTCGCTGACCGTCCGCTGACCGACTCCAGGGCACGGCGGGCGATCGGGTCGCCCGCCGTGCCCCGGCTGGTCAGCGAGGTGCCGACCCGGAACGGCCGGTCACGCGAAGGCGGTGGTGTAGTACCGCACCCGGTAGAAGCGGGCGCCGCTCTTGCTGTGGTTGCCCGAGCTGAAGTGGATGGTCCGGCTCCACTCCCCCTCGCCGGAGCCCGGCACCACCCAGGTCCGCACCCCGTTGAGCAGCCGGCTGTACGCCTTCACGTGGTCGGCCCCGCTGACCACGCTGGAGGTCAGCTGCCAACTGTTGCCCGCGTAGACGACGCTGAGCGAGCGCACGTTGTAGGACGAGGTGAAGAAGTACCCGCTGCCGTCGTGGTCGGGCAGGATGTCGTGTCCGGTCTTCGCCCGCCCGGCGCCGTCGCTGAAGGTCAGCTTCGTCCGGTACGACAGCCGGGTGCTGGATCCGTTGCCGGTGATCGCGTACAGCCGCACCTCGCCGCTGCCGACCGCGATGACGAAGCCGCTCTGGTGGTAGATCACCCCGTGCGCGCCGCGGAAGCCGTAGAACTTCACCGCGCTGGTGCCCGGCTTGCCGCCGTTGCTGGACGGCACGAAGAGGTGCAGCCCGCCGCCGGTGGACGAACCGGTCGGCCCCTTGGAGGTGGCGACCACGATGGCGCCCTTGCCCTCGATCCGCTCGATGGAGTGCGGGTTGCCGTCCACCGTCGCCTGCCAGACGATGCCGCCGGTCCTGGCGGAGCTGATCGCGCTCTCGTCGATCATCGCGGCGCGGCCCAGGTAGTCACCCACCCCGGAGGAGGTCACCAGCATGACGTTGCCCCACCGCGCGGTCGCCCGCCGCTTGACGTCGGAGAGGTTCGTCCAGGTGCCGGTGGTGCTCGGCGCCTTCCAGAGCACCGTGCCGCTGCTCCAGGCGGCCGGGTTGAAGCGCAGGATCCGCCCGCTGGCCTGCTCTGTCGCCATCACGTAGTGGGTCGCCGCCTCGGCTGGCGCGGCGCCGAGCAGGCCGGCCGCCGGCGCGGTCACCGCGGTGGCGGCCAGCCCCTTGAGAATGGCTCTTCTGTCCATGACACCCTCCCCTGTGGATCGTCGCCCCGATCGTGGCAGTGGAGGGCGGTTGAACGCAGGGTGTCGAAACGGTCACCCTTTCCGCCGGCGGCACGTCAGGCCGGCGGCGTGCCCGGCCGGAGTCGCCGCCGACGCGCTGTCAGTACGACTTGTCCTGGCCGAGGACGTGCTGGGCGACGAAGTTGAGGATCATCTCCCGGCTGACCGGGGCGATCCGGCCGGCCCGGACCGCGCCGAGCAGGGTGGCCACGCCGTACTCGGTGGTCATGCCGGCCCCGCCGAGCGCCTGCACGGCGGTGTCCACGGCGAGCGCGGCGGCCTCGCCGGCGGCGTACTTGGCCATGTTGCCGGAGACGCCGGCCTCCAGGTCACGGCCGGCGTCGTAGAGGGTGGCCGCCTTGTGGATCATCAGGCGGGCCAGCTCCACCTGCACCGCCGCGTGCGCGAGGGGGTGGGCGACGCCCTGGTGGGAGCCGATGCTCCGGCCGCCCCACACCTTGCGGGTGGCGGTGTACTCGCTGGCCCGCTCGATGGCGTACCGGCCGGTGCCGGCGCCCATCGCGGCGACCGTGATCCGTTCCGGGTTGAGCCCGGCGAAGAGCGCCGGCAGGCCGGCGTCGAGCGACTCGCCGACCAGCGCGTCGGCGGGCAGCCGCACGTCGTCCAGGTAGAGCAGGAACTGGTTCTCCGGGGAGAGGATCTCCATGTCCAGCTTGGAGCGGGTCAGCCCGGGAGCGTCGGTCGGCACGATGAACAGCGCCGGCTTGAGCTTCTGCGGAGAGGCGTCCCCCGGGCCACCTTGACCGTCTCCGACGGCGACACGCGCCACGACCAGGACGTACTGCGCCTCGTCCACGCCGGAGATGTAGCACTTGCGGCCGGAGAGCAGCCAGTCGTCGCCGTCGCGGCGGGCCACCGTGCCGAGCCGGTGGAAGTTCGAGCCGGCCTCCGGCTCGGTGATCGCGAAGACGATCTTCTGGGTGCCGTCGGCGAGGCCGGGCAGGTGCCGCTTGCGCTGCTCGTCGGTGCCGTGCTTGTTGATCACCGTGGCGGCGATGGCCGGGGAGACCACCAGCAGCAGCAGCGGGCAGCCGGCCGCGGCCAGCTCCTCGCAGACGATGGCCAGTTCCGTGATGCCGCCGCCCCCGCCGCCGTACTCGGTGGGGATGTTGACGCCGAGGTAGCCGAGCCGGCCGGCCTCGCTCCACAGCTCGGTGGTGTGCCCGCCGGCCTTCGCCTTCTCCACGAAGTAGGAGTGGCCGTACTTGCGGCCCAGCGCGCGGACGGCGTCGCGGAGCTGGTCCTGTTCGGGGGTGAGGTCGAAGTTCATCGGAGGTCCTCCTCGAGGTTGACCACGGCCAGCACGGCGCCGGTCTCGACCTGGCCGCCGGCCGGCACCGGCAGTTCGGCGACCACGCCGTCGGTCGGGGCGAGCACGGGATGTTCGAGCTTCATCGCTTCCAGGGTCAGCAGCAGTTCTCCGGCAATGACCCGCCGGCCGACCTCGACGTGCACCCGGGTCACCGTGCCGGGCAGCGGCGCCAGCAGCGAACCGGCCGCCAGCTCCGCGGTGGGCAGCGGGAATCGCGGCAGCTCGGTCAGGCTCGCCGCCCCGTCCGGGCCGTCCACGAAGACCTCCGCACCCACCCGATGTACGCGGAAGGCCCGCCGCACGCCGTCGACGTCGAGCACCACCCGGTGCGGGGTGGCCTCGACCAGCGCCACGGTCGGCGGCTGCCCGGCGGCGTCTCCGGCCGGCCCGGCGGTCCCGGTCGGCGCCGGGTCGGTCCGGTCGGCCGCGGGGTCGCCGGTGGTCCCGGAGGTGCTGGACCACTCGGCGAGGGCGCCCGTCCGGTCCAGCCGGTAGCGGACCTCGATCTCGCCGTCCGGCCCGGCGTAGCGGGTGACCTGCGGGAAGGCGGGCACGTTGCGCCAGCCCGAGGGGAGCCCGGGGAGCACCGGGGCGGTCGCCCGCCGGTCGGCCGCACCGGCGAGCGCGGCGGCCAGCGCCACGAGGGGCACCTGCTCGGCCGGCAGGAGTGGGGCGAAGACCTCGTCGTGCCGCTCCAGGAAGCCGGTGTCGACCTCGGCCGCGCCGAACTCCCGGCTGCGCAGCACCCGGACCAGCAGGTCCCGGTTGGTGGCGACGCCGTGGAACTCGGCCCGGGCCAGCGCGCCCGCGAGGGCACGGGCGGCCTCGCCGCGGGTCGGCGCCCAGGTGATCAGCTTGGCCAGCATCGAGTCGTAGTGCACGCCGATTGTCGAGCCGTCCACCACGCCGGAGTCGAGCCGCAGCCCGCGCGTGGGGGCGAACTCGCCGGTCACCCCGGGGACCGCGAAACGGTGCAGGACGCCGGTGGCCGGGCGGAAGCCCTGGGCCGGGTCCTCGGCGCAGAGGCGTACCTCGATCGCGTGACCGTCGACCGGCGGGGTCGCCGCCAGCGGCAGCGGCGCGCCCTCGGCGACCAGCAGTTGCAGCCGGACCAGGTCCAGCCCGGTGACCGCCTCGGTGACCGGGTGCTCGACCTGCAGGCGGGTGTTCATCTCCAGGAAGAAGAACTCCCCGGTCGGGGCGAGCAGGAACTCCACCGTGCCGGCGCCGGCGTAGTCGACGGCCCGGCCGGCCGCCACCGCCGCCTCGTGCAGGCGGGCCCGCAGCTCCGGGGCGGCCACCGCCGGAGCCTCCTCGACGATCTTCTGGTGCCGGCGCTGGATCGAGCAGTCCCGTTCGCCGAGCGCCACCACCGAGCCGTGGGTGTCGCCGAAGATCTGCACCTCGACGTGCCGGCCGCGCTCGACGTACCGCTCGATGAAGACCGTGCCGTCGCCGAACGCTGCGGCCGCCTCGCGGCGCGCGGAGGCGACGGCCTCGGCCAGCCCGGCGGCGTCGCGGACGATCCGCATCCCCCGGCCGCCGCCACCCGCGGACGCCTTGACCAGCACCGGGAAGTCGGTGACCTGGTCGCCGTCGGTCCAGGTCGGCAGCATCGGCACGCCCGCATCGACCAGCAGCGCCTTGGCGGCCATCTTGTCGCCCATCGCGGCGATCGCCTTGGCCGGCGGGCCGACCCAGGTCAGCCCCGCGTCGGTCACCGCCGCCGCGAACTCGGCGTTCTCGGCGAGGAAGCCGTAGCCCGGGTGGACGGCGTCCGCGCCGGCCCGCCGGGCCGCGTCCAGGATCAGCTCGATCCGCAGGTACGTCTCGGCCGGGGTGTTCCCGGGCAGGCGGACGGCCTGGTCGGCCTCGGCGACGAAGGGTGCGTCGGCGTCGGCGTCGGAGTGCACGGCGACCGTCTCGACGCCGAGCTCACGGCAGGTGGCAAAGACCCGGCGGGCTATTTCGCCCCGGTTGGCCACGAGAAGTCGGGTGATCACTGGTTGCCCCTCACATCCGGAAGACGCCGAAGCCGTCGGCGCCCTTCACCGGTCCGTTGTGGATCGCCGACAGGCAGAGCCCGAGGACGGTACGGGTGTCCCGGGGGTCGATCACCCCATCGTCGTAGAGCCGGCCGGAGAGGAAGAGCGCCCCGGACTGGGACTCGATCTGCTGCTCGACCATCATCCGCATCGCCGCGTCGGAGTCCTCGTCGTAGTCGCGCCCCCGGGCGGCGGCGGCCTGCCGGGCCACGATCGAGAGCACCCCGGCGAGCTGCGCCGGCCCCATCACCGCCGACTTCGCGTTCGGCCAGGTGAAGAGGAACCTCGGCTCGTACGCCCGGCCGCACATGCCGTAGTTGCCGGCGCCGTAGGAGGCGCCCAGGTTGACCGTCAGGTGCGGCACCCTCGAGTTCGACACCGCGTTGATCATGAGAGCGCCGTGCTTGATGATGCCGCGCTGCTCGTACTCGGTGCCGACCATGTAGCCGGTGGTGTTCTGGAGGAAGACCAGCGGGGTGTCGGCGGCGTTGGCGAGCTGGATGAACTGGGCCGCCTTCTGCGCCTCCTCGCTGAACAGCACGCCGCGAGCGTTGGCCAGCACGCCGACCGGATACCCGTGCAGCTCGCCCCAGCCGGTGACCAGCGCGGTCCCGTACGCCGGCTTGAACTCGTCGAACTCGCTGCCGTCCAGCACCCGGGCCAACACCTCGCGCGGGTCGAAGGGCACCTTGAGGTCGGCGCTGGCGATGCCGAGCAGCTCCTCCGGGTCGTACTTCGGCTCCCGGGGAGAGGCGGTACGCCGCGGTGGCCCCTGCTTGCGCCAGTTCAGCCGGCGGACGCACTGCCGGGCCAGCCGGATGCCGTCCCGTTCGTCCTCCGCCAGGAAGTCGGCCAGGCCGGACGTCGACGCGTGCATGGCCGCCCCGCCGAGGGACTCGTCGTCGGTGACCTCGCCGGTCGCCATCTTCACCAGCGGCGGCCCGGCCAGGTAGACCTGCGACCGGTCCCGGATCATGATGGTGAAGTCGGACATCCCCGGCACGTACGCGCCGCCGGCGGTGGCGTTGCCGAAGACCACGCTGACCGTGGGGATCTTCGCCGCGGAGAGTCGGGTCAGGTCGCGGAACACCCGGCCGCCCGGGATGAAGATCTCCGCCTGGGTGGGCAGGTCCGCCCCGGCCGACTCGACCAGATTGATCATCGGCAGCCGGTTGGCGAGGGCGATCTCGCCGGCCCGCCGGGTCTTCGCCAGTGCCCACGGGTTGACCGCGCCGCCGCGTACCGTCGGGTCGTTCGCGACGACCAGGCACTCCACGCCCTCGACCACGCCGATGCCGGTGACCGTGCTGGCGCCGACCGGGAAGTCGGTGCCGTACGCGGCCACCGGGGACAACTCCAGAAACGGGCTGTCCGGGTCGAGCAGCAGCTCGATCCGCTCCCGGGGGAGCAGCTTTCCCCGCTGGTGGTGCCGGGTCACGTACCTCTCACCGCCGCCGGCCCGGGCCTGGTCGAGCGCGGCCTCCAGTTCGGCGAGGCGTTCCCGCAGCCCCTCGCGGTTGGCCGTGAAGCCGGGCGAGGACGGGTCGATCGCGCTGTCCAGTGTGGTCACAGGGCTCCTTTCCGTTCGTGACTGCGGGGCTCGCAGACCCAGCTCACTCCTCGCACTCACAGCCCCATGCCCTTCGCGATGATCTCGTTCATGATCTCGGTGGTGCCGCCGCCGATGCCGAGGATCCGGGCGTCCCGGTAGTGCCGTTCCACCTCGGCGTCGCGCAGGTAGCCGAAGCCGCCGTGCAGTTGCAGCGCCGCGTCGACCACGTGGTCGCAGGCGGCCACCGCGACGTTCTTCGCCATCGCCACCTCGGTCACCACCGGTTCGCCGGCCGCCACCCGGGCCGCCACGTCGTGCACGTACGCGCGGGCCGCCTCGGCGCGGGTGTGCAGCTCCGCCAGCCGGTGCCGGACCACCTGCCGGCTGGCCAGCGGCCGGCCGAACGTCTCCCGGTCCCGGCACCACCGCACCGCCAGCTCCACACAGCGCTGCGCGGTCGCGTACGCCTGGGTGGCCAGCGAGAGCCGCTCCGCGGCGAAGTGCTGCATGATCGCGAGGAAGCCGGTGTTCTCCTCGCCGATCCGGTTCGCCACCGGCACCCGTACGTCGACGAAGGAGAGCTCGGCGGTGTCCGAGCAGTGCCAGCCCAGCTTCTCCAGCCGCCGCCCGACGGTGAAGCCGGGCGTGCCCTTCTCGATCACCAGCAGGCTGAGCTCGCCGCTGCCCGGGAAGTCGGTGCAGACCGCCGTGGTCACGAAGTCGGCCCGGATGCCGCTGGTGATGTAGGTCTTCGACCCGTTCACCACGTAGTGGTCGCCGTCCCGGCGGGCGGTGGTGCGGATCGCGGCGACGTCCGAGCCGCCGCCCGGCTCGGTGATCGCCAGCGCGCCGATCATCGTCCCGGCCAGGGTGGGGCGGACGTACCGGTCGACCAGGTCGTTGTCGCCCGGCGCCCCGCCCCCGCCGAGCCGGCCGCCGAGGAGGCCTCCGGCCCGGCCGCCGGCGGCGGCCACCATGTGCGGCAGGGCGATGCCGTGCGTGAAGAGCGCCGCGACCAGCCCGGACGAGCCACCGGACCGGATGATCTCCTCGGTCACCACGATCGAGTCGAGCAGGTCGCCGCCGCTGCCGCCGACCGACTCGGGGAAGCCGATGCCGAGCAGGCCGATCTTCGCGGCGGTGGCGTGCAGGTCACGCGGCACCTCGCCGGCCCGCTCCCAGTCGGCCAGGTGCGGCAGGACCTCCTTCTTGACGAAGGCCCGGGTCAGTTCGCGCAGCTGCCGGCGTTCCGGAGTGTCCACGATGGTCATCGCCGTCACCCCTGCGCCGGCAGGTCGACGATCCGGGAGCGGAGCAGCTCGCCGAGCGCCTTCGCCTGCGGGTCGAATCGGGTGGAGGCGGCCACACCCTGCCCGAGCAGGCCGCGGAGCACGAAGTTGACCGCGCGCAGGTGCGGCAGCTCGTACCGCTCGACGGTCAGCGGGGCGGTCTCCGGCAGCAGTTCGGCGAGCCGGTCCACGGTGAGCCAGCCGCGCAGCCAGGCCCAGGTGGCGTCCGTGCGGGCCCAGACGCCGAGGTTGGCGTCCCCGCCCTTGTCGCCGGAGCGCGCCCCGACCAGCTCACCGAGCGGCCCGCGCCGGGTCGGCCGCCCCGGATCCGGTGGAGCGGCCGGCGCGGTCGGCGCCGGTTCCGCGGGTGCGGGGGTCGTCCGGATCGGCGGGGCGATCGGCACCCGCTCCCCGCCGGGCAGCACCGCGACGTGCGCAACCTCGTCCTGCGGGACCGCGACGGCGGTGAAGACGCCGTACGGGGCGGCGTCACCGGGGAGGGTGGTGAGGGTGCAGCCGGGATAGGAGGCCAGGGCCAGCTCCACCGCGGCGGCCGAGAAGGCCCGCCCGGCCCGCTCCCGGTCGCCGTCGCGCAGGTGTACGTGCAGCAGCGCGCTCGCGGTCTCGGTGTCGCTCGCGCCCGGGTGGTCGGTGCGGGCCAGGGTGAACTCCAGCCCCTCCTTGCCGACCACCTCCTCCAGCTGCGCCCGGACCAGCGTGGCCTTGGCCGGGATGTCCAGCCCGCAGAGGACGAACGTCATCGAGTTGCGGAAGCCGCCGAGGTTGTTGATGCCGACCTTGAGGGTGTCCGGCGGTGGGGTGCCCCGGGTGCCGGAGACGTGGACCCGATCCGGCCCGTCCTGGCGCAGCCGCACCGTGTCGAGCCGGGTCACCACGTCCGGACCGAGGTACGCCGGCCCGCCCACCTCGTAGAGCAGTTGGGCGGTGACCGTCTCGACGGTGACCGCGCCGCCGGTGCCGGGATGCTTGGTGACGACGGCGGAGCCGTCCGGGTGGATCTCGGCGATCGGGAAGCCGGGGCGGTGGCCCCTGTCGGGCAGTTCGGTGAAGAAGCTGAAGTTGCCGCCGGTGACCTGCGTGCCGCACTCGATGAGGTGCCCGGCGACGGTCGCCCCCGCCAGGGCGTCCAGGTCGTCGCGCCCCCAGCCGAAACGGGCGATCGCCGGCCCGACCGCCAGGGAGGCGTCGGTGACCCGGCCGGTGACCACCACGTCGGCGCCGCCGTCGAGGCAGGCGGCGATGCCGAACGCGCCGAGGTACGCGTTCGCGGTGAGCGCGTCCGGGCGGGGCAGGGCGTCACCCTCGACGTGACCGACCCGCACGGTGAGGCCGAGCCGGTCGCCGAGCGCCCGGATCGCGGCGGCCAGCCCGGCCGGGTTCAACCCGCCGGCGTTGGTCACGATCCGCACTCCCCGGTCCAGCGCGGTGCCCAGAGTGCCTTCGAGCTGGCGGAGGAAGGTCTTCGCGTAGCCCAGGTCGGGGTCGCGCATCCGGTCCCGGCCGAGGATCAGCATGGTCAGTTCGGCCAGGTAGTCGCCGGTGAGCACGTCCAGCTCGCCGCCGTCGAGCATCTCCCGCCAGGCGGAGAGGCGGTCGCCGTAGAAGCCGGAGGCGTTGCCGACCCGCAGTACCCCGGTCATGCCCGGGCCCCGCTGGTGGTCCGCGGCCGGCGGCCGGCGCCGGGCGGGCCGGCGAAGGCCTGGGCCACGTCGAGCCAGGCGTCGGCGGTCCACCCGGTGGCGACCAGCGCGAGGTCGGCGCGGTGCCGCCGCTGGGTGACCAGCAGGCAGAAGTCGAGCGCCGGGCCGGTGACCCGGTCCGCCGCGCCCGCCGGCCCGAGGCCCCAGGTCGACCCGTCGGGCGCGGTCAGCTCCACCCGCACCGGCGCCGTGGGGACCGGCCGGCCGTGGGCGGCGAAGCCGTGCCCGAGGGTACGGAAGCCGAGGTGCGCGACGTGCCGCAGCCGCTCGGTCGGGGTGCGGTGTACGCCGAGCGCGTCCGCGACGTCCTCGCCGTGCGCCCAGGTCTCCATGATCCGGGCGGTGGCCATCGAGGCGGCCGACATCCGGGTGCCGTACCAGGGCAGTTTCTCCCCGGGCGGGACGGCGGCGAGGGCCTCGGCGAGCCCGACCCGGCCGGCCCGCCAGCGGGCGAGCAGCTCGGCCGGCGGCGCGAGGAGCTGCTCCGCGCCGTCGTCGACCAGCCGGCTCGGGTCGGGGACCGAGGTGACCGAGGCGAAGAACGCCTCGGCGTCGGTGGCGGCGAGCCGGGCCACGTGGTCGGTCCAGGCGAGGTGGGCGATCTGGTGGCCGACCGTCCAGCCGGGAGCCGGTGTGGGCCGCGACCATCCGTCCGCCGGCAGCGCGGCGACGAGGGCGTCGAGCTGCTCGGACTCGGCGGCCAGGTCCGCGAGCAGTGCTGTCAGGTCGACCATGGTGCCTCCGGGCGGTGGGCCGGTCAGGTGCCGGCGTCCGGAGCCGGGCGTTGCGGGCCCGGATCCGGGGTGAGCAGGGCGGCGAGCTGGCGTTTCCAGGTGTGCAGCAGGGCGGTGCGGCGGGCCGAGTCGTCGCTGAGCAGGTTGGCCACGCCGAGCCCGCGGAGCAGGTCCAGGGTGGCCTGGACCGCCTCACGGACCCCGGGCCGGCGTTCGTCGACGCCGAGCAGACCGACGGTGAGCCGGTGCATCTCCCGGCCGACCCGGGCCTCCAGCGGCACCAGGGCGTCGCGCAGCTCGGCGTCGGTGCGGGCGGCCACCCAGAGTTCGAGGGCGGCGACGAAGAGCGGGCCGGTGAAGGCCGCGCCGAGCAGGTCGACCACCCGGTCGAGCCGCTGCGGGCCGGTGGGCAGCGCCTCGGCCTCGGTGCGCAGCTCCCCGGCCCGCCGTTCGGCGAGGTGTGCGACGGCGGCGGTGACCAGCGCGGCCTTGGTCGGGTAGTGGTGCAGCTGGGCGCCGCGCGAGACGCCGGCCCGGGCGGCGACCACGGTCGTCGTGGTGCCGGACCAGCCGTGCTCCACCAGGCACTCGACGGTCGCCTCCAGCAGCCGGGCCTGGGTGGCGCGGCTGCGCTCCTGCTGAGGGATGCGGGTCGATGCGGTGGGCACGGGGACAGCGTGCCGGCACCGAAACAAACAGTCAAGACTGACTTTTTTCGGGGAGCGTCGCCGGACCGGTGGCGACCGGCCGGCGCGGTGGCGGGCGCGGGGGTCAGCGGCCGTCGCGGGGACCGAAGGCGGCGAGCGCGTCCAGGTCGCTGTGCCGGGAGCGCAGGTACTCGTCGGCGAATCCGGCGGCGTCCGGGAAGCCGGACTCGGCCGTCACCCGCGCGCACGCGCCGTCCACGTCGAACTCTGTTCGGCGTAGCTGCACACCCGGCCCGAGCAGCGCCCAGTACGCCCCCGGCCCGCCGTACGGCATGCCGACGCTGCCCGGGTTGACCACCAGCCGGCGGTCGACGAGCCGGGCGAACGGCATGTGGGTGTGCCCGCAGACCACCGTGCCGACCGTGGCCGGCAGGCCGGCGAAGACCTCCGCCCAGCGCGCCGGCCGGGAGTCCACCAGCACGACCTCCTCGTCGTCCCGGGGCGTGGCATGGCAGAACAGGACATCGCCGAGGCCGGCCACCGGCAGGGTGACGGTCAGCGGCAGGGCGGCCAACCGGGCCAGTTGGTCCTCGCGCAGCTGCGCGGCCGCCCAGTTCGAGACCTCGATGGGGGAGGGTGTGCCCGCCCGGGCCTCGACCAGCTCCCGGTCCGCGTTGCCCCGGACCCAGCGGGCCCGTTCGCCCAGCCCAGCGAGCAAGTCCAGCACCTCGACCGGCTGCGGCCCGGCCGCGAGGTCACCGGTGAGCACGATCAGGTCGGCGGCGGCCACGTCCGGCTCGGCCAGGACGGCCTCCAGCGCCGGCAGCACGCCGTGGATGTCGGAGAGTACGGCGACACGTTGCAGCATCGGCACACCGTGGCCCCGGCTCGCGTCCGATGTCCAGGAATTCTGCCCCGGGCAGACGGTGTCCAGGCTTGCCAGGGCGGCCTACCGTCGGGCCGGCCCGACGGGCGCCGGTCGAACGGCGCGACGCGGTAGCCGGAGGCACGGGAGGTGGCGATGGGTGGTCGGCGGAGCCGACGCGGGCGACCGTGGCGACCGGGCCGACCGCGCCGAGCGCGCACAGCCGCCGCGGCGCCACCGGCCGCCCCGGTCGAGCGGGAACCGCGCAGCCGCTGGCGGCCCGGGTACTGGCTCCGGCACCCGGCCCTTGCGGCGTTTCTGGTCTGCTGTGGCACGGTCACCGTGCTCGCCTGCGGGATCGGTGCCCTGGTCGACGGGTGGCAGCTACGGGAGCGGGGCGTCAGCACCCCGGCCGTCGTGGAGAGCGTGTCGGTGTTCCCGCGAAGGTCGGCGATGAAGGTGCGGTTCACCACGCCGGAGGGTCGGGCGGTGCGGGGCAGCACGTCGGCCATACCCGAACCGCGGCCCGCCCCCGGTGACGTGGTCACCGTCGTCTACGACCCGGCCGAGCCGGAGGACGTGTCCCTGCCCCTCGGCGGGCCGTCGCCGGTCGCCGACGCCGGTCTGGTCGCGTTCGGGCTGGTCCCCGGCGCGCTCTACGGGTGGTACCTCCGGCGCACCTGGTCGCACTGGCGTGGACAGGCGGAGGACTGGCGGCAGCACCGACCGGTGCCGCCCCTGGGGGAACGGCAGTATCCGTGGCCGGGGCGGGCGCGGGCAGAAACCGGACCGGCCCGGACCGCACGACGGCGGGCCGGGCCGGGAAGACCGATCTGACCTGTCAGACCCGCGCGCGGCGGGCCAGCCGCTCCGGGTCGAGGATGATGATGCTCTTGCCGTCCAGGCGCAGCCAGCCGCGCGAGGCGAAGTCGGCGAGCGCCTTGTTGACGGTCTCCCGAGAGGCGCCGACGAGCTGGGCGATCTCCTCCTGGGTCAGGTCGTGGGTCACCCGCAGGACGCCGCCGTCCCGGGTGCCGAAGCGGCCGGCCATCTGGAGCAGGTTCTTGGCGACCCGGCCCGGCACGTCGGTGAAGATCAGGTCGGCCAGCGAGTCGTTGGTCCGGCGCAGCCGGCGGGCCAGCACCCGCAGCAACTGCTCGGCGATCTCGGGCCGGTTGTTCAGCCACGGCCGCAGCGCCTGCTTGCGCAGCCGTACCAGCCGGGTGTCGGTGACCGCGGTGGCGGTGGCCGTACGCGGACCGGGGTCGAAGAGCGACAGCTCACCGACCATGTCCGACGGGCCCATCACCGCGATCAGGTTCTGCCGGCCGTCGGCCGCCCGACGCCCGACCTTGATCTTTCCCGACAGGAGGATGTAGAGACTGTCGCCGGGCTCGCCCTCGTTGAACACGATCTCGCCCTTGCGGACGTCGATCGTCTCCATCTCCTTGGCGAGCGCCTCGGCAGCCTCCGGGTCGACACCCTGGAAGATCCCGCTGCGGGCCAGTACCTCGTCCATCGCGCACCTCCGGTTGCGCGTGCCGTCCGTCGGCCGGGTCCGCCGTCCGCTGATCCCTCGCGCGCCGCCAAGTCTAGGCGCACGTGAGCATGAATCAGAGCCGCACCCCTCGAAACTTGATCGTTGGGCGTAACCCTGCGGACCTGATCAAGGGTTAGTATCCCGCGCGCGCCCTGGGTTGTCACCGGCCGTCGCCGGCGTGGGTCGTAGGGTGACCGGCGTGCTGAACGAGCCTGTGCTGGCCACCCGACCCGAGGACGGGCGGGACGTCCCCCTGCTGGTGTGGCGCGCCGACGGCCCACTGCGGGCGGTCAGTTCCGGCCCGCTGGGCGGCGGGATCGGCGTCCGCCGCTGGGTGGTCAACGCGACCGTGTCGATGTCGTACCACCGGGACGACCCGGCGGACCACCTGATCGCGCTGGCCCACGGCCAGGGCCTCGACGGGCCCGGGGTCGGCCTGCTGACCGGGGTGGACGTCGCGGAAGTGGTGACCCGGACCGACACCGGCGTGCGGGTCTGGGCCACCGTCGGCCTCGGCACCCCGCTCTGGGCCGCCGCGGCCGCGCCGGCGGCCCCGGCGCAGCGCGTCGGCACGGTCAACATCGTGGCGTACGTGCCGGCCGCGCTGAGCGACGCCGCCCTGGTCAACGCGGTCGCCACCGCCACCGAGGCGAAGGCCCAGGCGATCTGGGAGCTCGGCCTGCCGGCCACCGGTACGCCCACCGACGCAGTCACCGTGCTCTGCCCGGTGGACGGCCCCGCCGAGCCCTACGGCGGCCCCCGCTCCACCTGGGGCGCCCCGCTCGCCCGCGCCGTGCACGCCGCCGTCCGGGACGGCGGCGCGGCACCCTGCGTCCCGTGGTCGGACCGGCCGGCGGGCTGAAGTTCCGTCCGATCGGCCATCGTCGGGCGGATGCATACCCGGTAGCGTGGCGCCCGATGTACGCTGCCGCACCCCCGCGCCCCCGCCGCCGCGCCGCGCTCGCCGCCGGCGCTCTGCTCGGCGTGCTGCTCGGCGCCGGCTGCACCCGGTCGGACGATCCCGCGCCGGTCTGGCAGCCCGGTGGCGGTGGCGGCGCCACCGGCTCCCCGGTCCCGACCGACGGGCCGGCACCCACCGCCGACGGGGCGACCGGCGCGATCACCCTCTCGGCGACCGGCGACGTCATCATGGGCAACGCCCCGGCCAAGCTCCCGCCCAACGGCGGAAAGGGCTTCTTCGACGAGATCTCCGACGCGCTGAAGTCCGACCTGGTGATGGGGAACCTGGAGGAGCCGCTCACCGCGGACACCGGCACCGGCAAGTGCGCCCCGGGCTCCACCAACTGCTTCCAGTTCCGGGCCCCGGCCGAGTACGCCGCCCACCTCAAGGAAGCCGGCTTCCAGCTGCTCAACCAGGCCAACAACCACGGCTACGACTACGGCCCCCAGGGTTACGCGAACACCCGCAGGGCGCTCGAGGCGCACGGGCTGAAGCACACCGGGGCGCCCGACCAGATCACCGTGGTCGAGGTCAAGGGCGTGAAGGTGGCGGTCGCCGGCTTCTCGTCGTACCCCTGGTCCAACAGCCTGACCGACATCGACGCCGCGAACCTGGTCGTCGAGAAGGCCTCCACCATGGCCGACATCGTGGTCGTGCAGGTGCACATGGGAGCCGAGGGCGCCGACAAGACCAGGGTCAGGCCGGGCACCGAACTCTTCTACGGCGAGAACCGGGGTGACCCGGTGAAGTTCGCCCACGCCATGATCGACGCGGGGGCGGACCTGATCGTCGGGCACGGCCCGCACGTGCTGCGCGGCATGGAGTTCTACCAGGGCCGGCTGATCGCGTACAGCCTCGGCAACTTCGCCGGTGGTGGGCGGTCGCTGAATCCGAGCGGGCGGCTCGGCTGGGGCGGCGTGCTCAAGGTGTCGCTCAAGCCGGACGGCAGCTTCGCCGGCGGTTCGTTCACCTCCACCCGGATGAGCTCCGTGGGCAAGCCGACCATGGACCCCGCCGACCAGGGGCTCGGCCTGGTCAGGCAGCTCAGCCGCAGCGACTTCGGGGAGCGCGGCGCCCGGTTCGACGCCGCCGGGAAGATCAGCGCAGCGCAGGCCGGCTGAACCCGGCGACCCCGGGGCGTGGGCCCGGCGGGTTGTCGTCCCGGCGACGTAGGCTGGCCGGCGTGACCATCAGTTCCACCGAGACCGACCTCGGTCGTACCCGGCGCGCCCGGCGGATCGGCCGGGCGCTGACCGAGGCGCACCCCGACGCGCACTGTGAACTCGACCACTCCAACGCGCTGGAGCTGGCCGTCGCCACCATTCTCTCCGCGCAGTGCACCGACAAAAAGGTCAACGAGGTCACCCCGAAGCTCTTCACCCGCTATCCGACCGCCGCCGACTACGCGGGCGCGGACCGGGCCGAGCTGGAGGAGCTGATCCGGCCGACCGGGTTCTACCGCAACAAGACCGACTCGCTGATCAAGCTGGGCCAGGCCCTGGTCGAGCGGTACGACGGCCGGGTCCCCGGCAAGCTTGTCGACCTGGTGACGCTGCCCGGGATCGGCCGCAAAACCGCCAACGTCATCCTCGGCAACGCCTTCGACGTCCCGGGGATCACCGTCGACACCCACTTCCAGCGGCTGGTGCAGCGCTGGAAGCTGACCGCCCAGACCGACCCGGTCAAGATCGAGCACGAGATCGGCGCCCTCTTCCCGAAGCGGGAGTGGACCATGCTCTCGCACCGGATCATCTTCCACGGCCGGCGGGTCTGCCACGCCCGCAAGCCCGCCTGCGGCGCGTGCACGCTGGCGAAGCTCTGCCCGTCGTACGGGACCGGGCCGACCGATCCGACCGCCGCCGCCAAGCTGCTCAAGGGCCCCCGGGCGTGGGACCTCGCGGTCGCCGCCGGGGTGGACCCGGAGCTGGTGCCCCAGCAGGCCATCGCCGCGGAGGCGCCGTGAACCGGCGACTCGCCGCCCTGCTCGTCCCGGCGCTGCTGGCCGCCGCCGGCTGCACCGCCACCGAGCAGGAGCAGGCCACCCCGACCGCCCGCGCCGAGCGGCCGTCGCCGTTCGCCGACTGCGCCACGCTGACCAGCCCGCCCGGCGCCGCCCCGAGCGGCAGCGCCGCCCCGACGGGCAGTGCCGCCCCGACGGGCAGTGCCGCCCCGACGGGCATTGCCGCCCGGACGGGCAGCGCGTCGCCGCTGGGCAGCGGAGCAGCCGGCGCCGCCACCGCGGCTGCCGGCGGGGCGGGGGAGCTGCTGCCCGAGCTGACCCTCTCCTGCTTCACCGGGGGCGGCCCGGTGGCGCTGCGCGACGTGCGGGGCCCCGCCGTGGTCAACGTCTGGGCGTCCTGGTGCCCGCCCTGCCGCAAGGAACTGCCCGCCTTCCAGCGGCTCAGCGAACGCTCCGCCGGCCGGTTCCAGGTGCTCGGGGTCAACAGCCGGGACACCCGCGACGGCGCCCGGTCCATCGGCGAGGACTTCGGCGTCCGCTTCCCGATGCTGGTCGACCAGGGCGAGGCGCTGCAACGGGAACTGCGGCGCAACGCCCTTCCGCTCACCCTGCTCGTCGACGCCGACGGGCGGGTACGCCACGTCGACGCGACCGGCGCCCTCGACGACGCCCGCCTCGCCGCGCTGGTCGAGCGGCACCTGGGTGTGGCGGTGCCGTCGTGAGCGCGACGAGTGAGCCGCGAGCCGCGCGGTCGCGACCAGGAGTGTCGCGGTGACCCGCCGCCCGCCGTCCTGGATCGACCCGCTGCTGGGCCGGCTCGGCACCGCCCGCGCCGAGGACTTCACCCGGCTCACCACCCCCGAGGAGGGCGGCCGGGAGAGTGCGGTGCTGGTGCTGCTCGGCGAGGAGCCGGGCGCCGGCCCGGACGTGCTGGTGCTCCAGCGGGCCGCCACCCTGCGCAACCACGCCGGTCAGCCGGCCTTCCCCGGTGGCGCGGCCGACCCGGAGGACGCCGACGCCTCCGCCACCGCGCTGCGCGAGGCCAACGAGGAGGTCGGCCTCGACCCGGCCAGCGTCACCGTCCTGGCCGAGCTGCCGAAGCTCTGGATCCCGGTCAGCGACTTCGTGGTCACCCCGGTGCTGGCCTGGTGGCACACCCCGCACCCGGTGCACCCCCGCGAGCCGGCCGAGGTCGCCCACGTCGCCCGGCTGCCGATCGCCGAACTGGTCGACCCGGCCAACCGGATGCGGGTACGCCACCCCAGCGGCTGGATCGGCCCGGCCTTCTCGGCCCGGGGGATGCTCGTCTGGGGCTTCACCGCCGGGGTGCTCGCCACCCTGCTCGAGATGGGCGGCTGGGCCCGTCCCTGGCCGCGTGGCCGGGTCATGGAGCTGCCGCCGGTCGGGGCCACCCCGGCGCCCTCGGCGGGCACCGACGAAGTCGACGAGATGGCCGGCCCGCTGACCTGACGGTCACGTTCCGCAAGCGGTGGACCTCCGCCGAGCCCGGTGCCCGTACCCTTGACCCGTGTCCGCCGTGGATCTCGTTCTGCTCCTGCTCATGCTCGTGTTCGCGATCAGCGGATACCGCCAGGGTTTCGTCATCGGAGCGCTGTCGTTCTCCGGGTTCTTCCTGGGTGCGCTCATCGGCCTCCAGGTCGGCCCGCTGCTGGCCCGGCAGTTCGTCGACAGCGGGACCAGGGTGCTGGTCTCTCTGGTCGCCGTCTTCGGGCTGGCCGTGCTGGGCCAGGCGCTCGCCGGCTGGCTCGGCTCGCACCTGCGCCGCACCATCACCAATGACGTGGCCAAGCGCGCCGACGACGTCGGCGGCGCGTTCGTCTCGATCTTCGCGGTGATGCTGGTGGCCTGGCTGGTCGCGGTGCCGCTCGGCTCGTCGTCGCTGCCCTGGCTGGCCGCCTCGGTCAAGAACAGCGCCCTGCTGACCGTGGTGGACCGGGTCCTGCCGGACCGGGCCCAGGAGCTCTCCACCGCGCTGCGGGACACCGTCGACACCAACGGCTTCCCGGACGTCTTCAACGGATTGGGCCGTACCTCCGCCCGGCAGGTCTCGCCGCCCGACCCGGCGCTCGCCGGCTCGCAGGTGGTGGCCAACAGCCAGCGCGCCGTGGTCAAGGTGCTCGGCTCCGCGCCCAGCTGCGCCCGCCGGATCGAGGGCTCCGGCTTCGTGTACGCCGACGACCGGGTGATGACCAACGCGCACGTCGTCGCCGGCACCCGCTCCGTCGCGGTCGAGCTGCGCGGCGAACGGTACGACGGCGAGGTGGTCGTCTATGACCCGGACCGCGACCTCGCCGTGCTGCACGTGCCGGGGCTCCCCGGCCCGTCGCTGCGCTTCGCCGCCGGGCAGGCCGCCTCCGGCGCGGACGCGATCGTGCTCGGCTTCCCGCTCGACGGCCCGTACGACGCCCGGCCGGCCCGGGTACGGGACGTCGACCGGATCACCGGGCCGGACATCTACTCCTCCGGCGACGTGACCCGGGAGATCTACACGATCCGGGCGCTGGTCCGCAGCGGCAACTCCGGCGGCCCGCTGGTCTCCTCGAACGGCCTGGTGCTCGGCGTGATCTTCGCGGCGGCGGCGGACGACCCGAACACCGGCTTCGCGGTGACCGCCGCCGAGGCCCGGGCGGTGGCGCTGGCCGGCGCGGAGCGTACCCGTGGGGTGGGCACCGGCGAGTGCACCTGAGCCCCGCCCGCGGACCCCGGCCGACCGCGGTCGGGGTCAGCTCCCGGCGGAGGCCCGGGCGGCGCCCACGTCGCCCGATGTGGTGAGCCCGGGGAGCTTGGCCCGACCCCAGTGGAGGGTCCGGTCCAGCACCGCCCGCGCCATGATCGCCACGCAGATGCCGCCGTTGACGAACGAGGCGACCACGTCGCTCGGGTGGTGCATGCCCCGGTACATCCGGCCTACCGCCACCCCGATCGGCACCAGCACCAGCAGCGTCCACCAGGTGGCCTTCGCCGCGGTGCTCTTCGCCCTCAGGGCCAGCAGCAGCGCGATGCCGACGTAGAGCGCCACCGACGCCGAGGTGTGCCCGGACGGGAAGCTGGAGGTGGGCGGCGAGACGTCCATGTGCTCCACGGCCGGCCGGCGCCGGTCGATCGCCATGGTGGTCAGCAGGAAGACCAGCGCCTGGGCGCTCACCGCCGCGCACAGGAACAGCGGCTCCCGCCAGCGGTGCAGCACCAGCCGCAGGATCAGCGCCACCAGCACCGTGACCACGACGATCACCTGGGTGCTGGCCAGGGTGCTGAAGACCAGCGAGACGTCGTTCCACCCGCCGGTGCGATCCGCGGCCAGCTCCCGGTTGACCATGTCCTCCACGGTGAACGGCCACGTCTTGTCGAGTACCCGGGTCACCAGCACCCCGAGCAGGATCATGAAGGAGAGCAGCAGGGTGACCGGGAACAGCACCCGCTTGAGGACCTGCACCGCGACATCGGACATGGGCCGCCCATTACCCCTTCCGGCGATGAACTACGCGTGGCCCGGCGGTGTCGGGTCGGCCAGCTCCGGTTCCACGCCCTCCTTCGCCGGGCGTGCGGTGGGCCGGCCGGTCCGCGCCCGCCAGGTGGTGAACGCGGCGGCGGTCGCCGCCACCACCGCCGTACCGAGCAGCCAACCGCCCAGCACGTCGCTGGTGAAGTGCACGCCGAGCGCCACCCGGCTCAGCCCGGTCACGCCGGCGATCAGCACCGCCGCCGCCCAGAGGGCGACCCGGGCGACCGGCCGGCCCCGGGTGAACGGCAGGAACACCAGCAGCAGCACCCCGGCGGCCAGGGTGGCGTTCAAGGCGTGCCCGGACGGGAAGGAGAAGCCGGCCGCCCGGGCCACCGGGTCGAGCAGGTCCGGCCGGCTCCGGCCCACCAGCAGCTTCAGCAGCGCGCCGAGCGACCCGCCGACCGCCATCGTGGTGACCACCCAGAGCGCCAGCCGCCGCGCCTGCCGGCTCCACAGCCAGAGCACCACGACCAGCGCGGCCACCCGCAGCGGCCCGGGCCCGAAGACGTGCGTCCAGACGTCCATCGTCCGCACCCAGGCGGGATGGTCGACGGCGTACCGGTGCAGCGCGTGGGTCACCGTGGCGTCCAGCTCGTGCAGCGGCGGCCAGGCCCCTACCACCAGCACGGCCAGCAGCGCGAACGGCACCAGCACCAGGAACGCCGCCGCCGAGGCGACGGTCAGCCGCAGGCCCAGCGAATGGTCGCGGTCCAGGCGGCGGGCCCGCCAGGGCCGGTCCGGTGGGGCTACGGCGTCGCGGTGACCGGGGTGGCTCATGGGAGCAGCACTTACCCAGCCGGAGGCGAGATCAGACCGCCCTCAGCGCCGCCACTGGCGGAACCGGCGGATCATCAGCGCCGCGCCGGTGACCAGGGCGACCAGGATGGCGACACCGGTCCAGAGCCGGCGGGGCGCCGGGTCCTCCCCGGCACCGGCTGGCTGGGCCGTCCAGCGGGCGTGCTGGCGGGGGGCGGTGAAGCCGAGCGGGTCCGCCCCGGTGCCGCCGGCCTGGGCGCCGTCCGCCGAACCGGGGGCCGGGCCGAAGCCCACCACCCCCGGGGAGGCGTTGTCGTCCAGCGGGTTGCGGTGCGTCGCCGGCACGTCCGCGGTCAGCGCCGCGACCGGGTCGACCAGGCCGTACCCGAAACGGTCGTCGCGGCCGGCGGGCCCGATGTCCTTCGCGGTGACCAGCAGCCGGTTCACCACGTCCCCGGCGGACATCTGCGGGTAGCGGGCCCGGATCAGCGCGGCGGTCGCCGCGACCAGCGGCGAGGCGAAGCTGGTGCCCTGCACTCCCCAGTAGCCGCCGGGAGGCCGCGCCCCGATCAGCCCGGTGGCGGGGGCGGTCAGCACGGTGGCGTGCCCGGTGATCGAGCCGGCCCAGAGGTTCTCGCTGTCGCGTTCCAGGCCGGCCACGGCGATCACGCCGGGCTCCCGGGCCGGGTACCAGACCTTGGTGCTGGTCGAGGTGGCCACGTTGCCGGTGCAGGCCACCACCACCACGTCCCGGGCGAAGGCGTAGTCGAGGGCGGCGGCCAGCGCCGGGCTGTCGCCGCCGCCGCCCAGCGACAGGTTGATCACGCGCGCCCCGTTGTCGACCGCCCAGCGGACCCCCTTGGCGACGATCAGCGCGTCGTCGTAGCGGTTCTCGTCGTCGAGCACCCGGACCGGCAGGATGCGCGCGTCCGGCGCCAGCCCGACCACGCCCCGCCGGTCGTCGTTGCGGCCGGCGATCAGGCTCGCCACCGTGGTGCCGTGACCCACCGGATCCGGCTCGGCGGCGCCGCCGGGGGAGACCAGGTCGATGCCGGGCAGCACCTGCCCGACCAGGTCCTGATGGGAGGCGTCCACCCCGGAGTCGATCACCGCCACGGTGACCCCGCGCCCGGTCGAGGTGCGCCAGGCCGTCGACGCCCCCAACTCCTCGAGCTGGAACTGGTCGTCACGGACCCGGTCCGCCCGGGCGGTCGTGTCGACCGGCGCGAAGTCCGGCTCGGCCAGGGGCGCCACGGCCGCCGGCGCCGCGACGGTCGTCGCCCGGTGGGCCGGGACGGCGGACGCCGGCGACGGCACGGCGCCCACCACGGTCACGGCCGTCGCCGCCGCACCGAGCAGTGCCCGGCCGGCGAACCGGTGGAGCGCCGTCGTGGAGCCCTGCCGAACCCTGGTCACATCCTCAGCCATTCATCGCGGCGGACACGTGCTGCTGGGAGAGATTACCGGTTTTCCCCTGCCTGACGGAGCGTTCCCGGCACACCGGTCACTGTGGCGGCAGGTGGGCCAGCTGGACGAGCCGTACCCCCTCGCGTCGGGTGACCAAACGACCGCGTCCCGCCGGCAGTGGCCCCGGACGGACCTGACCGACCAGCGGCCCCTCGTCCGGGCTGCCGCTCATCACCAGCCCGGCGGTGGAGAGCTCCCGCAGCCGCTGGATGACCGGCTCGTACTGGGCCCGGGCCGCGCCGCCGGCCCGGCGGGCCAGCACCAGGTGCAGCCCGACGTCCCGGGCCTGCGGCAGGTGCTCCTCCAGGCCCCGCAGCGGGTTGGCCGGGCCGCTGGCCACCAGGTCGTAGTCGTCGACCAGCACGAACAGCTCCGGCCCGGACCACCAGGACCGGTCCCGCAACTGCGCCGGGGTCACCTCCGGGCCGGGCAGCCGGCGCTGCATGTAGCCGGCCGCCGACTCGATCAGCTCGGTGGTGTGCGCCGCCGCGGTGCCGTACCCGATCAGATGGTCCGACTCGACCGTGCCGTACAGGCTGCGCCGGTAGTCCACCAGGATCACCCGGGCCTGGTCCGGGGTGAAACGGGTGACGATGGAGATGGCCAGCGCCCGCAGGAAGGACGACTTGCCGCACTCGGCGTCGCCGAAGACCACGAAGTGCGGCTCGGTGGCGAAGTCCAGCGTCACCGGACGTAGGTCCGACTCGGCCACCCCGATCGGGAAGGCCAGCCCGGTCGCGTCGGAGCGGTCCAGCTCGGCGTAGGGCAGCACCGGTGGGAGCAGCCGGACCCGGGGCGCGGGCGGGCCGGCCCACCCGTCGGCGACCGCCTTCACCAGCTCGCCCGGCTCGCCGCCCGTGAGCTGGGGCAGCGCGGTGAGGAAGTGCAGGCTCTGCGCGGTGACGCCCCGGCCCGGCCTCTTCTCCGGTACGGTCGCCGCCGCGCTCCGCTTCACCACCGAGTCCGACGGATCGCCCAGCCGCAGCTCCAACCGGGAACCGAACAGGTCGCGGATGGCCGGCCGGAAGTCCATCCAGCGGACCGCGCTCGCCACCACATGCACCCCGTACGACAGGCCACGGGTGGCCAGGTCGGTGATCAGCGGTTCCAGGTCGTCGTACTCGCCGCGCAGGGTGGCCCAGCCGTCGACGACCAGGAACACGTCGCCGAACGGGTCGACGGCGGGCTGACCGGCCGCGGCCAGCGCGGAGCGGCGCTGCCGCCAGGCCGCCATCGACTCCACGCCCAGCTCGGTGAAGCGACGCTCCCGCTCGGCGAGCACGGTGCCGATCTCGCCGACCGTCCGGCGGACCACCGTCGGGTCGGCCCGGCCGGCCACCCCGCCGACGTGCGGCAGGTCGCGCAGCGCGGAGAGCCCGCCGCCGCCGAAGTCCAGGCAGTAGACCTGCGCCTCGGCCGGGGTGTGGGTGAGCGCCAGCGCGCAGATCAGCGTCCGGAGCAGGTGGGACTTGCCGCTCTGCGGGCCGCCCACCACGGCGACGTGCCCGGCCGCGCCGTCCAGCGCCAACCAGAGCAGGTCGCGCCGCTGCTCGTACGGCTTGTCCACCACCGCCACCGGCACCTGGAGGGCGCCGTGCAGCCCCGGATTGGCGAAGGCGAGGCCGCGCTGCGGCTCCACCTTCACCGGGCCGAGCAGCTCGTCGAGGGTGGGCGCCAGGTCCAGCGGCGGCAGCCAGACCTGGTGCGCCGGCGGCCCCTGCCCGGCCAGCCGGCCGACCAGCACGTCGAGGAGGCTCTCGGTCTCCTCCTCGGCGGCGGGCAGCGCCACCGGGGTGGCCGACTCGGGCAGCGGCACCAGGTGGGTGGAGAAGGAGAGCAGCCGGGGGCTGCCGCCCGGGCCGCCGCCGGCCGCGCCGCCGCGCCGGGCGACCGGCCCCGAGACGTACGCGGCCTTGAACCGGACCAGCGGCTCGGTGCCGGCGCGCAGGTAGCCGTGGCCGGGCGAGCGGGGCAGCTCGTACGCGTCGGGGACGCCGAGCACCGTCCGGGACTCCAGCGCGGAGAAGGTCCGCAGCCCGATCCGGTACGACAGGTGGGTGTCGAGCCCCCGTAGTCGCCCCTCCTCCAGGCGCTGGCTGGCCAGCAGCAGGTGCACGCCGAGGGAGCGGCCCAGCCGTCCGATCTGGACGAACAGGTCGATGAAGTCGGGCTTGGCGGAGAGCAGCTCGGAGAACTCGTCGCAGACCAGCAGCAGCGAGGGCAGCGGGGCGAGCGGTGTGCCGGCCGCCCGGGCCCGCTCGTAGTCGCGCAGGCTGGCGAAGTTGCCGGCCCGGCGGAGCAGCTCCTGGCGGCGGACCAGCTCCCCGTTGATCGCGTCGACCATCCGGTCCACCAGGGGCAGCGCGTCGGCCAGGTTGGTGATCACCGCCGCGGTGTGCGGCAGCCGGTCGAACGAGGCGAAGGTGGCCCCGCCCTTGAAGTCGACCAGCACGAAGTTGAGCTGCTCCGAGCTGTGCGTGGCGGCCAGCGCGAGCACCAGGGTGCGGAGCAGCTCGGATTTGCCGGAGCCGGTCCCGCCGATCAGCAGCCCGTGCGGGCCCATGCCGTCCTGCGCCGATTCCTTGAGGTCCAGTTCGATGGCGCCGCCGTCGGCGCCGACGCCGATCGGCACCCGCAGCCGGTCCCGCGCCGGGCGGGGCGCCCAGCCCTGCTCGGCGGTGAACCCGTCCGGGTCGCCGATGCCGAGCAGCTCGGGCAGGCCCAGCTCGGCGCCGGGGGCGGCCTCCGCCCCGCGTACGGTCGCGGCGAGCCGTAGCGGGGCGAGCCGGCGGGCGACGGCCTCCGCGTCGGCGATCTCCAGCCGGTCGGCGGTGCCCACCTCGGCGTGCCCCTCGGCGGACCAGGAGTGCAGCCGGTCCCCGCGTACCTCGAG
The DNA here is from genome assembly GCF_036902735.1 of Micromonospora lacuserhaii. Lineage (NCBI taxonomy): Bacteria > Bacillati > Actinomycetota > Actinomycetes > Micromonosporales > Micromonosporaceae > Micromonospora > Micromonospora lacuserhaii. Next base: position 155,140 of record NZ_JBAKHO010000003.1, on the reverse strand, counting down.
CAGCAGCGCGAAGCGGTCCAGCAGGCGCGGCGGCGGGGTCTCCAGGTCGATCACGGTGACGGCGTCGATGCCGCCGTCGCCGGTCAGGTCGGTCGCCCCGGTCAGGTCGCCGCCGTCGAGCAGCACCACCACGTGCGGCCCGTCGGTGGCCGGGCCGGCCGGGCTGAACCGGGACCGGCTGGCGAGCACGTCGTCGAGGAGCCGTTCCAGTTCGGCGGCGGAGGAGGTGACCAGCCGGACCGGGCCGAGCGCGTCCACCCGGGTCGGGTGGTGGGCGTGCGGCAGCCACTTGACCCATTCCCAGAGGGCGCGCCGCTCCGGCCCGGCGCAGACCGCGACCAGCAGCTCGTCGGGGGCGTGGAAGACGGCGAGCTGGGTGAGCAGAGCCCGGCCCAGCGCCTGGGCCTCCGCCGAGCCGGTGCCCGGCGCCTGCGCGTCCGGCCGGGTCGGGGCGGCGGGCAGGCCGCGCACGTGCACCCGGGCGAAGCTGCGCAGGGAGAGCGCCACCGGCAGGTCCGGCACCACCGAGTACGCGTCGAGGAAGCGTCGTAACGCCCCGGCGGTCATCGGTTCCAGCTCCTCCAGCGGCCGGGTGACCGGCGGAACCAGCGGGGTGGCCAGGGTCTGCGGGCCGACGGCGACCCGGACCACGGCGAAGTCCGGGTCGGTGGGGCGGCGTTCCCAGACCCGGTGGCTGTCCACCGTCGACCAGAGCCGGGCCGGGTCCGGGTGCCGGTAGTACAGCCCGGCCCGCTGCTGCCCAACGGTCTGTCGGACCCGGCGGCGCAGCGCGGTGAGGTGCCGCAGGTACTCCCGGCGGGCGGCCATCATCTCCGACTTCTTCGGGGTGCCGGAGGCGCTGCCCCAGGAGGTGACCAGCATGGCCACCGAGGAGAGCCCGAACATGCCGCCCACCACGTACGAGTACGCCCCGCCGCCGCGGCCGAACATCATCGCCATCGCCACCGTGCCGCCCAGCATGGGCAGCACCATCAGCGCCTGCTGCCAGCGGGCGCCGGTGACGGCGGGGATCTCCGGGGGCGCCTCCACGGGCAGGTCACCGACCGGGATCTCCGGCGCCGGCCGGCGCGGCGGTCGCTTGATGACGACAGTGGACACTGAGCCTCCCATGGCTCTCGGTAACCCGAGCCTGGCTCATGGTAGGTAAAGTCCTGTCGTCCGTCAGCCACCGTTACCGATCGATATGGAGATCAGTCGATGACTACCGGGCTGGCCCGAGTCACGATCAGCGCACCGCTGCGGCGGGTGGACGTGGCGCTGCCGGAGCAGGTCCCGCTGGCCGAGCTGCTGCCCGAGGTGCTGCGGCACGCCGGCGAGGGGCTGGCCGACGACGGCGAGCGGCACGGCGGCTGGGTGCTCCGGCGTACCGACGGCGCGGTGCTGGCGACCGCGCAGGCGCTGCTGCCCCAAGGGGTGCGCGACGGCGAGGTGCTGCACCTGGTGCCGGCCCACGACCAGTGGCCCGAGCTGGAGTACGACGACGTGGTCGAGGCGATCGCCGACGGCGCCCGCCGCCGGGGCGCCGCCTGGTCCCCCCGGGCCACCCGGGCCGCCGCGCTGGCCGGGGCGGGGGTGCCGCTCGCCGTCGGGCTGCTCGCCGTGCTGGCCGCCGGGCCCGGGCAGCACGCCGGCTGGCCCGTCGCGGTGGCGGTGGCGCTGCTGCTCGCGCTCGCCGGCACGGTCGCCTCCCGGGCGTACGGCGACGCGCCGACCGGCGCCACCCTCGGCGGGTACGCCCTCCCGTACGCCTTCGCCGGTGGCGCCCTCGCGGTCGCCTCCGGGGACCCGGTCGGCCCGCTGCGGCCGCTGCCCTGGCTGGGCGCCCCCGAACTGCTCGCCGGCGCGGTGGCGCTGCTGCTGGTCGCGGTGCTCGGCCTGCTCGGCACGGCCACCCGGCTGCGGGTCTTCGTGGCCGGGGCGACCGTGGGCGCGCTGGGTGCGGTCGCGGCCCTCGGTGGCCTGCTGCTCGATCCGGCGGACACGGCGGCGGTGCTGCTCTGCGCGCTGGTCTTCGCCCTCGGCGGGCTCCCGCTGCTGGCCATCCGGCTCGGCAAGGTGCCGCTGCCGCCGATCACCCTCCCGGCCGGCCCGGCCGGCCCGGCCGGCGGGCCGGACGGCGTCCGGGACCTGCCGGACCGGGCCCGGGTGCACGCCGCGGTGGCCCGCACCGAGGAGATGCTCACCGGGATGCTGCTCGGGCACGCCGTGCTGGCCGTCGCCACCGCGGTCGTGCTCGGGCTGACCGGCGGGGTCGCCGGCCGGCTGCTGGTGGCGGTGGGTTCGGCGGTGCTGCTGCTGCGCTCCCGGCTCTTCGTGGCGGTCCGCCACCGGGTCCCGCCGGTGGCGGCCGGGCTGGCGGGGTTCGCGGTGCTCGGCGGGGTGCTGGCCGGCCGGGCCGGCGCCACCGGGCTGCTGGCGCTGGCCGGGGGCGGGCTGCTGGTCGCCCTGCTCACCGTCGCCGCCGGTACGACGTACGCCCGCCGGCCGGTCTCCCCGTACCTCGGTCGGGTGGCCGACCTGACCGACACCGCGCTGGTGGTCTCGGTGGTCCCGGTCGCCTGCGCGGTGCTCGACCTCTACGACTCCGCCCGCGGCCTGCTGGGCTGACCCACGACGAAGGCCCGGGCCGCCGGCCCGGGCCTTCCTCGACGTGTGGTGGTCAGTGCCCGGCGCCGCCCGCGGCCTCGGCGTCCCTGGCCCGCTGGTACGACGCGCGGACCTCGGCCTCGGCCTCGACCCGGCCCACCCAGGTGGCACCCTCGACCGACTTACCCGGCTCCAGGTCCTTGTAGACCTCGAAGAAGTGCTGGATCTCCAGCCGGTCGAACTCGCCCAGGTGGTGGATGTCGCGCAGGTGCTCCTGGCGCGGGTCCTCGTAGGGCACGCAGAGGACCTTGTCGTCGCCGCCCTTCTCGTCCGTCATCCGGAACATGCCGATGGTGCGGCACCGGATGAGGCAGCCCGGGAAGGTCGGCTCGGGGACGAGCACCAGCGCGTCCAGCGGGTCGCCGTCCTCGCCCAGGGTGCCCTCGATGAATCCGTAGTCGGCCGGATACTGGGTCGACGTGAAGAGGGTGCGGTCCAGCCGGATCCGGCCGGTCGCGTGGTCCACCTCGTACTTGTTCCGGTGACCCTTCGGGATCTCAACCGTGACGTCGAAATCCATCTTCCACGCTCCCTCGTCTGCCCACGCTGGCTGAAACGGAACCACTGACGCCCCGGGACGGGTGAAGTGTCACCCGCCGGCTCCGGACGCCGCATAGTCTTCGGACCGAAGTAGTGTCACCCAGGCTGGTTCGGGATGCGGGAGGAGGGGGTCGTGGGGAGGGAAGATTCACACTACCGCCCGGAGGGGGTTGACGGACGAGGGTCCGCCGGATCCGTTTCCGGAGGCGCCAGCGGCCGGGTCCAGGTGCCCGGCGCGTACCCGTCCGGCCGCCCCCAGACGTACGGCGCGGCACCCGCCACGGGACGCGTACCGGTCTCGCCGGCCGCCGGCTCGGCATCGGTCCCGCCCTCGTACGGCTACCCGCCGCCGGTGAGCACCCGCCCGCTGCCACCGCAGCCCACCCCGCCACCGCGCCGCCGGAGCCGGCTGCTGCCGGTCGCGGTGCTGGCCACCGTGCTGCTGCTCGTGCTCGCCGGGGTCGCCGTGGTGGTCCGCCCGGGCCCGGTCGCCGGCTGGCTGGGTGAGGAGACCACCGCGACGGCCGCCGCCCGGCCGCCCGAGCCCGACCCGTCCCCGGTGCTGGCCGGCCCGGACGCCAACGCGCCCGAGCCCACCCCGGACGGGGTGCGCACCGCGCTCGACCCGCTGATCGGCGCGACCGAGCTGGGCAGCCGGGTCAACGTGTCGGTGGCCGACGTGACGACCGGGCAGTCCCTCTACGCCCGGGGCGGCGACGACGGCACCGTGCCCGCCTCGGTGACCAAGCTGGCGACCGGCGTCACCGTGCTGGCCGCTCGCGGCCCGGGCTACCGGATCCCGACCCGCGCGGTGGCCGGCGCGAACCCCGGCGAGGTGGTGCTGGTCGGCGGTGGCGACCCCACCCTGGCGGTGGACAAGAACGGCTTCTACCCCGGCGCGGCCCGCCTCGACGAGCTGGCCCGGCAGGTGAAGCAGGCGTTGGGTGGCACCGCGCCGACCAAGGTCGTGGTGGACTCGACCCTCTTCCCCGGTACGGTGCACGGCCCCGGCTGGGACGCCGACATCCCGACCGGTGGGTACGGCGCGTCGATCACCGCGCTGATGACCGACGGCGCTCGGCGCGATCCGGAGTCCGCCCGGAAGACCTTCGACGACACCCACGGCGCGGCCGAGCGGTATGCGGAGCCCGACCTGGCCGCCGGCCGCGCGTTCGCCCGGCTGCTCGGGCTCGGCGACGTCGAGGTCGGCAAGGGCCCCGCCCCGGCCGCCCCCGCCGCGGCGGCCACCGGAGCGCCGGCGCCCGGCGCCGAACTGGGCAAGGTCCAGTCGCTGCCGATGGTCCGCCTGGTCGACATCATGATCAGCGACAGCGACAACGTGATCGCCGAGGCGCTGGCCCGGCAGGTCGCGCTGGCCCGGAACAAGCCCGCCTCGTTCGTCGGCGGGGCCGCGGCGATGGACGAGGTGATCGGCGAGCTGGGCCTGCCGGCCAACGAGATCACCCTCTCCGACGGCAGCGGACTGTCCCGGAGCAACCGGATCAGCCCCTCCCTGCTGACCGACCTGATCGCGCTCGCCGGCAACGGCAGCCACCCCGAGCTGGCCGCGATCTTCGGCGGCCTCCCGGTGGCCGCCTGGTCCGGCACGCTGGGCGACCGCTACCAGGTCGCGGCGACCCGGGCCGGGGCCGGTGTGGTCCGCGCCAAGACCGGCACGCTGACCGGCGTCCACGCGATCGCCGGGCTGGTCACCACCGCCGACAACCGGCTGCTCACCTTCGCCGTGCTCACCGACCGCGCCCCGGCCGGCGACCCCGACGTCACCCGTCGGGCCCTGGACCGCATCGCCGGCGCGCTGGCCACCTGCGGCTGCCGCTGACCCGGTCCGGCCAGGCCCGTCCTCGCGCGCCGGGCCGGGGTGTTCCGGCGCGGGTACGGTGGGTGCATGGCGCAGTTCGTGGACTGGGATCTGGCCGCCGCCACCGCGGGGGCCTTGAGCAAGTCGGGGCCTCGGGTGTCGTACGCGGAGGCCACCGAGGTGGTCGGCGACCTGCGGCGGCTCACCGAGGAAGCGGCCGGGCACGTCGCCGACTACACCGGGCTGCGGTCCCAGGTGACCCACCCGCCGGTGCGGGTGGTGGACCGCCGGGACTGGGCGGCCGCCAACATCGCCGGGCTGCGTGAGGTGATCACGCCGCTGGTCGACCGGCTCACCGGCGACAAGCGGCCCGGCCCGCTCACCGAGGCGGTCGGCTCCCGACTGACCGGGGTGCAGGCCGGCACCGTGCTGGCGTACCTCTCCGGCCGGGTCCTCGGCCAGTACGAGGTCTTCTCCGCCGACCCGGGCCAGCTGCTGCTGGTCGCGCCGAACATCGTCGAGGTGGAGCGGAAGCTGGAGGCGAACCCGCGCGACTTCCGGCTCTGGGTCTGCCTGCACGAGGTCACCCACCGGACCCAGTTCACCGCCGTGCCGTGGATGCGGGCGTACTTCCTCGGTGAGGTGCAGGCGTTCGTGGACGCCTCGCAGGGCAGCGAGCACCTGGTCGAGCGGCTGCGTCGCGGGGTGGCCACGCTCTCCGACGCGGTCAAGGACCCGGAGAGCCGCGCCAGCGTGCTGGACATCGTGCAGACCCCGGCCCAGCGGGCCGTGCTGGACCGGCTCACCGCGCTGATGACCCTGCTGGAGGGGCACGCCGAGTTCGTGATGGACGGGGTCGGGCCGCAGGTCATCCCGAGCGTGGAGCGGATCCGGGCGGCGTTCAACCGGCGCCGCGAGTCGGGCAACCCGCTGGAGAAGGCGATCCGCCGGCTGCTCGGCGTGGACGTCAAGATGCGCCAGTACGCCGAGGGACGCAAGTTCGTGCACGGGGTCGTCGAGCGGGTCGGCATGGACGGCTTCAACAAGATCTTCGGTTCGCCGCTGACCCTGCCCCGGCTCGACGAGCTGGGCGACCCGGACGCCTGGGTGGCCCGGGTGCACGGCCCGGCCGCCACCACCCCGACCGCCGGCTGACCGTACGCCCGTGGCCGCGCTCGCACCGCCGGTCGCCGCGATCCGGATCGCGGTCCGCCGCGCGCTGGCCGGGCTGCCCGGCGACGCGGGCCCGGTGCTGGTGGCCTGCTCGGGTGGGGCGGACTCGCTCGCCCTCGCCGCCGCCACCGCCTTCGTGGCCCCCCGGGCGGGGCGCCGCGCCGGCCTGGTCACCGTCGACCACGGCCTGCAGGCCGGGTCCGCCGAGCGCGCCGAGGCGGTCGCCCGGTGGGCCCGTGAGCAGGGCCTGGACCCGGTCGACGCGGTGGCCGTGACGGTCGCCGGTCGTCCCGGCGGCCCGGAGGCGGCCGCCCGCGAGGCCCGCTACACCGCACTCACCGCCGCCGCCCGGCACCACGGGGCCGCCGCGGTGCTGCTCGGCCACACCCGCGACGACCAGGCCGAGACGGTGCTGCTCGCGCTGGCCCGGGGCGCCGGCCCGCATGGGCTGGCGGGGATGCCGTCGCGCCGGGAGCGGGACGGGGTGCCGCTGCTGCGTCCGCTGCTGGAGATCACCCGGGAACAGACCCGCAAAGCGTGCGCCGCGCTCGGGTTGACCCCGTGGGAGGACCCGCACAACGCCGACCCGGCGTACGCCAGGGCGCGGGTGCGCGCCGACGTGCTGCCGGTGCTGGTGCGCACGCTCGGGCCGGGCGTGCTGGACAACCTGGCCCGGACGGCCCGGCTGGTGGCCGCCGACACCGCCGCGCTGGACGACCTGGCGGCCGCCGCCCTCGCCGCCGCCGGGGACGCTGGACCGGGGCTGTCGATCACGACGCTGGCCGCGCTGCCGGAGGCGGTGCGCACCCGGGTGCTGCATGCCTGGGCACGGGAGCTGGGCGCCCCGCCGGCCGCCCTGTCGCACCGGCACGTCGCGGCATTGGATGCCCTGGTCACCGAGTGGCGAGGGCAGGGTGCGGTGCACCTGCCCGGTGCGATCCGGGTGGTCCGCCGCGAGGGCTCACTGATGCCCGTCGACCCACACTGAGGGCGCCGTCAACGGTGGATCCGGGTCACCCCGTCGCACGCTTTGCTCTGCTGCGGTGGAGGCAACACCGGGCGCGGCCGACTGTTGCCGTGGCTGCAGCAGAGCAAAGCGTGCCGAGAGTGAGTCGGACACCCGGCGCGCCGGGCCCCTCCCCGGGAGCCGCCGGAGGCGGTAGACATGACCGATGGCGTACCCCCGACAGCCGCTCTTCGCCCCGCACGGTGCGGTCACGACCAGCCAGCCGCTCGCGGCCGCCGCGGGCCTGGCCGTGCTGCGGCGCGGCGGCAACGCCGTCGACGCGGCGCTGGCCACGGCGATCGCGCTGACCGTGCTCCAACCGCCCTCGACCGACATCGGCGGTGACCTGTTCGCGATCGTCTGGGACGGCGAGCGGCTGCACGGGCTGAACGCCGCCGGCCGGTCCCCGGCGGCGCTCACCCGGGAGGTGGTGCTGACCGCGACGGGGCGGCGCGGCGGGGAGCCGGCGGAGGCGCTCGGCGGCGCCCAGGCGCGCGGCCCGGCGATGCCGGCCCGGGGCTGGCTGCCGGTGACCGTGCCGGGCGCGCCGGCCGGCTGGCGGGACCTGCACGACCGGTTCGGCTCATTGCCCTTCGCCGACCTCTTCACCGACGCGGTCGGCTACGCCGAGCAGGGCTTCCCGGTCGCCGCCGGCACCGCCGCGAGCTGGGCTCGCGCGGTGGCCGGGCACGCCGGCCTGGTCGGCGAGGAGTACGCCGAGTTCGACCGGGTCTTCACCGTCGGCGGCCGGGCGCCGCGCCCCGGCGAGCGGTGGCGCAACCCGGACGCGGCCCGCACCCTGCGCCGGATCGCCGAGACCGGGGCGGAGGACTTCTACTCCGGCTCGATTGCCGAGGCGTTGGACGCGCACGCCGCCCGCACCGGGGGCCTGATCACCGGTGCGGATCTGGCCCGGCACACCTCGACCTGGGTGGAGCCGGTGAGCGTGCGCTACCGCGGGCACGAGGTCTGGGAGCTGCCGCCGCCCGGGCAGGGGATCGCCGCCCTGCTCGCGCTGCAGCTGCTCGACGGCGTCGACCTGGCCGGGCTGGACCCGGAGGAGCGGCTGCACCGTCGGGTGGAGGCGGTGAAGCTCGGCTTCGCCGACGCGCACGCCCACGTGGCGGACCCGGAGCGGGTGCCGGTGCCGACCGCCGCCCTGCTCGACCCCGGGTACGCGGCGGCCCGCCGGGCGCTGCTCACCGACCGCGCCGGCGACCCGGTGGCCGGCGACCCCGAGCGGGGCGGCACGGTCTACCTCTGCGCGGCCGACGCGGGCGGGATGATGGTCAGTCTGATCCAGTCGACCTACCTGGCGTTCGGCTCGCACGTGGTGCTCCCCGGGTACGGCTTCGCGTTGCAGAACCGGGGCCTCGGCTTCCGTCTCGACCCGGACCACCCGAACGTGGTGGCGCCGGCCAAGCGGCCGTTCCACACCATCATCCCGGGCTTCCTGACCCGCGACGGCGCCCCGGTCGGGCCGTTCGGGGTGATGGGTGGGCACATGCAGCCGCAGGGGCACGTCCAGCTGATCTCGGCCGCCGTGGACGACGGCCTCGACCCGCAGGCGGCGCTGGACGCGCCCCGCTGGTACTGGCACGCCGGCCGGACCCTGCTGGTGGAGCCGGCACTGGCGGCGGTGCCCGGCCTGGTCGACGGGTTGCGCGCCCGGGGCCACCAGGTCGCCGTCGCCGAGGAGCCGTCGGTCTTCGGGTACGGCCAGGCGATCTGGCGCCTCGAGTCGGGCGGCTACGCGGCGGGCACCGAGTCCCGGGTCGACGGCGCGGCGCTCGGCTGGTGATCAGCCCGCGGCGACCCGGTCCCGGAAGGTCGTGCGGTAGGCGTGCGGGGTGGTGCCCACCCGGCGGGTGAAGTGGTGGCGCAGGGCGGCGGCGTCGCCGAACCCGACCCGGTCGGCGACCTCCTCCACGCTGAGCCGGGTCTCCTCCAGCAGCCGGCGGGCCAGCAGCACCCGCTGGTTGGTCAGCCAGTCGTGGGGGGTGGTGCCGGTCTCCGCGCGGAACCGGCGGGCGAAGGTGCGCGGCGACATGCCGGCCCGGCCGGCCAGCTCGTCCACCGTGGTCGGCCGGTCCAGCCGCCCGATCAGCCAGCTGAGCACCGGTTCGAGGGTGGGCGCCTCGGGCGTGGCGGGGATCGGCGCCTCGACGTACTGGGACTGGCCGCCGTCGCGGTGGGGCGGGACGACCATCCGCCGGGCCAGCCGGGTGGCGACGGCCGAGCCGTGCTCCTGGCGGACCAGGTGCAGGCAGGCGTCGATGCCGGCGGCGGTACCGGCGCTGGTGAGCACCCGTCCGTCGGCGACGTAGAGCGAGTCGCAGCGGACCCGGGCCCGGGGATGGCGGCGTTGCAGCTCGTCGACGTACCGCCAGTGGGTGGTGCACTCCCGGTCGTCGAGCAGCCCGGCCGCGCCGAGCAGGAACGCCCCCGAGCAGACGCTGAGCAGCCACGCGCCCCGGTCGCCGGCCCGGCGCAGCGCGTCGAGCACCGTCGGCGGGACCGCGCCGCCCTGGCCGTGCGCCGGTACGGCGACCAGGTCGGCCTCCTCGATCGGGGCGAGGTCGGCGTGCGGGGTCAGCCCGAAGCCGGCGGCGGTCCGCACCGGCGCGCCGTCCACGCTGCACACCGCGAAGCGGTAGCCGGGGAAACCGTCGGCGGTGCGGTCGGTGCCGAACACCTCGGCGAGCACCCCGAGTTCGAACGGGGCGATCTGGTCGAGGGCGACGACGGCGACCGAGCGCAGCATGTGACGAGGGTAACCGACAGGTTGGCAGTAAATCGATGGGCAATGGCATCTCTGCCACTGTCCGGCGTCCCTGGCCCGGCGGAAACTAGGTGGTGTCCGGTGCGCACCGGCGGCGAAAACCACTCAGACCATGTGAAAGCGAGCGCCGCCATGGAGTTCCTGCTCTTCCTTCTCTTCCTCCTCGGACTGGCCGTCGCCTCGGCGGCCGGCCTCACCACCGACACCCACGATTCCGCCGACTGGAAGCCGAGCGACGACGGCCGCCGCTGGCAGTCCGGCACCTGCTGAGGCGATTGGTCCGGATGGCCGGAAAAATCCGGGGCGGGACAGCGGCAAAAGGGGCGGCCCCGCCGACGAAGGCCATCCGGCGTACGGCAGGCTAGGAGTCATGGCTGACGGCTCCTGGTACGACGCCGACATCGATCACGTGATCATCTCCGAGGCGCAGATCCGCGAGAAGACCGCGGAACTGGCCAAGCAGGTCTCGGCGGACTACGCGCACGTCGAGGACGGACTGCTGCTCGTCTGCGTGCTCAAGGGCGCGGTCATGTTCATGGCCGACTTCGCCCGCGCGCTGGGCCGGCAGGGCCCCCCGGCCGAGCTGGACTTCATGGCCATCTCCTCGTACGGCCAGGGCACCACCTCCTCCGGCGTGGTCCGCATCCTCAAGGACCTGGACCGTGACATCGCCGGCCGGCACGTCGTGGTGGTCGAGGACATCGTCGACTCCGGCCTGACGCTGTCCTGGCTGCTGCGCTACCTGGAGTCCCGCTCGGCGGCCAGCGTCGAGGTCGTCGCGCTGTTCCGCAAGCCCGAGGCGGTCAAGGTCCCGGTCTCGGTGAAGTACGTCGGCTTCGACATCCCGACCGAGTTCGTGGTCGGCTACGGCCTCGACTTCGGCGAGCGCTACCGCGAGCTGCCGTACGTCGGGGTACTCAAGCCCGAGGTCTACGCCCGCGCCTGACCCGGCCCGGCAGAGCCGAGAGCTGCTCGTATCGGCGTCCATCGAGCCGACGTTCAGCGGGCTCTCAGCGAATCCGACTACGGTAGGTGTCGGTGGCGTGGAGGTTCTCTCCGCATTCGGCCCCTCGACCCGCGTGACCGGGCGGTCGGGTGGTCGGTCGGAGCTCCCCGCCACGCCGGCTGAAACCCCGGTTCGCCGTCCGCGTAAGTGCTGGGCTCGTAAGCTCACTCCTCGCGCGCAAGGTGTACCGTCGAATGACCGTGGCGCGGCAGTTGGCGCGCCCGGGGTCGAGGCCGGCCCGCACGGCGGCTCCGGCGCCGCCGCAGGCGGTGACACCATTCAGACGGTCAGGACGTCGATCAGGAGGATGCGGGCGTCTCGGCGCTCGACAACAGCATGGAACGTACGCGTTTCTTCCGCCGACCGGTGGTCTGGATCATCCTGGTCATCCTCGGCGCCGTTGTGCTCAGTCAGCTGTTCACCGCTGGTCCCAGCTACCACCGGGTGGACACTTCCGTTGCGCTCGACCAGCTGCACACTGCCAAGATCGATAAGGTCGTCTTCCAGGACAAGGAGCAGACGCTCCAGCTCAACCTGGACCAGAAGACCAAGTTCGGCGACACCACCACCGACCGCATCGAGGCCCAGTTCCCGTACGAGGCCGGCGACCAGGTCTGGAACGACGTCCTCGCGGCCAAGGCGGCCAACCGGGTCACCGGCCCGGCCGACGCCAAGGTGTCGTCCGACAGCGTCTGGGTGAGCCTGCTGGTCAACCTGCTCCCGATCGCCCTGCTGGTGCTTCTGCTGCTGTTCTTCATGTCGCAGATGCAGGGCGGCGGCTCCCGGGTGCTCAACTTCGGCAAGTCCAAGGCGAAGATGATCACCAAGGACACGCCGAAGACCACCTTCGGCGACGTGGCCGGGGCCGATGAGGCCGTCGAGGAGCTCCACGAGATCAAGGACTTCCTCCAGAACCCGGCCAAGTACCAGGCCCTGGGCGCCAAGATCCCCAAGGGCGTGCTGCTCTTCGGCCCGCCCGGTACCGGTAAGACGCTGTTGGCCCGCGCGGTCGCCGGCGAGGCCGGGGTGCCCTTCTACTCGATCTCCGGTTCCGACTTCGTGGAGATGTTCGTCGGCGTCGGCGCCAGCCGGGTCCGCGACCTCTTCGAGCAGGCCAAGGCGAACGCCCCGGCGATCGTCTTCGTCGACGAGATCGACGCCGTCGGCCGGCACCGTGGCGCCGGCATGGGCGGCGGCCACGACGAGCGCGAGCAGACCCTCAACCAGCTGCTCGTCGAGATGGACGGCTTCGACACCAAGGGCGGGGTCATCCTGATCGCCGCCACCAACCGGCCGGACATCCTCGACCCGGCGCTGCTGCGCCCGGGCCGCTTCGACCGGCAGATCCCGGTGGACGCCCCCGACATGGAGGGCCGCAAGGCCATCCTGCGGGTGCACGCCAAGGGCAAGCCGTTCGCCCCCGACGTCGACCTCGACGCGGTGGCCCGGCGTACCCCGGGCTTCAGCGGCGCCGACCTGGCCAACGTGATCAACGAGTCGGCACTGCTCACCGCCCGCAAGGACCAGCGGGCGATCAGCAACGACTCCCTGGAGGAGTCGATCGACCGGGTGATCGCCGGTCCGCAGCGTCGGACCCGGGTGATGGGCGACAACGAAAAGAAGATCACCGCGTACCACGAGGGTGGACACGCGCTGGTCGCCTGGGCGTTGCCGCACGCGGCACCGGTGCACAAGGTGACGATCCTGTCCCGCGGTCGCTCGCTGGGTCACACCCTGGTCCTGCCGACCGAGGACAAGTACACCCAGACCCGGGCCGAAATGATCGACACCCTGGCGTACGCGCTGGGTGGCCGGGCCGCGGAGGAGCTCGTCTTCCACGAGCCCACCACCGGCGCGGGCAACGACATCGAGAAGGCCACCCAGTTGGCCCGCGCGATGATCACCCAGTACGGCATGAGCTCCAAGCTCGGCGCGATCAAGTACGGCACCAGCGGCGACGAGCCGTTCCTCGGCCGCAACATGGGCCACGAGCGGGACTACTCGGATTCGGTGGCCGCCGAGATCGACGGCGAGATGCGGGCGCTGATCGAGCTGGCGCACGACGAGGCCTGGGAGATCCTGGTGGAATACCGGGACGTCCTGGACAGCATGGTCCTCGAGCTGATGGAGAAGGAAACCCTCTCCACCGCCGACATGGCCCGGATCTGCTCGCGGGTGGTGAAGCGCCCGCCGATGGCCCCCTACAACGCCTTCGGCAAGCGTCAGCCCTCCACCGAGCCGCCGGTGCTCACGCCGGCCGAGAAGGAGAAGCTCAAGGCGCAGGCGCAGGCCGACGGGGTCTCCGTTGCCGGCTCGAACAACTCGGACGGTACCCACTGAACACGGACGCCGCGGCCAGCCCCGACCACTCGGGGCTGGCCGCCTCGTCGACCGAACCCGACGGGGACGAGACCCTCGACTACGTGGCCGCCCGGCTGATCAGCGGCAGGCTCACCGGCCGCCCGGTCGAGGAGGCCATGGACCTCGGCCGGATCGAGAAGGCCGTCCGGGAGATCCTCATCGCGGTCGGGGAGGACCCCGATCGGGACGGCCTCCGGCAGACCCCGGCTCGGGTCGCCCGGGCGTACGCCGAACTCTTCGCCGGCCTCCGGGTCGACCCGGCCCAGGTGCTCAGCACCACCTTCGAGGCCAACCACGAGGAGCTGGTGCTCGTCCGGGACATCGACGTGATGAGCCTCTGCGAGCACCACCTGCTCCCGTTCCGGGGCAGCGCGCACATCGGCTACATCCCCGGCCAGGACGGGCGGATCACCGGCCTGTCCAAGCTGGCCCGGCTGGTCGAGGTCTTCGCCCGCCGTCCCCAGGTGCAGGAGCGGCTCACCTCGCAGATCGCCGACCTGCTGATGAGCAAGCTGCAGGCGCGGGGCGTCGTCGTGATACTCGAGTGCGAGCACATGTGCATGGCGATGCGCGGCATCCAGAAGAGCGGCGCGAAGACCATCACCTCGGCCGTCCGCGGCGTGCTCCAGCACGACGCGAAGTCCCGGGCCGAGGCGATGGCATTGATCAACTCCCGCTGACCGCAACGATCCGACCGGCCGCGGCCTCCCCACAACCGGGGGCGCCGCGGCCGTTGCGTCTTCGGTGAATCAGCCCGGGAGCAGCGCCAGCACGATCGCGGCCGTCACCGCCACCGCCGGGACCAGGCAGACCAGCGCACCCAGCCGGGGGGTGCGATCCACCCGGTCACCCGCACCGGCCCCGAAGAGCCGGCCCACGCCGACCCAGCCGGCGACGAACGCCACCACCGGCATCGGCAACCCGACCAGCAGCGCCGCCACGGTCGCCGCGCCCGCCCCGACGGTCAGCAGCATGACCAACTGGATCACCGGTACGACCAGCGCCAGCGGGCCGTACACCAGCAGGTTGCGCAGTCGCGGGGGCCAGGTCGACGGGCGCAGCGTGCCGCCGGAGGTGAGCGCGCCGTCGGCGGCGTCCGCCCAGCCCCGGGCCGCCCGCAGCGCCGTCAGCACGGCCGTCGGCCCACCCACCATCGTCCGGGTCGCCTCGGTCAGCTCCGGCGGCGTCGGGGTCAGCGAGATCACCGGTACGCCCAGCTCCCGCAGCTGTGCCTGCTGCGGTGCCAACCGGGCGTGCACCTCCGCCAGCTCGCCGCGGGCCTCCTCCACCACCCGGGCCTGCTCGGCGGCGGCGGTCGCCGCGCTCCGGCGCACCCCGTCGAGCTGGCGGGCGGCGGCGAGATAGTCCGTCCAGGCGGCGGCGATCGGCGGGACCGGCTCGTCGCCGACCCGCTGCCGCACCGGTGCCACCGTGGTCACGTCGTCGAGGCTCATGCCGGCTCCCCCCCGTCGGCGAACGGCACCAGCACCGTGCCCTGGTCACCCGGGCCGTCCCAGAGCACCGCCCGCCCCGGTCGCGGGCGCCACTGCACCGGGCGGCCGAAGACGGTCGTCAGCTGCGCCCCGGGCATGTCCACCACGGCGACCGCGGCCAGCTTGCCCACCTCGCCGTCCGGCTCCAGCAACGCCGCGAACGGCGGTGCCGTCCGCCACCAGCCGAGCAGGTGCCGCCCGGCCGGTGGCCCCTCCCGCAAAAGCGCGCGCAGCCGCTCCACCGGCAGCTCCCCGGCCGACGGCACGTCCACCCCGAACACCACCAGGTACGCCGGCTCGTCGTCGTCCAGCGTCGCCCGCACACCCGGACCGTCGACTGTGTCCACCCGCTGCCGTTCGCCCAGCTCAGCCGCCAGCCCGGCGGCCAGCGGCGCGGAACCCTCCGCCAGCGGCGCCAGCACGAACCGGGCCGTACCGGGCGGGTGGTGCGCCGCGAGGCTGCGCGCCGCGGTGGCCAGCAGCCGGGCCGGCTCCACGCCCGGGCCGAGCACGGCCAGGTTGCGCCCCGCCGCCGGGCCGAGCGGCACCGCCACCGTCGTCCGGAACACGTCCACCGCCCGGCCGAGCAAGGCCGCCGGACCGCCGGACCGGCCCGCGACGGCGGCGCGCAGCCGGGGGTCGTTGCGCAGCAGCGGGCGGGCCCAGCCGGCGAAGACCACCGGGGCAGGCGTGCCCTGCGGGCGCGCCTCCCAGAGCCGGTGCCGCAGCCGTTCCACCGTCTCCGGCTCGTCAAGCGGGTCGGGGAAGCGCACCAGCCGCTCGTGACCGCGGGTGGCGCCGCGCGGCCCACCGAGCCCACCGGCGGTGTTGACCACCGCGCTGCCCACCGACAGTCCGGCCGCCGCGTCGTTGGTCGGCATCAGCACCGCCCCGCCGCCGGAGAGCGCGACCCGCACCGGGAACTGACCCAGCACCGAGTCGCGCGGCGCCGGCCCGGCACCGATGCCCAGGTCACCCGCGCCCGCCAGGACGAGATGGATGCCGTACGCGCGGCCGGCGCGGGCCAGCCCGTCGAGGCCGGTCAGCACCTCGACGGCGGCCGGATCCCGGTCGGCCAGCAGCAGCGGGAAGTTGTCGATCACACACACGATCCGGGGCAGCGGCTGGTGTTGCCGCAGCTCGGCGAAGCGCTGGCCACCCGCCCGGGCACCCGCCCCCTCCCGCCGGCGGACCTCCGCGTTCAGCTGGTCGAAGAGGTCCCGCACGTACTCCGGGTCGGCGGCCATCGCCGCCGCGCGTACCTGCGGCACCCAGGAACGGTCCCGTTCGGTCTGGAGGAACTCCACGAAGGACTCACCCTCGCCGAGATCAACCAGGTGCAGGACCAGCTCGTCCGGGCCGTACCGGGCGGCGAGGCCGAGCAGGGCGTTGGTGAGGAAGGCGGACCGGCCGGCATCCGACCGACCGCTGACCAGCCAGTGCGGGGTCAACTCGGTGAAGCCGACGGTGACCGGCCGGCCGTTGGCGTCACCCACCGTGGTGGAGAGCCCGTCGGTGGAGGTGGCCGACCAGAGCTCCTCGCCGTCCGGCGGCAGCAGCTCGGTCAGGCTGAGCCGAGACCCCGCCTCCACCTGGGCGGCCAGCCGGCGGCAGACCCGCTCGACCAACTCCGGCCCGGGATCCTCGTCCACGAAGACCGGCGAGTTCAGACCGCCCGGGGACTCCGCCCCCGGCCCGCTGAACGGGCTGCCCGGCGGGTCACCGAGCAGCGCGTACGCCGTGCGCAGCTCCACCGGCGTGGCCTGCGGCAGCGGCCGGCGGGCGTACACCTGCGACAGCGGCAGATGCGTGCTGGCCGGCGGCGTCGGGTGGGCGTTGAGCGGCGGCGTCGGGTGGGCGTCGACCGGGGGCCAGCCGGCGACCACCAGGTGCAGCCCGGCCGGTCGGCCCCGTTCCGCCAGCGCCTCGATCCGCTCCAGGTCGCTCGGCCCCGCCAGCGCGGGCAGGCCCGCGATGACCAGCAGCATCGTCCGATCGTGCCGGCGCGGCCGGCCACTGCCCGGCGAGACCCACTGCTCGGCCTCGGTGAGCACCGCCCGTAGCCCCGCCACGTCGACGGCCGGTGGGGGCAGCAGCCCCGCGTCGGCCAGCGCCGCGAACGGCGCGAAGGTGCCGCCCACGCCGGTGCCGTCCACCGCGCGGACCAGCAGGCAGCCGGCCGGGGTCGCGGCCAGCAGACGCAGCAGCACGGCCCGGAGCAGGCCCGCCGCCCGAGGCTCCCGGGCGTCCACGTCGAGCGTCAGGTGACCGGTGCCGAGCAACGGCACCAGCGCGGGGAAGCGGGCGTCGTCCAGCGGGGCCGCCGTGCCGATCCGGATGAAGGGCGGCGTGTCCTCACCGGCCGGGGTCTCCGGAGTCAGGGTGTCCAGCGGCGCCCCGGCCCAGCCCGGGGCCAGCAGCGCGGCGGCGCCGCGCAGGCGGTCCGCCAACTCGTACTGCCTGCGCTGGTCTGCGGGGGCTGGTCGGGTCTCGTCGAGGACGCCGGCCGCCGCGGCGGCGGTGGCGGCGGCCCGCCGGTGCAGGGCGGCGGCGCGGTTGGTGCGAGCCTTCGGACCGGCCACCGCGTCCACCCCTCTTTCCGAGGTTGGAAACCTCCCCGAGCACAGACCGTATCCCAGCCGGAGCCGTGCGCCGGGGAAGCGCGACGGCGCTGCGCCGGTCTTGTGGCAAATGGTGCCGAACACTCACCTCTCGGGGTTGTCCTGTCACGATCCGCAGCATCTGGGGCATTGGGTACGAGGCGCTCAGCCGATAGCCTCAGAGGGTGGAATCAGTGCAGCCCCCCGCCGGTTCCCAGGTGTCCCGCGTACCGGCGCAGCGGACCCCGCCGGACAATCTGGCGCCACCCGTCGCGCCCGCCCCGGCGCCCGAGCGGCCCCGCCGCCGGCTGCGCACCGTCCTCACCGTGGTCGCGGTGGTACTCGCGGTACTCTGTGCTAGCGGAGCAGTGATCAGTGTCGTGCTTTACGACCGTGTGACGACGCCCGACCGCAGCACTCCGGACGTCGTTGTGGCCAGCTACATTCAGGCATTCCTCGCGGACCGCAACGACACGAGGGCAAGCGAATTCGCCTGCCAAGACGGTGCCGCTATCGACGATCTACGGCTCCTTCGCGACGACCTCGTAGCGCGGGAACGCCGCTTCGGCACGTCGATCTCGACGAGCTGGGAGAACCTGAACGTTCAGCAGCAGGGTGACCGTGCCGACGTCGAAGTCGACCTCATACTCTCGGCCCTCGTAGACGGGATTTCGCAGAGCGATCGTCAGCAATGGCGGTTTGAGGCACGACGTGAAGACGGTTGGCGGATATGTGCAGCGAAGCGCTCCTGACCGTCCTTACTCGATCCAGAGCAGGTGGACCGGTACCTCCAGAGTGGTCGGTGCTTGCCCACGCCAGGCCCACCGGTACCACTCCAGCTCCGGGGTGACCCGCACGCAGATGTCACCCTCCGCGCCGGAGTAGGTCTCCGTGACCGCGCGCAGGTCGCGGTGCTCGACGGAGTCCTCGACGTGTACCACCCGCCGGCCGCTGACCGCACCGGCTTCGAAGATCGGAACCGGCGCCGGGTGTGTCGGGGCATCCAACGAGACGAGGCGGAGCCCCTGGTCGTGAGCGGCGACTCCGGGCGTGGGCCGACCGCCGAGCGTCTCGACCCAGACGCGCTCCACCGGGATCAGCGGGGCGAAGACCTCCACCTGGTCGGCTTCCGCCCGGTACCACTCGTGCTCCGGGATGATCGGCACGTAGGTGCGACTGCCCTGCACCACCCGCTCGTCGGCCCGCAGGTCGCCCCGCCAGCCGAGGCCGGGGAGGCCGACCAGGACCCGTCGGCCCCGCAGCTCGACCCGGCCGGTGGCGGGGACGACCGCGATCGGACGCGGCGGCAGCGGAGCCCAGTCGGGCTGGCCGGCGAAGGGATCGGGGAGAGGCCCGCTCATCGTCGCGTGAACCTCATGCCGTGCCGTCCAGCGGCGCTCCCCGCTGCCGCATGAACGGCACCGGGTTGGTCGCGCCGGCGAAGCCCCGGTCGCCGTCCAGGTGCACCTCGAAGTGCAGGTGTGGGCCGGAGGAGTTGCCGCTGCTGCCGACCTTTCCGATCACCTCACCGGCCTCCACCTCCTGCCCGGGAACCACGAACGGCCGTACCACCATGTGGCAGTAGCGGGTGATGTAGCCGCCGGCGTGCAGGATGTCCACGAACCAGCCGCAGCCGCCCTTCCCCGGGTAGCCGTCCACGTCGCAGTTGCGGCGGCCCAACCGGTCGGGGTCGCACCGGGCGACGAGCACCCGGCCGGTGGCGGCGGCGTGGATCTCGATCCCCTTCTCGGCGCCGATGTCCACCCCGTTGTGACGCGGTCGGCTCGCCGTGCGGAAACCGGAGCCCACCCCGCCGGCGATCGGTGCTGTCCAGCCGGAGGCGGCGATCGTCCTGGCCGACGCCCGGTCGCAGAGCATCCGGTTCGCGATCTGCACCGTGCGGGCGGCGCCTCCGGCGAGTGCGTTGACGATCTGGCTCGCGATGTCCTCGTGCTTGGCGTACGCGTCCGGGTAGGCACTGACCTGGACCTTTTGCGCCGCCCGGGTCAGTGGAAGCTGCTGCCAGCCGTCGACCTGGAGCAGCTTCTCGTAGAACTTGCGGGCCACGTAGTCCGGGCTCATCCGCTGCGCGACGCTGCCCCAGCCGGCCCGCTGCTGGAACAGCCCCACCGAGTCGTGGTCCCGGCCGACGCCCTCGTTGGAGAGCGAGCCGGATCCGGCGACGGTGCTGTTCGCCAGGTTTCGCAGGGCCGACTCCTGCATCGCGGTCGCGACCGCGATCACCCAGCCGCGTGGCGGCACCTTCATGTCCTGGCCGACCTTGATGATGACGGCGGCGTTGCGCATCTGCGTCTGGCCGTAGTCGGACATCCGCGGCAGCCGGCCGTTCACGGTGACCCGGTGGTTGTCGACGCACTCCTGCGCGGTGGTCACCAGGCTCTGCTCATCGTCGCCGCCCAGGTTGGTGAGGAAGAAGGCGGCGGTGCCGCCACCGCAACAGAGCAGGGCGAGGAACGAGGTGAGCACGGCGGCCACGACGCCGATCCGCAGTCGCCGACGGGTCGGCTGACCTGACAGTTCGGCGCTCATTCCCGCTCCCAGTCCACGGCGTCCACCAGCCAGCGCCCCTCCGGCGCCACCAGGTCCAGCCGGAGACGGCCGGTCTCCAGCGGGACCAGCACCTGCGTGAAGACCTCCGTGCGTGGCTGAAGGGTCGGCGTGCCGGTGACCTTCTCCGCCGGCACACCGGACGGGTCCACGCCGGCCAGCTTCTCGGTGAGCGCGGGTGTGGACAACGGGCGCAGCTTCGCCTGCCACTGGTCCGCTGTCTCGGTGGGACCGGCGAGCCACGCGGCGGTGAACCGCGACGCGGTCTGCTCGGGGTTCAGCTCACCCGGCCGAGTGCGGGGCGACTGCGGGGCGGCGGTGCCGATCGCCCCGTCGTCACCCTCCTCCGGATCGACGGTGGTGATCGGCTCGCGGGGTCGACTGCTGAGCCCGCTGGCGGAATCGACCGGCCCGGCCACCAGCCGGGCTCCGCCGATCACCACGAGGACCAGCGCGGCGATCCCGAGACCGATCCCGATCCTGGACCGCAGGACCCGGGTGAGCAGGAACTCCAGTGCCCGTCGCATCGCCGTCACCGGGCCTCGGAGCGCACCCGCGGGCTCGGCCTGGCCGGCGCCCGTTCGGCCGAGTCGGGTCGGTAGACCGCGAAGCTCGGCGCCTCCTCCGGCACGTCCGGCTCCGTCCAGCTGGACGGCTGCCGGCGACGCGGGCGGGGCGGGGTGGCGGACCGTCCGGCATCCCGCTGCGGCGCTGTCGTCCCCGTCTCGTCGCCGCGCTCCCGGCCGTCCGGCCGCTCCCGTTGCTTCGGGGTGCTGATCGTCGAATGGGCCGGGTCCTCACGGCGCGCCTCAGGGCGCAGGCTGGACGACTCCAACGCGACCCCGCGTCGCTTCGCGATGGCCGGTTCGGCGGTGCCGCCGGGCTCGACCACGTCCAGCCGGGCGGCGATCCGCATGTCCCGGAAGAACCGCCGGTGCCACGACCCCGCCGAGCTGACCGCCTCGCTGCCGTCCTTGCCGCCGAGCTGGGTGATCCGGCGGTACGGGCGCAGCAGCAGCCAGCCGACCACGCCGCAGAGCCAGACCAGCACCACCTGCAGCCAGCCCGGAAGGGTGGGCGTACTCATGATGAGGTCCACCGCGAACAGGTAGATCGCCGCACCGGTGCCGAAGATGGCGATGTTGAAGACGGCGGCGACCACCGCGTTGGCGAGCCGGCGCAGCCCGGCGCTGGCCGGTCGCAGCAGGCCGACCGTGCCCAGGATCGGGGCCGCGATCACCGCCCACCGGAAGATCAGGAAGCCGAGCAGCACCAGCACCGACGCGGTGAGGTCGAACATCGCGAAGAGCAGCGAGGCGAGCACCGCGATGAAGCCGGAGCCGATCCGGTCCATGTCCCGAGCGCCGGTGAGGTACTCGTACGCCTCCGGGTCCTCCGTCTTGATCTGCTGCGCCACCGTCATCCACTGCTGCTGCTTGGCCTTGACGACCACTTCACGAGTTGCGGGATTGGCGCGAATGGACTGCGCCTCACCCCAGGAGAGCGACTTGGCGTCGTAGAGCGCCGGACCGTACCTCTTGGCGGTCTCGCTGTCCGCCGAGCCGAGCACCCCGCGCAGCCAGTTGCGGTAGAGCATCGACTCCGTGGCGGTGTCGCTGGCGCGGACGGCCGGCGGTCGCTTGTCGACACAGGCGTCCGGGTTCGGAAGCACACACTTATCGGTCGGGATGTCCCTGGAAGCTGGTCCGACGGCATCGTGCACGACCCCGAGGGAGGTGATCAGCGTGCCGTCGGCGAGATTGGCCGACTTCACCGGCCAGGCGGCCAACGCGGTGACCGCCACCATCACCAGTAGGGCCCAGCCGGCGGTGGTCATCGCGTTGCTCATGTCCGACTGGCGGGAGCGCCAGAGCAGGTAGAGGCCCACCACGCAGAGGGTGATGATGCCAAAGACGCTGAAGACCTTCTGGTAGACGGCCTTCGTCGCCTTCTCCACCAGCGGGTCGGCCCAGTTCCACATCGAGCGTGGGTCCCAGGCCCGTTCGCGCAGGGCGTTGGAGGCGCCCACGATCGCGGTGGCCATCATCAGTTCGCCGTTGGCCACGGTGGTGGTGAACTTGTAGTCCGGGTGGAGCACGGTGGACGCGCAGCCGCCCTCGACGTCGTAGGTGTTGAAGCTGTATCCGCCGTAGCCGTAGTCGCTGTAGAGGCCCTTCGGGCCCGGAAGCTTGGCCGAGTCCGGCCGGGAGGCGAACCAGCCGGCGAGGCCCGAGTCCGGCGCGGAGGGGACCGGGGGCTTCCGGCAGTCGACCTCGGTCTCACTGACCTGCTTCAGCTTCGCGACGCAGGCACGGAAGTCGGCCTGCCACTCCTTGGTCGTACAGAGGTCGGCGGCGGCCTGGGCCGCGGCCGGGGCGGCGTACACCGGTGTGGCCGCGACCACCGGCCAGGCGATCGTGGCACCGGCGAGTACGCCGAGCGCGAGGAGGAGCGCCGTGATCCGTGCCCGGGCCCTCGCCATGTCACGCCTCCAGATCAGCCAGGACGGTCGGCAGCTGCCCGGCCACCTGGGCGGCGGGGGTGGTGTCCAGGTGCTCCAGCAGCCCCTCGACGTACGACACGTCCACCCGGACCTTTTGCACCCGGCCGTCCACGTCGCGCATGACGAACTCACGGAAGCCGAGCCGGGCGGCCGAGGTGGTGTCCACGGCGGACAGTGAGGCCAGGGTCGCCTCGTAGCCGTCGTCGACCGGCACCCGGAGCAGTCGCAGCGCCTCGGAGGCGATCTCGGTGTCCTCGGCGATCCGGCCGACGAAGACGGTGGAGACGAGGTTCTGCACGTCGAGGCCGAGGATGTCCTTCGGGTTCTGCGACGCGACCAGGGCGGCGAGGTTCCACTTCCGGGAGTCCCGGGCGAGCCGGACCAGGAAGGAGCGCCCGGATCGCCAGCCCTCCATGAAGTGCGCCTCGTCCAGGCCGACCATCTTGCGGGACGACATCGACCCGCCGTAGCAGCGTCGGACCGCGAGGCGGTGCGCGGTGTGCAGCATCGGCAGGGCCAGTGCCTCCTCGGCCGACCAATACTCGCGCTCGATCTTGAGGTCGGGCAGGCGGAGGCCGGCCATGGTGATCACGGTGAGCGCCGCGTCGGCGCCGAGCAGCCCCTCCGGCGGGCGGCCGAAGAAGAGCATCGCCAGCGGCATCTCGGCGGTGTCCAGCAGCAGGTTGGCCAGTTCCCGGCCGGCGTCGTCGTCCAGCCCCTGCAGGCAGGCCACCACGTCGTCCAGGGTGGACGTCTCCTCGGCGGGCACCTGGCGTACGGCGTGCCGGAACAGCGTCGCGGTGGACGCCTCGCGGGCCACCTGCGGCGGTACCAGCATCATGCAGATGTCCTGCACCAGCATGCGGCGTTCGGCGCGGGCGTTGGAGACCGCGATCTCGAACTCCCGGTCGCCCGCCGCCCCGGTGCCGAACTCGCTGCGTAGCGGGGTCGGGATGAGCGAGTAGGGCGCCAGCGTCCCCGGCTCGGAGCCGGTCAGGTTGAGCACCCGGGAGTACGGCTTCAGCTCGGGCATCGCGCAGAGCCGCGCCAGCGGGCCGGAGGGGTCGAGCAGGGTCACCTGGACGCCGCGCCGGGCGGCCAGGTAGCCCAGGGCGCCCAGCAGGGTGGACTTGCCACCGCCCGGCTCGGCGACGAAGACCGCGAGGCCGGAGCGCTCCCGGACCTCCATCGGGAAGTGCAGGTCGAGGAAGACCGGCCGGCGGCAGGTCCCGGCGGTACGGCCGATCAGGTCGCCGCGCCGGTCGCCGACGGTGGAGGCGGCCTGCGGCAGCGCGGCGGCGAGCAGGTTGACCGGCATCCGCCGGACGTAGCCGGTGTTGGCGATCGGCTCACCGGGGATGAACTCGCGGGCCAGCCAGTCCTGGTTCTTCGGGTGCTGGAGCGAGATGCGCAGCTCGCGCGAGTAGAGCTGGATCAGCCGGCGCGCCCGTTCCAGGCACTCCTCGCGGGTCCGGCCACCGACGGCGATCCGGTGCCAGCCGTGTGCGCGGGCGGAGTCCACCGGCAGGCCGGTGGTCATCTCGTCGCCGATCACCAACGCCCGCTTGGCCAGCCGTTCCAGCTCGGGCGGGGCGTCGATGCCGTGCTCGGCGTAGTCGAGCTGCTGGGAGCGGATCATCCGCAGCCGGTGTTCGAGGTTCCGGAAGGAGTCGCCGGAGCCGAGAATGTCCACCCGGGTGGAGATCTCCATCGGCCAGGGCAGCCGCTCGTGGAAGTGCAGCCAGGGCTCGTGCCGCTCGGGGATCTCCAGCGGTTCCATCCGGCCGACGGCGAGCACGGCGACGTGCCGCTCCTCGCCGGTCATCCGGTTGACCAGCTTGACCGTCGAGCCGTACGGGGTGCGGTAGCGCTCGACCTGTTCGGTGAGGGCGAGCAGGTCGCCGCGTTCCCACCGCCCGTTGGTGATCGGGGAGAGCGCGCCGGGCGGCGCCATGCAGAGCGCCACCGAGCGGTAGAGCAGCCACTCCAGTTCCTGGGAGCTGACCCGCCGGCCGCGCATGCCGAAGGCGCCGAGCACCTCGTCGAACTGCTCGACGGTACGGCCCAGCTTGCGGCGTTCGCCGTCGGCGGTGCCCCGGCCGAAGGCGCGCAGCAGCCGCTCGGTGAGCGAGTCGCCGAGCGAGCGGCGGGCGAAGGTGACGCCCAGGTAGGTCTGCCCCTCGGCGTGGTTGACCGCCATCAGGTGCCGCTGCGCGGCGACCAGGTGGTCGGCCCAGCCGGCCGTGCCGGGGACGTCGGGCAGCGGCGACACGGTGTGCGCGTCGATGGTGCGGGCCCACTCGTCGGCGGGGAAGGGCCGGGTGGTGCGGCGCAGGTGCAGCCGGAAGCCGGCCAGACCGGCGTACTGCTCGGAGATCGCCGCGAGCAGCGCCTCACGCTCGGCGTCGGGGCGAAACGCCCAGCGCACCTCGGGCAGCCAGTACCAGGCGGTGACGGTGTTGGGGGTGAAGGTCAGGTGCCCGGCGATCTCGGTGATGGCCAGGTCGACCGACGGGTCCCGGTCGCCGAACTTGATCTTCGGGGGGCGGACCCGGACCGGCTTGTTGGCGGCGCTCCGGGTGGTCGCGGCGCGCTGTCGCGGCTCGGCCAGCTCCCGGGAGGCGGGCTCCGCGAGTTCCTGCGATCCCGTCCCGGTCAGCGCGCGGGGGCCCGTCTCGGCGACCACCCGGCGGGGCGGCGGGGCCGGCGCCACCGGCTCGGCCTCCGGGTGGACGTAGGGCTCGGCGGCGTACGCCTCGGCGATGTCCGGCGGGAACGGGTCGGCGGGCCCGGGCTCCGCCGGTGCCGCCACCGGCTCCGGGAGCGGGCGGGGGGCCACACGCCCGGCCGGTTCGGCGTCGCGTTCGGGGGTCACCCGCCCGGCGTTCCCGGCCGTGTCCCGGCGCGGGAAGGGCTCGGTCCGGGGTCGGCGCGGCGACCGCTGCGGAGGCGCCTCCACCGCCCGGTCCGGGGTCGGCTCCGGCTCGGCGGGCGGCCGCGTCACCGGCAACCGGGCCGCGGGCTGGTGGGGCACCCGGGTACGGGTCGGCGGGTCGGCGGCCGGGGGCGGCTCGATGGCCGCCAGCCGGTTCGTCTCGATGGCGGGCGGTGCGGTGGCCTCGGGCGCGGGGGAGACGGGGGTGGGTGGCGCGACGGGCTGGTGCGGGATCGACGCCTGCTCCCGCCCGATGGCGCGGCGCGGCGCGGCCGGTGGCGGCACGGCCGGCGCGGCGCCCGGGTGCGGGCCGCCGAACAGGTCGAGGAACGGCGAGTCGATGTCGGTACCGTCGCCGACCAGCATCGGCGCGGCGGAGACCGGCTCGACCGGGGGCGTGCCACGGCCGGCCGGGCGGGGCGCCTGGAACACCCCGACCCCACCGTGCCCGGGGTTGGCGAGCAGCGTCGGGTCGTAGGTCTCCTCGTCGCGGGCCTCGTCCTCCGGGTAGTCGAACGACCGCGCACGGTTACCGTGCGGGGCGCTGTGACGTCCGGCCGGATAGCCCGGCGTGGAAGAGCGACTCATTCGACCGCCTCACCCGCGTGCTGCTGCGACCGCCCGTTCGACGTACGCCCGGTCATGCCAGTTCCTCCCGGATCCTGATCCGGCTGCCGACCAGGCGGGGGTCCCGCAGCTCGGTGGCCGGTTCCCGGGTGCGTCGCCAGTCGGTGAGCGCGGTACGGATGACCATCCGCGCCGGCCGGTCCGGGTCGACGTACCGGAAGATGAACGAGGTGCTCACGATGGCGAGGGCGATCTCCCACGCGGGGAAGAGTTCGACCTGGAGCGTGAACAGCCAGTGGATGAACATGTAGAGGGGTACGAGCAGCATGAACAGGCCGTACTGGGCGTACGGCAGGTGGACGGGAAGGGTGTAGCCGGGCGGCCCGAGGTAGACCAGGCGGGCCCGGTAGATGTCGTCGTCGGTGCGCAGCCGCATCTGATGCCCGCGCCTATTCGAAGATCAGGTCGATCAGGTAGTCACCGACGAAGAAGAGTGTGGCCGCCCCGGCGATGAAGGCCAGGCCGACGATCGCGATGGCCGAGCTGGTGAGCACCTTGGAGATCTCGCCGCGGCTCGCGCGGCCGATGAAGATGACACCGAGCACGGCGAGCAGGATGGGCGCGATCTTGCTGGCGAAGAAGGTGACGACCCCGTTGGTGTCGATGCCCTTCGGGGCCTGCTCGGCGAGTGGAGCCGACGCCAGGGTGTGCAGCGCCTGCGCGACGCCGGACGACGCCGTCTCCATGAGCTCGAAGGCGATCACTGGAACCTCCCCATATCGCGGCCGGCGGTGCCGCGGCGGTGCAGTAGGCAAGCCTGGCGGGAATGTGCTCACTTGCGCAGCGTTGACGACGCTACGTTCGTTACCCACCACGGAGAGTGGTGAGCTTTGGGGGGATTCTTCCCGCTTCGGCCCTCCCTCCAGGCTTCGCCATCTCGATGCTGGGCAATTCCACAGCGTACGGGCCGTCCCCCTTTGCGACAACCCGCGAGGAGTCGGCCCGATTCGACCCGGACGACCGATCGTACACCTGTTCCAATGCCCACGTCAGCCCCCGGCTGGAGGGCGCCGGCGGGGGCCGCCGGAGCAGCGCGGAACGACCGGTACGGTCTAGTCGTGACCGATCTGGTACGGGCGCAGACCCCGGTGGTGATGGGCGTCCTGAACGTCACGCCCGACTCCTTCTCCGACGGCGGCCGGTACGCGGACCTCGACGCGGCGGTCGCACACGGAGTGCGACTGCGGGCGGAGGGCGCGCACCTGGTCGACGTGGGCGGCGAATCCACCCGGCCCGGCGCCAACCGGGTCGACGCCGGGACCGAGGCCGCCCGGGTGGTCCCGGTGATCCGCGAGCTGGCCGCGGTCGGCGTGACGGTCAGCATCGACACCACCCGCGCCTCGGTGGCCGCGGCGGCCCTCGACGCCGGCGCGGACGTGGTCAACGACGTCTCCGGCGGGCTGGCAGACCCGGACATGGCCCGGGTGGTGCGCGACGCCGGCTGCCCCTGGGTGCTGATGCACTGGCGTGGCCACTCGCGGGGCATGCGCGAGCTGGCCAGCTACACCGACGTGGTCGCCGACGTCCGGGCCGAACTCGGGCAGCGGATCGACGAGGCGCTCGCCGCCGGGATCGCCGCCGACCGGATCATCGTCGACCCCGGCCTCGGCTTCGCCAAGACCGCCGCGCACAACTGGGAACTCAGCGCGCGCCTGCCGGAGCTGGTCGACCTCGGCTTCCCGCTGCTGTTCGGGGCGAGTCGCAAGTCCTACCTCGGCCGGCTGCTCGCCGGTCCCGACGGCGAACCCCGCCCCACCGCCGAACGGGAGGCGGCCACGGCCGCCACCAGCCTGCTCGCCGTCGCCGCCGGCGCCTGGGGGGTACGCGTGCACGACGTCCGCGGCACCGCCGACGCGCTCGCGGTCTGGGCGGCCACCGGTCGTCCCCGGCTGGCCGTCGACACCGGCGGTGACCGCCCGTCGGCCCCGGCCACGGCAACCGCGGGCACTGGGGCCGCGGGCACCGGAACCGGGCGGACCGGCGGGGCCGGACCCGCGACCGCCGCCCGCCACTGAGAGGAAGCACGATGACCGACCGGATCGAGTTGACCGGCCTGCGCGCCCACGGCCGGCACGGCGTCTACGACTTCGAACGCGCCCGGGGGCAGGAGTTCGTCGTCGACGCGGTGCTCGAACTCGACCTCGCCCCGGCCGCCCGCTCCGACGAGGTGACCGACACCGTGCACTACGGCGAGCTGGCCGAGAAGCTGGTGGCCGTGGTCACCGGCGAGCCGGTCAACCTGATCGAGACGCTTACCGAGCGGCTGCTCGCGGTCTGCCTGGCCGAGCCGCTGGTCGCCGCCGCCACGGTCACCGTGCACAAGCCGGAGGCCCCCATCCCGCACACCTTCGCCGACGTGGCCGTCACGATGCGGCGTACCCGGTGACCCGGGCCGTGCTGTCGCTCGGCAGCAACCTCGGCGACCGGCTGGCCCACCTGCGCACCGCGCTGGCCATCCTCGACGACGCGGTGCTGGTGGTCTCCGGGGTCTACGAGACTCCACCGTGGGGGGACACCGACCAGCCCGCGTACCTGAACGCCGCGGTGATGGTCGCGGACCCGGCGGCGGGCGCGCGCGACTGGCTGGACCGGGCCCGGGCCGCCGAGGCGGCGGCCGCGCGGACCCGCGACCCGCAGCGCCGGTTCGGACCGCGCACCCTCGACGTGGACGTGATCGCGGTCTGGGACGACGCCGGCCAGCCGGTGCTCAGCGACGACCCGGAGCTGACCCTGCCGCACCCCCGCGCCCACCTGCGGGCCTTCGTGCTGCGGCCGTGGATCGACATCGAGCCGCACGGCCGGCTCCCCGGATACGGCTGGCTCACCGATCTGCTCAACGCCGAGCCGCTGGCCGGGGACGCCCTGGAACTGCGCCCCCGCCCGGATCTGGCGTTAGAGTCGACTCCATGACCCACTGGAGCCGGCCGGCATGACGCAGGCGCAGTCCCGACCGCCCCGCGGCCCGGAGCCCGACCGGGGCCGGATGGGGCCGACCCGGATCTCCACCCTGGTGGTCGCCGCGCTCGCCGCCGCGGCCCTGGCCTGGCTGCTGATCAGCAGCCTCTACTACAGCGGCATCCCGCGGCTGCCCTGGCTGCCGGTGGTCACCCTCGCCGCGCTCGCCGTGCTGGAGGCGTACGCGGCGGTCAACACCCGGAACCGGATCGAGCGCAGGCCCGGCCGGGACCCGGTCAACCCGCTGATGGTCGCCCGCTTCGTCGTGCTGGCCAAGGCCTCGGCGCTGGCCGGCGCCATCTTCACCGGTTTCTACGCCGGCCTGACCGGCTGGCTCTTCGTCGAGCGGACCAACGCCGCGATCGAGGACCGGCCGGCCGCCGGGGCCGGGGTCCTCGCCTCGCTCGCCCTGGTCGCCGCCGCGCTCTGGCTGGAACGCTCCTGCCGGGTCCCCGAGCAGGAGGACGACGAGGACCGCGAGGGCACCGACCGGCGGGGCCGCCCCGGCCAGCGCTGATCAGGGGGGTTACGCCCGGCCTCCGGCGCAGGTACCGTCCCTGGCGACCGGAATCAGCCGGCCGTCGACGATGACGGCCGGCCATGTGGGAGGCACGGCATGGCGTACGACGAACCGGGCCGCACCGCGTCGGTGGAGCCCCCGCCGGGCGTCCCCCCGGCCGTGCTCGAGAACGTCTTCGACGACCCCACCCACGGGGAGCCGGGCCGGGACCGGATCGGCGTGCACCTGCTCTGGGAGGCGGTGCTCCTGGTCGCGCTGGCCGTCTTCGCCGTGCTGCTCTGGCGGGAGAACGCCGACGCGCTGCGCGGCACGGGCCTGCGCGGCCTCCTGGTCGACGTGGTCGCGCTCGGCCTGCTCGCCCTCGCCGCCGGCCTGAGCCTGCGGACCGCGGCGGTGA
The DNA here is from genome assembly GCF_036902735.1 of Micromonospora lacuserhaii. Lineage (NCBI taxonomy): Bacteria > Bacillati > Actinomycetota > Actinomycetes > Micromonosporales > Micromonosporaceae > Micromonospora > Micromonospora lacuserhaii. The sequence goes on along the minus strand of NZ_JBAKHO010000003.1, from coordinate 125,188 downwards.
ACCTGGCGATCGGGCCGGTCGCGGTGGCCGCCGCGCTGCACTTCGCCGAGCAGGGCGACCGGGGCGTGACCGCGGCCCTCACCCCGGCCCTGGTGGCCGCGGCGCTCGGCGGGCTGGCCCTGGCCTGGGCGGTGGTGGTGCTGCACGTGCCCGGTTGGGCCGCCAGCCTGGCCGCCGCGTCCGGCGTGATCGTCTGGATCGAGCAGCGCACCGGCCCGGTGCCGGTGCAGGGCGACTACGACCCGCACCGCACCGCCTTCTACCTGTTCGCCGGCTTCGCCGCGGTCGCCGCGCTGGGCGGGATCTTCGGTGCGCTCCGGACGGTCCGGCGGCTGGTCGGCCGGTACCGGCCGGTGGCCGACCCGGCCCGCCGCCGCGGTGTGGTGGCCGCCATGGTGACCTCGGCCGGACTGGTCGGCTCCACGGTGCTGGCCATGCTGGCCGGCGTGCTGGTCGCGGCGAACGACGCCGGCCCGGTCGTACCGGCCGCCGGGCTGGACTGGACGGTGCTGGCGATCGGGGTGGCGATGCTCGCCGGCACCAGCGCGTACGGCCGGCGGGGCGGCATCTTCGGCACCCTGCTGGCGGTGTGCCTCGTGGTCGTCTTCCTGGCCTGGGCGGAGGCGCGCGGCTGGACGGTCAGCCGGTGGTCCGTCGGAGCGGCGGCGCTCGGCGTCGGACTCGTGGTGACCCGCCTGGTCGAGACGTTCGGCCGGCCCCGGGGCACGGTCGCCGAGCGCGCCGAGTTCGTCCCGGCGGGCGACGGCACGATCAGCTCCGGCTGGTCGCTGCCCCGATCCAACGGGACCGGCAACTGGCCGCCCGCGCTGCCCGACCGGACGGACGCCACCCCGTCCGACCCGTGGACGGCGCCGCGCTGGGAGAAGGCCCCCGACCGCTGGGACGCCGGCGACCGCTGAGCACAGCCGGGCCGCCGCGTCCGGCGGGCCCGAGGTGATCTCGCCGGTTAGGCTCGCGGGCATGACCGAGACTCCTTCCGCCGGCACCGGCCGTACCTTCGACGAGCTCGACGCCCTGCCCACCGAGGAGCTGCGGGAGCGGGCCTTCACGCTGGCCCGGGAGCGCCGCGACGTGGGGTTCTTCTGGTCGGTGCTGCGGCACCTGCCCAACGCCGACGAGGCGGCCGCGCTGGACGGGGCGCCCAACTCGGTCGGCCCGACCATCGACGAGGCGTCGGCGCTGTGGCGGGAGCTGACCGGCCACGGCTACGAGGAGTCCGCGCCGCTGCTGCGGGCCGCGTTCATCGACTACCTGCTGAAGCACTGAGCGGACCTGCCGCCGGGTGGCGGAGGTTTGCCGGTCGCGGTGGCTCGGGAACTTCCCGCCGCATGGCCCTCACCAACCGCCCCCGGACCGTCAGCGGGTACGGCACCGCCGCGGGCACCGGCACCCTGGCCGCGCTCATCCTGGTCGGCGTCTGCGGCAGCCCGTGGTACGTGGCCTGGGCGGACCACACCGACCCGAACTCCGCCGGCGGCTGGTTCGTGCGGCTGCTCGCCTGGCCGGCCTGGCGGCTGGACTCCGCCGAGCCGGGGCAGGGCGTGCTCGCCACCGACCTGCGGGCCATCCTGCTGCTGGTCTTCGCGGCGGCCTTCCTCTACCTGCTGCCCACCTCGCAGGTGGCCCGGGTGCAGGGCTCGGCCAGCCAGTTCCTCTCCGGCTGGGCGGCGTACGCGCTCGCCTCCGGGGTCGCCACGCTGCTGGCGGCGCTGCTGACCGCCGACGGGTCGATGCTCGCCGCGTTCCAGACCACCGGGACGGGGGCCACCTACGGCTTCTTCGCCGGCTGGATCATCGGGCTGGCCAGCCTCGGCGGCCGGGCCTGACGCCCCGCCACCGGGCCACGCTCAGGCGCCGGTCTGGCCGAGTTCGAGCACCCGGGATCGGCTGAGCGTGCCGACCGGGCGGTCGTCGTCGGTGACCACGACCGCGTCCGAGCCGGAGGTCAGCATCGCGGCCAGCGCGTCGTACGCCGACCCGCCCAGCGGCACCGCCGGCAGGCCCGTGTCGCCCGGCCCGGGGGCCAGCACCTCGCGGGTGACCGGGGTGACCGCCAGCCGGCGGATGCCCCGGTCGGCGCCGACGAACTCCCGGACGAAGGGGGAGGTGGGCGCGCCGAGCAGGGCCGCCGGGGTGTCGTACTGCTCCAGCCGGCCGCCCTGGGAGAGCACCGCGATCCGGTCGCCCAGCCGGACGGCCTCGTCCAGGTCGTGGGTGACCAGCACGATGGTCTTGCGGACCTCGGCCTGCAGGCGCAGGAACTCCTCCTGCAACCGGGTCCGGACGATCGGGTCCACCGCGGAGAACGGCTCGTCCATCAGCAGCACCACCGGGTCGGCGGCGAGCGCCCGGGCCACCCCGACCCGCTGCCGCTGACCCCCGGAGAGCTCGTGCGGGTAGCGCCGGCCGAACTGCGCCGGGTCGAGGCCGACGAGTTCCAGCAGCTCGCCGCTGCGCTGCCGGATCCGCTCCTTCGACCAGCCGAGCAGCCGGGGCACGGTGCCGACGTTGGTGGCCACGGTCTGATGTGGGAAGAGCCCGACATTCTGGATGACGTACCCGATCCGGCGGCGCAGCTTCACCGGGTCGACCCGGGTGATGTCCTCGTCGCCCAGGAGGATCCGTCCGCCGGTCGGCTCGATCAGCCGGTTGACCATCCGCAGCACGGTGGACTTGCCGCAACCGGACGGGCCGATCAGCACCACCAGCTCGCCGGCCTTGACCTCCAGGCTCAGCTCCCGCACCGCCTCGGTGCCGTCCGGGTAGCGCTTGCGAATGCCGTCCAACGTGATCGAGGCCGCGCTCTGTCCGGCGTCACCGGAGGTCCCCGGGGTAACGTCCACGTGTGTCCTTCCACCTGAGCTACCGGGCCGACCCGGGTAACCCCTGGTTCTCCTGGCAGTACGTGCGGGACAACTCTGACACGATCCTGGCCGCGCTGCGGGAGCACGCCTCGCTGACCGCGCGGGCAGTGCTGATCGCCGCCCTGGTGGCCCTGCCGCTGGCGGTGGCCGCGTACTGGTTCCGCCGCCTCGCCGGGCCGATTCTCGCACTCACCGGCGTGCTCTACACGATCCCGTCGCTGGCCCTGTTCGCCTTCATCGCGCCGTACCTGGGCATCGGGGCGGTCACCGTGCTGACCGTGGTGGTGCTGTACGCGCTGCTGGTCATCGTGCGCAACGCGGTGGCCGGGCTCAACCAGGTGCCGCCGGAGGTGCGCGACGCCGCCGAGGGGATGGGGTACGGCCGCTGGGCCCGGCTGCTCCGGATCGACCTACCCCTGGCGCTGCCCGGCGTCCTCACCGGCGTACGACTGGCCACCGTCTCCACGGTCGCCCTGGTCACCGTCGGGGTGGTGGTCGGCCGGGGTGGCCTGGGTCAGCTCATCTTCGCCGGCTTCCAGAACAACTTCTACAAGGCCCAGATCATGACCGGGACGCTGCTCTGCGTCCTGCTCGCCCTGGTGCTGGACCTGATCCTGGCCGGGCTGGGCCGGCTGCTCACCCCCTGGCTGCGCGGGCGGGCCCGGTGACGGCCCCGGCCACGGTCACGGACGGAGGGCGGGCGTGAACCCGGTCGAGCAGGCGGTGCGCTGGATCAACGACCCGCTGAACTGGACCAACCCGGGCGGCGTCCTGGACCGGCTCGGCGAGCACCTCAGCATGTCCGCCGCAGCGGTGCTGGTGGGCTGCCTGGTGGCCTGGCCGATCGGGCTCTGGCTGGGTCACAGCGGCCGGGGCGGCGGCGCGGTGGTGCTGATCTCCAACCTGACGCTCTCCATTCCCACCCTGGCGCTGCTGACCATCCTGCCGCTGACCTTCCTCGGCTTCGGCCGGCCGGCGGTGGTGGTGGCGCTCGCGGTCTTCGCCGTGCCGCCGCTGCTGGCCAACGCGTACACCGGGGTGCGGCAGGCCGATCCGGAGGCGCGGGACGCGGCGCGGGGGATGGGGCTGTCCGGTTGGCAGGTGCTGCGCCGGGTGGAGCTGCCGCTGGCGGTGCCGTACCTGGCCGCCGGGTTCCGGACGGCCGCGGTGCAGGTGGTGGCCACCGCCGCGCTCGCGTCGTTCGTCAACGGCGGTGGGCTGGGCCAGATCATCCGGGCCGGGTTCGGGCTGGACATCGCGGCCGGCGGTGGGCAGATCATCGCCGGCGGGGTGCTGGTGGCCGGGCTCGCGCTGCTGGTCGAGGGGTTGCTCGCGGTGGTCGAGCGGCTGGTCACGCCGCGCCCGCTGCGGCGTACCCGGGCGCGGGCCGACCGGCGGGCGGCGGGCGCGATCGCGGGAAGTTGAACCTCCCGGTGACGATCCGGTGACGAACATCCCGCCGAGTTGTCGGTCCCACCCGGAAGATGTTGGGTGGAAACGCGGGCGGCCCGACCGGATCGTCCGTCGGACACGCGGCCGGCCCGATCGGGGCCGCGCCGGGACACGGAAGGCGGGCGCGATCATGCGCGTACGGACACGGCTGGCGGTCGGCGCGGTGGGCGCCCTCACCGTGGCGGGTCTGCTCACCGGGTGCGGGGGCGCCGGCTCGTCCGGCACCGACGCGCCGGAGCAGGGCGCCAGCGGGGCGGGCTGCGCCCCGGTCGCCGGCAACAAACTTGTCGTCCTCGACGACGACAAGAAGCTCCAGAACACCGACAACATCATCCCGGCGGTCAACGCCGACGCGGCCAAGCCTCAGCTGCTCGCCGCGCTGGACAAGGTCTCCGCGGCGCTGGACACGCCGAAGCTGATCGCGCTCAACAAGGCCGTCGACGTTGACCGCAAGACGCCGAAGTCGGCCGCCGAGGAGTTCGCCTCCGCCAACAACATCACCGCCGGCATCGCCAAGGGGCCGGGCGGCCAGATCGTGGTCGGCGCCGGCAACTTCTCCGAGAGTCAGACCCTGGCCGAGCTCTACAACATCGCCCTCACCGCAGCCGGCTACCAGGTCAAGGTGCAGCAGATCGGCAACCGGGAGCTCTACGAGCCGGCCCTGGAGAAGGGTGAGATCCAGGTCGTCCCGGAGTACGCGGCGACCATGGCCGAGTTCCTGAACACCAAGGCCAACGGGCAGAGTGCCACGCCGGTCTCCGCGCCGGAGCTGGACAAGACGGTGACCGCCCTGAAGTCGGAGGGCGACAAGGTCGGCATCACCTTCGGCACCCCGGCCGCCGCGCAGGACCAGAACGCCTTCGCGGTCACCACGGCCTTCGCCGACAAATACCAGGTGAAGACCCTCTCCGACCTGGCCGCCAAGTGTTCGGGCAAGGCGACGGTGCTGGCCGGGCCGCCGGAGTGCCCGCAGCGGCCGAAGTGCCAGAAGGGCCTGGTCGAGGTCTACGACTTCAAGGCCGGCTCGTTCAGCTCGCTGGACGCCGGTGGCCCGCAGACCAAGAACGCCCTGAAGACGGGGAGCGCCAGCGTGGGCCTGGTCTTCTCGTCCGACGCCGTGCTCGCCGGCTGATCTTCGCCAGCTGCTGAACCCCGGTCCCGGTCGCGGTCGGTCCATTCCGGCCGCGACCGGGGCCCAGCACGGGAGAACGGGCGGGGAACTGCCACCGGGACCGTTCCCAGCCAGGGCAACTCTCGGTAGGCTGCACAGCCATGTCGGCCCCGGTCCTCCCCGAAAAGCGCACCTCGTCGCTGCTGACCGTCCTGTTCTGGATCGGTGTGTCGCTCGCTCCGATAGCCGCGCTGATCCTGCTGGTCGCCGACGGCAACGGCCCGCTCCGGTTCGCCGCGGTGCTGGCCATCACGGCGGTGGTCCTGATCGGTCTCTCCATTGCGCTGCGGGCCGACGGCGGTGGCCGGCCGTACGACGACGAGCTGCTGGACGAGCTGGAGCAGCTGCGCCGCGAGCTGCGCGGCGAGATCGTGGCCGCAGCCCAGCGCGGCAACCAGGCACTCGACCATGCCCAGCGGGTCGATGAGCAGGTCATCGCCCTGCGTCGACGGCTGGACGCCGCCGCGGCCGGTATCGCCGCCGCCGCCGGCATCAGCGCTCCGGCCGCCGAGGAACGGGCCGGCGCCGGCCGGGCCCGCGTACCGGCGCCGGAGCAGCAGCACGACCAGGCGTCAGCCGGTCGCCGTCGGTCGGCTGAGGAGGCCCCGGCGGCCCGCGGCTGGGCCGCCCCGGACCGGGAGGACGACGAGCCGGCCGGCCGCCGGTACGGCACCGAGCGTGCCGCCGCCGGTCAGCCCGGCGTGTACGGCGGGTCGACCCGTGAACCGCGCGGCGCCGCCGCCGTCCCGGATTCCGCCCAGCGCCCGCTCGGGGTGGTGCGGCACACCGAGACGGTCCACGTCACCACCCGGCACACCGTGGTGGACGGCGCCGACCCGGCGGTCGGCAACGCGTACGCCGGCTACGCCGGCCGGTGGGCGCCGGAGGAGGCCGCCTGGCCCGCCGGCGAGCCGGAGAACGCCTGGCCGGGGCAGTCCGAGTCGGCCGATCGGAGCTGGCCGGGGACCGCCGAGGAACGGTCCTGGGGCGGTCGCTCGCGGGAGGACCGGGCCGCGCCGCGCGACGACCGGTCCTGGGCGGCGCCGGAGCGGGACGACCGGACCCGGTCGGGCGACGAGCGGGAAGAGTGGTCGGCCGGCGAGCGTGACGACCGGTCCTGGTCGGACGGGCAGCGGGGCGAGCGCTCCTGGCCCGGGGCGGCAGAGGACCGTCCCGTCCAGTCCTGGGCCGGCCGGGGGTACCCGGCGGAGGAGGCCGGGGAGTGGTCCGGGGCCCGGGCCGGGGACCGCTGGGCCGAGGTGCGCGACGACGGGAACGCCCGCGAGCTGCGGGTGGGGGAGCGGCGGGCGGAGGTGCACGCCGACGGCGCCGGCTTCCGGTACGCGGACCGGTGGGCCGAGGTGCGCCACGAGGAGCCGCGCCGGACCGAGGGACGCCGGGAGCACGACCGGCCCGGTGGGCAGTGGGGTGACCGGGCCGAGCCGGCGGACCGGCCGGCGCTGCCGGTCGGCGGGGTGCCCGTACCGGAGGAGTGGCGACCGGCCCGCGAGCAGCAACCCGCCGGGGACCGGTGGGAGCAGCCGGCCGAGGAGCGGTGGGGCCGGCAGCCGGTCGAGGCGTGGCGTGCGCCCGCGCAGCGGGACCGGGAGTCGGCCGGGTCCTGGCGGGCCCCGGAGCCGGAGCCGGAGCCGCGCGCTCGCCAGCAGTGGGACGGCGGGGAACGGTACGGCTACCCGCCGCGGGACGACGTCCCGCGCGCCGGCGGTAGCTGGCGCTGACCTGGCCGGGGGTCCACGGCCGGGTCGGTCACTTGTCGATGTCGCCGACCACGAAGAACATCGAGCCGAGGATGGCGATCAGGTCCGGCACCAGACAGCCGGGGAGCAGGGTGGCCAGCGCCTGCACGTTGGCGTACGAGGCGGTGCGCAGCTTGAGCCGCCACGGGGTCTTCTCGCCCCGGGACACCAGGTAGTAGCCGTTGATGCCGAGCGGGTTCTCGGTCCAGGCGTAGGTGTGCCCCTCCGGGGCCTTGAGCACCTTCGGCAGCCGGGTGTTGATCGGGCCGGTGAGCCGGTCCACCCGGTCCAGGCACTGCTCGGCGAGGTCGAGCGAGGCGTACACCTGGTCGAGCAGCACCTCGAAGCGGGCGTGGCAGTCCCCGGCGCTCCTGGTGACCACCGGGACGTCCAGCTGGTCGTAGGCGAGGTAGGGCTCGTCCCGGCGCAGGTCCAGGTCGAGGCCGGAGGCCCGGGCGACCGGCCCGGACGCGCCGAACGCGGCGGCGTCGGCGGCGGAGAGCACCCCCACCCCGACGGTGCGGGCCAGGAAGATCTCGTTGCGCCGGATGAGGTGGTCCAGGTCCGGCATCCGCCGGCGCACCTCGCCGATCGCGGCCCGGGCCCGGCCGGTCCAGCCGGCCGGGACCTCCTCCTTGAGCCCGCCGACCCGGTTGAACATGTAGTGGATCCGGCCGCCGGAGACCTCCTCCATGACGGCCTGGATGGTCTCCCGCTCCCGGAAGGCGTAGAAGACCGGGGTGATCGCGCCGATCTCCAGCGGGTACGAGCCGAGGAACATCAGGTGGTTGAGGACCCGGTTCAGCTCGGCGAGCGCCATCCGCAGCCAGACCGCGCGCTCCGGCACCTCCATGCCCATCAGCCGTTCGACGGCGAGCACGACGCCCAGTTCGTTGGAGAACGCGGAGAGCCAGTCGTGCCGGTTGGCCAGCACGATGATCTGCCGGTAGTCGCGCACCTCGAAGAGCTTCTCCGCGCCCCGGTGCATGTACCCGACGATCGGTTCGGCGGAGATCACCCGTTCGCCGTCGAGCACCAGCTTCAGTCGGAGCACGCCGTGCGTGGAGGGGTGCTGCGGTCCGATGTTGAGCACCATGTCGGTGCCGAGCTGCTCCCCGCCGGCCCCGGTGCCGACGGTCAGTTCGCGGAGGTCGCCGGCGTCGGTGGTCATGTCCGTCATCGTGCCATGGACGGCCCGCCGTACCGGTGGTGCACGCCCACCGGCTGGAGCAGCCACCAGTGGCCGCCGAGCCCGGCCGGGTCGGTCAGTTCGGCCGCCGCCGACGCGGCGGCCAGCGCCCGCACGTACCCGGCCGGGTCGGAACCGGCCAGGCTCAGCGGCGGTCGGCCGCCGTCGGCCCCGAGCGCCCGCAGCGCCTCCCGCTGCACCATCAGGGAGTACGCGCACCGGGCGACCCGCTCACCGGCGGAGGCGACGGAGTCCATGGCGACGTGCGCGGTGACGTCGCACGACCCGTCCGGCACCGGCGGCACCTGCCGGCCGTTCCGGTACCCGGTCAACGTCCCGTCGACCGGCCGGTCGTCGCGCAGTTGCCCGTAGTCCACGGCCAGGGCCAGTCCGCGCTCGACCCGGCCGACGGCGTCCGCCCACGCCTCGTCCCGGCTCCGCCCGATCTCCGCCCGGCCGGCCATCCCGCCGCCCGTGCTGGGCCACCAGTGGTCGAGCCAGTCCCGGTCGGCGGGGTCGACGGGCTCGCCGACCGACTCCGTGCCGGTGGTCGGGTCGACCAGCAGGTAGCGCCAGCCGTCGTCGGTGGGTACGGCCAGGTCGAGCGGGACGTTGTCCAGCCATTCGGTGGCGGTCAGCAGGCCGACGATCCCCGTCGGGATCTCGTCGCACCACCCGATCTCCGCCGGCAGGTCGTCGGGGCGGGCGGCCCGCTCGACGGCGGTGAGCCGTACCCGGTCGGCGAGCGGAGGGCCGGCGGCGGCCGTGGTGGCCGGGGAGATCGCGGTGGCCAGGGCGCGGAGCAACTCGCCCCGCCCCGCTCCCACGTCGACCACCTGGAAGACCGGCGGGTGGCCGAGGGTCGCGTCGACCTGCTCGACCAGGCGGAGCAGGGCCGCCGCGAAGACCGGGGAGGCGTGCACGCTGGTGCGGAAGTGGGCCGCCGGTCCCGCCCCCGAGACGAAGAAGCCGTCCGGGCCGTAGAGCGCACGGTCCATCGCGTCGCGCCAGCGCGTCGGTTTCATTCCTCGTTCCGGGGCCGTCACCGTGCCGACCCTACGGTGGGCGGCACCCCCCCGGCGGGGCCGCCGCGCACCCCGGGGCGGCCCGGTCCCACCGGTGGTGAAGGTTTTCACACATGCTTGTTTGGGCTCTGTAACCCCAGCGCATACTTGCGGTCGACCGGTACCCCCTTCGAGGACTGGATCGATGCCATGAGCGCACCGCTGCGCCCGCGTCCGGCCGCCCCGCGTGAGGCCGCCGTATTGTCGGGCGGCGCCGGATCCGGCGCCCCGCTCACCTTTCCCCGCACCCTGACCGTCGGCGTCATCGGCGCCGGCCGGGTCGGCGCCGTGCTGGGCGCGGCACTCGTCGCCGCCGGCCACCGGGTGGTCGCCGCCTCGGGCGTCTCCGGCGCCGCCAAGGCCCGGATCGCCCTGCTGCTGCCCGGCGCCCGCAACCGCTCCGCCACCTCGGTGGCCCGGGCCGCGACGGACCTGCTGCTGATCGCCGTGCCGGACGACGCCCTCGCGAGCGTGGTCGCCGGGCTGGCCGAGACCGGCGCGCTGCGCCCCGGTCAGGTGGTGGCGCACACCTCCGGCGCGCACGGCCTGGCCGTCCTCGATCCGGCCGCCGCGGTGGGCGCCCGGCCGCTGGCGCTGCACCCCGCGATGACCTTCACCGGTACCCCGGACGACCTCACCCGCCTCACCGGCATCTCGTACGGGGTGACCGCCCCGGCGGAGCTGCGTCCACTGGCCGCCCGGCTCGTGGCCGACCTGGGCGGGGTGCCCGAGTGGGTGGGCGAGGCGGACCGGCCGCTCTACCACGCGGCGCTGGCGCACGGCGCCAACCACCTGGTCACCCTGGTCAACGAGGCGGCCGACCGGCTGCGCGACGCCGGGGTGGCGAACCCGGAGAAGGTGCTGGCCCCGCTGCTGCGCGCCGCGCTGGAGAACGCGCTGCGCCTCGGCGACGACGCGCTGACCGGCCCGGTGTCCCGGGGTGACGCGGGCACCGTACGGCGGCACCTGGACCGGCTGGCGGAGACCGCCCCGGAATCCGTGGCCCCCTACCTGGCGTTGGCCCGACGGAGCGCCGATCGGGCGATCGCGGCGGGCCGGCTGCGGCCGGTGGACGCGGAATCGCTGCTCGACGTGCTGGCGGGAATCCATCGGGAGGTGTCTGTGAGCGCGAGGAGTGAGCCGATCTTGCGAGCCCCGCAGTCGCGATCCGAGGTGGCCCCATGACGGAGTTGGTGCACACGCGGGCGGAGCTGGCGAAGGCCCGGGACGGGCTGACCGGCACGGTCGGCGTGGTGATGACCATGGGTGCGCTGCACTCGGGCCACGAGACGCTGCTGCGGGCGGCCCGGGAGCGGGCCGACCACGTGATCGTGACGATCTTCGTGAACCCGTTGCAGTTCGGCCCGAACGAGGACTTCGACCGGTACCCGCGCACCCTCGACGCGGACCTGGAGATCTGCCGCCGGGCCGGCGCGGACGTGGTGTTCGCCCCGTCGGTGGCCGACATGTACCCGGACGGGCAGCCCCGGATCCGGGTGAACCCGGGCCCGCTCGGCGAGGACCTGGAGGGGCAGAGCCGGCCGGGCTTCTTCCACGGGGTGCTGACCGTGGTCCTGAAGCTGCTCCAGCTCACCCGCCCCGACCTGGCCTTCTTCGGTGAGAAGGACTACCAGCAGCTCACCCTGGTCCGGCGGATGGCGCGGGACCTGGACGTACCGGTCGAGGTGGTCGGCGTGCCGACGGTCCGGGAGCCGGACGGGCTGGCGCTGTCCAGCCGCAACCGGTACCTCTCCCCGGAGGAGCGGCGCACCGCGCTGAGCCTGTCGGCGGCGCTGCGGGCCGGCGTCGCCGCGGCCGAGGCGGGGCACGACGCGGGCGGGGTGCTGGCCGAGGCGCACCGGGCGTTCGGCGCGTCCGGCGCGGACGCCCGGCTCGACTACCTGGTGCTCACCGACCCGGACCTGGAACCCGGCCCGGTGGCCGGCCCGGCCCGGCTGTTGGTGGCGGCCTGGGTGGGCGGCACCCGGCTGATCGACAACCTGGCGATCCGGCTCGCCCCCCGTTCCTGAACACCCACCACCACACCCTGCTGAAAGGCACCCTTGATGTTCCGGACCATGCTGAAGTCGAAGATCCACCGGGCCACGGTGACCCAGGCCGACCTGCACTACGTCGGTTCGGTGACCGTGGACCAGGATCTGCTCGACGCCGCCGACCTGCTCCCCGGTGAGCAGGTGGCGATCGTGGACGTGACGAACGGTGCCCGGCTGGAGACGTACGTGATCCCGGGCGAGCGGGGCAGCGGCGTGATCGGCATCAACGGCGCAGCGGCGCACCTGGTGCACCCCGGGGACCTGGTCATCCTCATCTCGTACGGGCAGATGGACAACGCCGAGGCGCGGTCGTACCAGCCCCGGGTGGTGCACGTCGACGCCGACAACCGGGTGGTCGAGCTGGGCGCCGACCCGGCCGCCGTGGCCCCCGGCACCGCCGGCGATCCCGTCTCCAGCCCGTTGGCCGTCCTCGGCTGAGCCGGACATCCGGTCTGTCACCGGAAGGTCATTTTTGGTTACCCTGGTCGAACCGTCGGATTGACGGTCGTCGGCGGGGGAGGCCGCGATGCGCCGTGCGATGACGATCGTGGTCGCCGCGTTGCTGGCGGCGGCGCTGCTGGCCGGCTGCGGGAACGCGGCCGGGCTGGACGGGAATCTCACCGACGACTGGGCGGCGCTGCCCACGGCGGCCGCGTTCACTCCGGCGGCCGGCGTCTGCCAGGTCGCCGACTTCGCCGACGAGGTCCCGCTGGCCGGGTACGCCCCGGTCGACTGCGCGGTGCCGCACCGGGTGGAGACCGTGCACGTGGGCGCCTTCCCGGGCGACCGCCCGACCCGTCCGGCCACCGGTTCCGCGGAGCTGCGCGGCGCCTTCGCCGAGTGCGACGCGCGCGCCAGCGGGTACGTCGGCGACGACTGGCGGGCCGGCCGGCTGCGGCTGGCCGTGGCGCTGCCCACCGCCCCCGGCTGGGCGGCCGGTTCCCGCTGGTACCGCTGCGACGTCAGCGAGCTCACCACGGTCGAGGCGGCGGCCACGGTGGTGACCCGGACGGGCAGCCTCCGCGACGCGCTGCGGGGCGCCTCGGCGCTGCGGCTGGGCTGCCAGCAGTCCCGGGCCGGAAGCACCCTGGGGGTGCGCAGGCTGACCCCGGTCGGCTGCGGCACCGCCCACGACGCCGAGTTCGTCGGGGTGTGGAAGGCACCGGATCGTCCCTTTCCCATCCGGGACGTCGACTGGCTGCCGGTCTACGCCGGCTGCCGCGGTGCGATCAGCCGGTACGTCGGTGTGCCGGACGACGCAGAGCTGCGCTTCCGTGGCGACGTGGTGGTCCGCCCGCCCGGGGCCGGGCGCTGGCGGGTCGGCGACCGGGGCGTCCGCTGCTACCTGTGGCTCAGCAACCGCACGGTGACCGCCTCGCTGAAGGGCGCCGGCCCGGCCGGCCTGCCGGTACGGACGAGGTAGCGGACGCCGTAGTCCAAACCACTCGTCCCGCCCCCGCCGCCCGGGGTGAGGGCCGTTCGGGTTGACTGTGTCCATGGAACTTCGGACCGTCGACCTGCCGGCCCTGCCCAGGCTGTTGGCCGCCCCCGCGCCCGGCTGGGTGGAGACCACCGACGTGATCGTGGTCGGTTCCGGGGTGGCCGGGCTCACCGCCGCGCTGCACCTGCGCGAGGCGGGCCTGCACGTCACCGTCGTCACGAAGGTCAACATCGACGACGGCTCCACCCGCTGGGCGCAGGGCGGGATCGCCGCGGTGCTCGACCCGGCGGACACCCCGGCCGCGCACGCGTACGACACCGAGGTCGCCGGGGTCGGCCTCTGCGACCCGGCGGCGGTACGGGTGCTGGTCGAGGAGGGGCCGCCCCGGCTGCGGGAGCTGATGCGGATCGGCGCCGAGTTCGACCGCCATCCGGACGGCTCGCTGATGCTCACCCGCGAGGGCGGCCACCGGGCCGACCGGATCGTGCACGCCGGCGGGGACGCGACCGGCGCCGAGGTGCAGCGGGCGCTGCACGCCGCGGTCCGCCGCGACCCGTGGATCCGGCTGGTCGAGCACGCCCTGGTGCTGGACCTGCTGCGCGCCCCCGGCGACGGCCCGGACGGGCTCGGCCCCGCCTGCGGCATCACCCTGCACGTGCTCGGCGAGGGCAGCGAGGACGGCGTCGGCGCGCTGCTGGCCCGGGCGGTGGTGCTGGCCACCGGCGGGATGGGCCAGATCTTCGCGGCCACCACCAACCCGGCGGTCTCCACCGGCGACGGGGTGGCGCTGGCGCTGCGGGCCGGCGCGGCCGTCACCGACGTCGAGTTCGTCCAGTTCCACCCGACCGCGCTGATCGTGCCCGAACACGCCCGGGTGCCGGGCGCCGGACTGGCCCAGCAGCCGCTGGTCTCGGAGGCGCTGCGCGGCGAGGGCGCCCACCTGGTCGACGGCGACGGCAAACGGTTCATGGTGGGGCAGCACGAGCTGGCCGAGCTGGCCCCCCGGGACGTGGTCGCCAAGGGCATCCACCGGGTGCTGCTGGCGACCGGCGCGGACCACGTCTTCCTCGACGCCCGGCACCTCGGCGGGGACTTCCTCGCCGGGCGCTTCCCGACCATCGTGGCGTCCTGCCTGGCCATCGGGGTGGACCCGGCGACCGACCTGATCCCGGTGGCCCCGGCCGCCCACTACGCCTCCGGCGGCGTCCGCACCGACCTGCGCGGCCGCACCTCCATCCCCGGCCTGTACGCCTGCGGCGAGGTCGCCTGCACCGGCGTGCACGGCGCGAACCGGCTGGCCAGCAACTCGCTGCTGGAGGGGCTGGTCTTCTCCCGCCGGATCGCTGAGGACGTCGCCGCCGGGCTGCCGGAGCAGGTGAAGCCGGCGGAGACCGGGGCCTGGGTGGGCGGCGAGGGCTGGGTGGTGCCGGCGCAGGGCACGGCGACGCTGCAACGGGCGATGACCCGGGGCGCGGGCGTGCTCCGTTCGGCGGAGACGCTCACCGCGACGGCGGGCACCCTGACCGAGGTCGGCCAGGGGCGCGGCACCCCGCGGACCGCCGACTGGGAGGCGACGAACCTGATCACCGTGGCGTCGACCCTGGTCGCCGCCGCGTACGTACGCCAGGAGACCCGGGGGTGCCACTGGCGGGAAGACTTCCCGACGGCCGACGAGCGGTGGTGCGGCCACCTGGTCGAGGCGGTCGGGGCGCAGGGCAGGGTGACGCAGCGGTGGGAGGAGTCGGCGTGAGCGCGAGGACCGAGCGGGCGTTGCGGGAGGCCGGCCTGGACCCGGAACGGGTCCGGCGGGTGATCGTGGACGCGCTCACCGAGGACCTGGGGCCGGACTTCCTCGACGTCACCAGCGTCGCCACCATCCCCGACGCGCAGACCGACACCGCCGACCTGGTGGCCCGGGCCGACGGCGTGGTCGCCGGGCTGGCCGTGGCCGCGGCCGTCTTCGAGCTGGTGGGCGAGGTGACCGGGTCGGACCGTACCGTCGAGGTGTCGGTGGTGGCCCACGACGGCGCGCGGGTGGCGCGCGGCGACGTGCTGGCGACGGTGACCGGCCCGACCCGGCTGCTGCTCACCGCCGAGCGCACCGCGCTGAACCTGCTCTGCCGGATGTCCGGGGTGGCCACCCACACCCGGGCCTGGGCGGACGCGTTGGCCGGCACGAAGACGATGGTGCTGGACACCCGGAAGACCACGCCGGGCCTGCGGGCGCTGGAGAAGTACGCGGTGCGGGCCGGCGGCGGCACCAACAAGCGGATGGGCCTGCACGACGTCGCCATGATCAAGGACAACCACAAGCTGGCCGCCGGCGGGATCGCGCCGGCCTACCGGCGGGTGCGGGAGGCCTTCCCGGACGTCCCGGTGCAGGTGGAGGTGGACACGCTCGCCGAGGCGGTGGAGGCCGTCGAGGCGGGGGCGGACTTCCTGCTGCTGGACAACATGACGCCGGCGCTGCTGCGCGAGGTGGTCGCGGCGGTGGGCGACCGGGCCGAGCTGGAGGCGACCGGGGGGCTGACCCTGCCGGTGGCCGCCGAGTACGGCGCGACCGGCGTGGACTTCATCTCGGTGGGCGCGCTGACCCACTCCTCGCCCATCCTGGACATCGCGCTGGACCTCCGGGAGGTGTGACGGTCAGGTCAGCTGCCGGGTGAGCGTGGCGACGACGAGGTTGAAGATGACCTGGTTCTCGGTGTCGTCCCGGCCGTCCAGGCCGTACTTCGCGCGGAAGAGCTGGAGCGCGCGTTGGTAGACCTCGGGCTCCAGCTCGTCCGCCTCGCCGAGGGCGAACGCCTGGCCGGCGGCCTCCGGCCGGTCCAGCACCACGCTCAGCCCGGCCAGCCCGTGCCGGGCCACGTTGCGTACGAGGTCCGCGCCGGCGATGTACCAGGTGCCGTCGACCCGGACGTAGCGTGCCTCGCACGATTCCAGCTCGGTGCCGCCGCGCCGGAGGCAGACGCTCAGATGCAGGCAGGCGTCGAGGTCGCGGACCGGTGCGGTCTCCCACAGCTCGGTGAACCGGTCGTCGACGAACTCACCGAGCGGGGTGGAGACGAACGCCTCCAGCTGCTGGGCGTCGAAGGTCTTGCCGTGCACCGGGAAGAAGGAGATGAACGCCTTGTGATCCCAGCGGTACATCTGGACCGAGGGCGCGGTCGCGTACGTCCGTACCTGGAGCCGGGACCGGGCGGCCGGGGCGAGCTGTTGCTGAAGCTGCCCGAAGTGGTACAGGTTGTTCATGATCGCGATGGCGGCGTCCGCGCGGCGCAGCTCCTCGGCGCGGAGCCGGACGGCGGGTGAGTCCGGGTCGAGCAGCAGCACCTTGACCATCGCGCCGTTGTTGAGCGCGAACCGCAACGCGGACAGGAAGCGCGACGTGTAGGGCCCCTCCAGCATGCTGGTGAAGGTCTCCAGGATCGCGACGGTCTCCCGGGACTGCGCGATCCGCTGGATCAGCGCGTCCCGGTCCAGCCGGGGGTGCTCGATGATGGTCGCGGTCTGAAGCTCCCGGAAGAGCGGGTTGAGCACGAGGTAGGTCAGCAGGGTCATGATCAGTGCCGTGCCGATGTTCAGGTAGAGGTCGCCGCGGAAGGTCTGCCCGTCCCGCTGGTCGGACCGCCAGGCCCCGACGACCATCCAGAGCGCGCCGCCGGCCAGCGCCATGAGCACGAGCAGGTGCCGTTGGCGCCGACGCAGTGCGTTACACCCCCGGGCCCACCACATCCTCGACATGTCCGCTCCCCGTCCGGCCGCCCACGGATAGAACCATGTTCATGTCGCGATGCCTCCAGAGTACGGTTAGCCCGCCGCTGCGCGCCCGCCCGTCCGCGGGTTGTCTAGGCTGCGTGCGTGCTGCTCTGCATCGACATCGGAAACACCAACACCGTGCTGGCGACCTTCGACGGCGACAAGCTGGTGCACTCCTGGCGGATCAAGACCGACGCCCGGTCCACCGCGGACGAGCTGGGCCTGATGTTCCGCGGGCTGCTGGCCGGTGACGCCGTGGAGATCACCGGGGTGGCCGCCTGCTCGACCGTGCCGGCCGCGCTGCGCTCGCTGCGCGCCATGCTGGCCCGGTACTACGCGGACCTGCCCCACGTGATCGTCGAGCCGGGGGTACGCACCGGCGTGCAGCTGGCCATCGACAACCCGAAGGAGGTCGGCTCCGACCGGGTGGTGAACACCCTGGCGGCGTACACCCTCTACGGCGGTCCGTCGATCGTGGTGGACTTCGGCACCACCACCAACTTCGACGTGATCAGCGGTCGGGGCGAGTTCCTCGGCGGGGCGTTCGCCCCGGGCATCGAGATCTCCTTCGACGCGCTCGCCGCCCGGGCCGCGCAGCTGCGGAAGGTGGAGGCGACCAAGCCCCGCTCGGTGATCGGCAAGAACACCGTGGAGTGCCTCCAGTCCGGCCTCTACTTCGGCTTCGCCGGCCAGGTGGACCGGATCGTCGAGCGGATGATCGAGGAGCTGGGTGAGGTGAAGGCGGTGATCGCCACCGGCGGCCTCGCCTCGGTGGTGATCGGGGAGTGCCGGACCATCACCCACCACGAGCCGATGATCACCCTGATCGGCCTGCGGATGGTCTACGAGCGCAACACCTGACCCCGGCCACCGCCGAGGTCGGCCGTCGCGCCGGGCTCAGCGCCGCCGGGCCCGGAAGACCAGCGTCTGGTACGGCAGCTCGACGGTCTCCCGCCCGGCCAGGTCCGGGTGGGTGGCGAAGAGTTCGCGCAGCTCCCGGTCGACCCGCTGCCGTTCCTGCGCGGGCGCGGTCAGCCAGGACGAGCGGGTGTGCAGCATGCCGATCACCTCGTCGGGGGTGCCCGTGGCCCGGTGCGTGTACCGGGCCAGCTCCACCGGTCCGAAGGCCGGGCCGAAGTCGGTGACCTTCTCGACCAGGTCGCCGGAGTCGTTCCGCATGCCGGCGATCCGGCCCAGCTCCAGCACCCATTCGACGCTGTCGTCCCGGCTGTTCCAGATGGGGGCGAACGTCCCGCCCGTCCGGATCACCCGGGCGATCTCGGCGTGCGCCCGCTCCTTGTCGAACCAGTGGTACGCCTGCCCCACCAGCACCGCGTCCACCGCCCCGTCGGGCAGCGGCACCGCCTCGGCCGTGCCCGCGAGCGCCGTGACGCCGGGGGTGACCGCCTCCAGCCGGGCCCGCATCCCCGGGTCGGGCTCCACCGGCAGCACCTGGTGGCCGAGGTCGAGGATCTGCCGGGTGAGGATGCCCGTGCCGGCGCCGAGGTCGACCACCCGGGCCGGGGCGCCGACGTCCGCCAGGGCCCAGGCGACCGCCTCGCGGGGATAGCGGGGGCGGAACCGGTCGTACTCCCTTGCCGCCGCCCCGAACGAGAGGGCGTGAGTGGGGTCCGTCATGGCGGGCAGGTTATCCCGTTACGGCCACCTGGGGGCTTGAGTACGCTCGGGGCCTGACCCCGCCGATAATCTCCTGTCTGAGGAAGCGTGCCGTGAGCGAGCAGAACGCCGTGCCAGTCGACCCCGCCGACGACCTTCCGGAGCAGATGAAGGTCCGCCGGGAGAAGCGGGACCGGATGCTCGCCGAGGGCGTCGCGCCGTACCCGGTCGGTTTTCCCCGCACCAGCGCCCTGGCGGAGGTCCGCGAGAAGTACGCCGAGCTGCCCACCGACACCGCCACCGGGGACAAGGTCTCGGTCACCGGCCGGGTGATCTTCGTACGGAACACCGGCAAGCTCTGCTTCGCGACCCTGCGCGACGGCGACGGCACCGAGTTGCAGGCGATGCTCTCCCTGGACCGGGTCGGCGCGGAGCGGCTGGAGGACTGGAAGCGCCTGGTCGACCTCGGCGACCACGTCGGGGTGACCGGTGAGGTGATCACCAGCCGCCGGGGCGAGCTGTCGGTGCTGGCCGACGAGTGGGCGGTCACCGCCAAGGCGCTTCGCCCGCTGCCGGTGGCGCACAAGCCGCTCAGCGAGGAGGCCCGGGTCCGCCAGCGGTACGTGGACCTCATCGTCCGCCCGCAGGCGCGGCAGATGGTCCGTACCCGGGCGGCCGCGGTGCGCAGTCTGCGTGACTCGTTGCACGATGGGGGATTCATCGAGGTCGAGACGCCGATGCTCCAGTTGCTGCACGGCGGCGCGGCGGCCCGCCCATTCGTGACCCACAGCAATGCGCTCAGCACTGATCTGTATCTGCGAATCGCGCCGGAACTGTTTCTGAAGCGCGCCGTGGTCGGCGGCGTCGAGCGGGTCTTCGAGATCAACCGCAACTTCCGCAATGAGGGCATCGACTCGTCGCACTCGCCGGAGTTCGCGATGCTCGAGACCTACCAGGCGTACGGCGACTACGACACCATGGCCGAGTTGACCCGCAATCTGGTGCAGCGGGCGGCGGTCGCGGTGAGCGGTTCGACGACTGTGACGCACGCCGACGGGCGGGAGTTCGACCTGGGCGGCGAGTGGCGCTCGGTGACCCTGTTCGGGGTGCTTTCGGAGGCCCTCGGCGAGGAGGTCACGGTCCGCACCGAGCGGTCCCGCCTGGTCGAGTACGCCGACAAGGTCGGGCTCTCCGTCGACCCGAAGTGGGGCGCGGGCAAGCTGGCCGAGGAGCTCTTCGAGGAGTTGGTCGTCCCGGGCCTGCAGGCGCCCACCTTCGTGCGGGACTACCCGGAGGAGACCAGCCCGCTGACCCGGGCCCACCGCAGCGAGCCGGGGCTGGCCGAGAAGTGGGACCTCTACGTGCTCGGCTTCGAGCTGGGCACCGCGTACTCGGAGCTGGTGGACCCGGTGGTGCAGCGGGAGCGGCTGGTCGCCCAGGCGCAGCTGGCCGCCCGCGGCGACGACGAGGCGATGCGGCTGGACGAGGACTTCCTCCGGGCGATGGAGTACGGAATGCCGCCGGCCGGGGGTATGGGAATGGGAATCGACCGTCTTCTGATGGCGCTCACCGGCCTGGGAATTCGGGAAACGATCCTGTTCCCCTTGGTTCGCCCCGAGTGACCGGACGACTTCTTCTCCGGCTCGTTACCGCATCCCGTTGACGCGACAAGCATCGGGCGGGTTATCGTGCTCCTATTGCAGGAGCACCCTGCTCGAAAGGAATGTGGGACGTGGCCAAGCAGATCATTCACAAGCTGGTCGATGACCTGGACGGCGGGGACGCGGACGAGACCGTCAAGTTCGCCCTGGACGGCGTTCAGTACGAGATCGACCTGTCGGCCAAGAACGCCGAGAAATTGCGCGACGTATTCGCCCAGTACGTGGCGGCGGGCACCCGGGTCGGCCGGGGCGGCGTGGTCGTCGGTGGCCGGGCCGCTCGGGGCCGGGGCGGCGCCACTGCCGATCGCGAGCAGAACAAGGCCATTCGGGCCTGGGCTAAGAAGGCCGGCCGGGACATCTCCGACCGGGGTCGCATCCCCCAGGAGATCGTCGAGGAGTACCACTCGAAGGCCGGTCACTGACCGAGGGCCGAGGCGACACGACGCCGGACCGGAGCGTGGCTCCGGGCCGGCGTCGCCGTGTCCGGGGGCGGTCCGGCGCGGGTGTCGGCGCCGCCGTCGGGGCCGGGAAGGTTCTCAGCCCGACCGACGTTGTCCACAACCAGTGGAGAAGTTGTCCACAGCCTGTGGATGAGGCCACCGCGGCACCGGAAGGCGCTGCGGACCCCCCTGGCGAATTTCGCTCTGCGCGTACAGCTGAGGGTCCCGGAACACCTCCTGAGCGCGGATGGTTGTTCAAAACGACGTCAGAACGGCTCAGCGCGGGGAGACACGACCTCAGCGGAGTCGGTCAGCGGCGATAGAGTAAGGAGGCACGGACGCCCGTCCCGGACGTCCGCGCACCGGCCCCGCCAAGATCTTGGCTATCAAGGCGCACGGCACGTGAGGAGCACGAGGGCATGTTCGAGCGGTTCACCGACCGAGCGCGACGGGTTGTCGTCCTGGCCCAAGAAGAGGCCCGGATGCTCAACCACAACTACATCGGTACGGAGCACATCCTGCTGGGCCTCATCCACGAGGGTGAAGGCGTCGCGGCTAAGGCCCTGGAGAGCCTCGGCATCTCCCTCGAGGGCGTCCGTCAGCAGGTCGAGGAGATCATCGGCCAGGGTCAGCAGGCGCCGAGCGGGCACATCCCGTTCACGCCGCGGGCCAAGAAGGTGCTGGAGCTGTCGCTGCGCGAGGCGCTGCAGCTCGGCCACAACTACATCGGCACCGAGCACATCCTGCTCGGCCTGATTCGCGAGGGCGAGGGCGTCGCCGCCCAGGTGCTGGTCAAGCTCGGCGCCGACCTCAACCGGGTCCGCCAGCAGGTGATCCAGCTGCTCTCCGGCTACCAGGGCAAGGAGCCGGCCGCGGCCGGTGCCACCCCGGGTGAGGCCGCGCCGTCGACCAGCCTGGTGCTGGACCAGTTCGGCCGCAACCTGACCCAGGCCGCCCGCGAGGGCAAGCTCGACCCGGTGATCGGGCGCGAGAAGGAAATCGAGCGGGTCATGCAGGTGCTCTCCCGCCGTACCAAGAACAACCCGGTCCTGATCGGTGAGCCCGGCGTCGGCAAGACCGCCGTGGTGGAGGGGCTGTCCCAGAAGATCATCAAGGGCGAGGTGCCCGAGACGCTGAAGGACAAGCAGCTCTACACCCTCGACCTCGGTGCCCTGGTCGCCGGTTCCCGCTACCGCGGTGACTTCGAGGAGCGCCTCAAGAAGGTGCTCAAGGAGATCCGCACCCGCGGCGACATCATCCTCTTCATCGACGAGATCCACACCCTGGTGGGTGCGGGTGCCGCCGAGGGCGCGATCGACGCGGCGAGCATCCTCAAGCCGATGCTGGCCCGTGGCGAGCTGCAGACCATCGGCGCCACCACGCTGGATGAGTACCGCAAGCACCTGGAGAAGGACGCCGCTCTCGAGCGTCGTTTCCAGCCGATCCAGGTGGGTGAGCCGTCCCTGGCCCACACCATCGAGATCCTCAAGGGCCTGCGGGACCGCTACGAGGCGCACCACCGGGTGAGCATCACCGACGCCGCTCTCGTGGCCGCCGCCACTCTGGCCGACCGTTACATCTCCGACCGCTTCCTGCCGGACAAGGCGATCGACCTGATCGACGAGGCCGGCGCGCGGATGCGGATCCGCCGGATGACCGCGCCGCCAGACCTGCGCGACTTCGACGAGCGCATCGCCCAGGTGCGTCGCGACAAGGAGTCCGCGATCGACGCGCAGGACTTCGAGCGCGCCGCCCAGCTGCGCGACAAGGAGAAGCAGCTCCTCGGCCAGAAGGCGCAGCGGGAGAAGGAGTGGAAGGCCGGTGACCTGGACGTCGTCAGCGAGGTGGACGACGAGCAGATCGCCGAGGTGCTCGGCAACTGGACCGGCATCCCGGTCTACAAGCTGACCGAGGAGGAGACCTCGCGCCTGCTGCGCATGGAGGACGAGCTGCACAAGCGCGTCATCGGCCAGGAGGACGCGGTCAAGGCGGTCTCGAAGGCGATCCGGCGTACCCGGGCCGGCCTGAAGGACCCCAAGCGCCCGTCGGGCTCGTTCATCTTCGCCGGCCCGTCCGGTGTCGGTAAGACCGAGCTCTCCAAGGCGCTGGCCGAGTTCCTCTTCGGCAGCGAGGACGCCCTCATCCAGCTGGACATGTCCGAGTTCCACGACCGCTACACGGTCTCCCGGCTGGTGGGTGCCCCTCCCGGCTACGTCGGCTACGACGAGGGCGGGCAGCTGACCGAGAAGGTGCGGCGTCGGCCGTTCTCGGTGGTCCTCTTCGACGAGATCGAGAAGGCCCACCCGGACGTGTTCAACACGCTGCTCCAGATCCTGGAGGACGGTCGGCTCACCGACGGTCAGGGCCGGATCGTGGACTTCAAGAACACGGTCATCATCCTGACCACCAACCTCGGTACCCGGGACGTGGCCAAGGCGGTGTCGCTGGGCTTCCAGGCCTCGGAGGACTCCGAGTCGAACTACGACCGGATGAAGCAGAAGGTCAACGACGAGCTCAAGCAGCACTTCCGGCCTGAGTTCCTCAACCGGATCGACGACACCATCGTCTTCCACCAGCTGCGTCAGTCCGAGATCCTCTCGATCGTGGACATCATGATCCAGCGGATCGAGACCCAGCTCCGCAACAAGGACATGGGTCTGGAGCTGACCGACAACGCCAAGAAGTACCTGTCCAAGAAGGGCTTCGACCCGGTGCTGGGCGCGCGTCCGCTGCGTCGCACGATCCAGCGCGACATCGAGGACAACCTCTCCGAGCGGATCCTCTTCAACGAGCTGACCCCGGGTCAGATCGTGGTGGTGGACTGCGAGGGTGACCCGGAGGACATCGACAAGTCCAAGCTGGTCTTCCGCGGTTCGGACCGCCCGGCCGAGGTGCCGGACGCCGTTCCGGCCGACCTCGGTGGCGCGGCCACCGCGGGCGCGGACGAGTAAGGACGACAGCACGAGGGCGACGGCCCCGGTCGGCGAAAGCCAGCCGGGGCCGTCGCCTTTCGTAACTCTGGCGGTGGCGGGTCAGCGGAGCGGGAGAGGGGTGGGCGGGCCGTCGCCGAGAAGGCGGAACGACTCCTCGCCCACCGGCTCGACCAGGCCGTCCTTCACCAGCCCGGCGAGCGCCCGGGCCCGCTGCACGTCGTCGTGCCAGACCTGGTCCAGCCGCTGGTGCGGGACCGGCCCGGTGGCCTCCCGGAGCACCCCGAGCAGCAGTCCCCGGACCTGCCGGTCGGTGCCGGCGTACCGCTGGGGACGGCGGGTGGGGCCGGCCGGGGCGTCCTGGCCGGAGGCCCGCCAGGCGCAGACCGACTCCACCGGGCAGACCGCGCAGCGCGGCGAACGGGCCGTGCAGATCACCGCGCCGAGCTCCATGAAGGCGGCGCTGGCCAGCGCGGCGGCGGCCGGCTCGACGGGGAGCAGTTCCTCGCAGGCGACCAGGTCGGAGGGGCGGGTCGCCGGTCCGGCGTCCGGTTCACCGGCGATCGCCCGGGAGACCACCCGCCGGACGTTGGTGTCGACCACCGGATGCCGCTGCCCGAACGCGAACGCGGCGACCGCCCGCGCGGTGTACGTCCCGACGCCGGGCAGCGCCAGCAGCTGGTCGAGCTGGTCCGGCACCGCCCCGCCGTGCCGCTCCACGATCGCCACCGCGCAGTCGCGCAGCCGGACCGCCCGGCGGGGGTAGCCGAGCCGGCCCCACATCCGGATCGCCTCGGCCGGCGGGTCGGCGGCCAGCGCGGCCGGGTCGGGCCAGCGGGCCAGCCAGGCCTGCCAGGCGGGCAGCACCCGGACCACCGGGGTCTGCTGGAGCATGACCTCGCTGACCAGGATGGCCCACGCCCCGACGCCGGGCTCGCGCCACGGCAGGTCACGGGCGTTCTGCTCGTACCACCGGCTGACCCGGGTGGCGAAGGTGGGTTCAGTCATCGCGTCGCCGATGATGTCACGCGCCGCCTTCCCGCAGGATGGGCGGTCCGGGCGGGGCGGCGCGGCGGCTCGACCCGGAAAGGGGAGAATGCCCGGATGAACGAGCTCGCGATCACCGTCATCGGCCGGGACCGGCCCGGCATCGTGGCCGACGTCGCCGAGGTGCTCGCCCGGCTCGGCGCGAACCTCACCGACTCCACCATGACCCGGCTGCGGGGTCACTTCGCGATGACCCTGATCTGCGTCGGCCCGGCCGCCGCCGAGGTCGAGGCCGCGCTGGCCCCACTCGCCGCCGACGGCCAGCTGCTGGCCACCGTACGCGCGGTCACCCCGGACGGGGAGGCGGCGCCCGGGGGTGAGCCGTACGTGATGGCGGTGCACGGCGCGGACCGGATGGGGATCGTGGCGGCGATGACCCGGGCGCTCGCCGACGCGGGCGGCAACGTGACGGACCTGAGCACCCGGCTGACCGGCTCGCTCTACGTGGTGGTCGCCGAGGTGGACCTCCGCCCGGGCAGCGCCGACGAGGTGGCCGGGCGGCTCGCCCGGGCCGCCGCCGAGCTGGGGGTCGGGGTGTCGCTGCGGCCGACCGAGCCGGACATGCTGTGAGCGAGGAGTACGCCGGCCTCGGCGACTGGACCCCGGAGAGCCTGGGCCTGGCGGGGGAGGTGCGCCCGGTGGTCTGCGCCCCCGACCCGGTGCTCAGCCGGCCCGGCCCGGAGGTCGACCCGACCGCCGAGGAGGTGGTCCGGCTCGCCGCCGACCTGGTCGCGACGATGAAGGTCGCGCCCGGCTGCGTGGGTCTCGCCGCCCCGCAGGTGGGGGTGGGCGCGCAGGTCTTCGCGGTGGACGTGACCGGCCACCCCAAGGCGGTCACCGTGCACGGCGTCTTCGTGCTCTGCAACGCCCGGGTGGTGGAGGCGAGCCGGTGGAAGGCCGGCCGGGAGGGCTGCATGTCGGTGCCCGACCTCACCGGTGACGTGAAGCGGGCCAGTCGGCTGGTCGTCGAGGGCGTGCTGCCCGGCACCGGGAAGTCCGTCCGGTTGGTCACCGACGGCTTCGAGGCCCGCGCGCTGCAACACGAGATCGATCACTGCGCCGGGTTGCTCTTCCTCGACCAGGTCGCCGGCGCGCACGCCGTCTACCAGCGCAAGGTCTACCTGTGAACCCGGGCTGCCGTCTGTCGTGAGTGGAGCGGCGGTCCTGACCCGCACGGAGTACGGCGCGTCGCGCCGGGTCCCCGTGCGGGGCGCGACTACGGTGGGGGCATCATGCGTCTGACGGTCGGTCCTCTGCCCTCCGCCGTGTACTGGCGGCGTCGTGCGGTCGTACTCGGAGCAGGGCTCCTCTTCCTGATTGTCCTGCTCTATTCCTGCAACCAGTCGGGTGACACGGCGACCACACCGGGGGCGCGGTCGACCCCGTCGTCGCCGGTGACGTCCCCGTCGCGGACCGGTTCGCCCCCTGCGTCGGGTCCGGACTCCGCGTCCCCGCCGGCCGCGTCCGCGGCGCCCGGCGGGTCAGTCGGTCCGGTGGCCGACCCGGGTACGACCACCGCCCCGACCACCGCCCCGCCCGCCGCCCCGCCCGCCGGTCCGGCCGCTGCCGACGACGGCACCTGCACGGACGCGGAGATCGTGGTGACCTCGGTGGCGCTGCCCTCCCAGGCGCAGCGCGGCGCGCCCGTCGATCTGAGCCTCAAGATCAAGAACAGGTCGCAGCGGACGTGCAGCCGGGACGTCGGCGCGGACGTGCAGGAGCTGTTCATCAAGTCCGGCGCGGAGAAGGTCTGGTCGTCGGACACCTGCGGCACCGGCCGCGGCTCCGACGTGCAGTCGTTCACCCCGGGCTTCGAGCGCTCCTACCAACTCACCTGGAACGGCATGGACGTCACCCGCTGCGCCAACGGGGTGGCCGCCGGGCCGAACCCGCCGGCGGGGACGTACCAGGTCTTCGCCCGGGTGGGCACCAAGCTGAGCGAGCCGGTGGCGCTGATCATCACCGGCTGAGCGCGCGGCCGGTCAGACGTAGCGTTCCAGGATGGACGCCTCGGCGAGCCGGGACAGCCCCTCCCGTACGCCCCGGGCCCGGGCGTCGCCGACCCCCTCGACGGCCTGGAGGTCCTCCACGGTGGCGCCGAGCAGCCGCTGGAGGCTGCCGAAGTGCACGACCAGCCGGTCGACGATCGCCACCGGCAGCCGGGGCACCTTGGCCAGCAGCCGGAACCCGCGCGGGCTGACCGCGGCGTCGAGCGCGTCGGAGGCGGCCGGGTAGCCGATCGCCTTGGCGACCGCGACCAGGTCGATCAGCTCGGTGGCGCCGAGCAGGTCCAGCTCGACCAGCGCCTCGTCGAGAGTGCGGGGCCTGCGGCCGGCGGGGAGGTAGTCCCGGATGACCAGGGTGCGGTCCGCGTCGACGCCGGCCATCAGCTCGTCGAGCTGAAGGGCGAGCAGGCGACCGTCGGTGCCCAGCTCGACCACGTAGCCGGAGATCTCGTCGGCGATCCGGCGAACCATCTCCAGCCGCTGCACGACCGCGACCGCGTCCCGGACGGTGACCAGATCCTCGATCTCCAGCGCGGAGAGCGTGCCGGAGACCTCGTCCAGCCGGAGCTTGTAGCGCTCCAGGGTGGCCAGCGCCTGGTTGGCCCGGGACAGGATGGCGGCCGAGTCGTCCAGCACGTGCCGCTGGCCGTTGACGTAGAGGCTGATGATCCGCATCGACTGGCTGACCGAGATGACCGGGTAGCCGGTCTGCCGGGCGACCCGCTCGGCGGTGCGGTGCCGGGTGCCGGACTCCTCGGTGGGGATGGAGGGGTCGGGCATCAGGTGGACGCCGGCCTGGACGATGCGGGTGCCGTCGCTGGAGAGCACCACGGCGCCGTCCATCTTGCACAGCTCACGGACCCGGGTGGCGGAGAACTCGACGTCCATCGGGAAGCCGCCGGTGCAGATCTGGTCGACCACCTTGTCGTAGCCGAGAACGATCAGCGCGCCGGTGCGGCCGCGCAGGATCCGCTCCAGCCCGTCGCGGAGCGCGGTGCCAGGCGCCATCAGGGCGAGATTGGCCCGCAGCGGGTCGCCGGCACTGCCGGCGCCCCCGGTGACGCTCACGCTGATCTGACGGGCGGGCGAACCCACGGCACCGGTGCGGGCGTGGGGCGTCGCGCCGGCAGGCTTGGTGGTATCGCGGTCGATCGGCACGGGCACAGTCTACGGACTGCCGTGCGGTGGGTGCTGTCGTGGTTACTGTGATGTGTCACGGCGTCGGATTCCTCCGCCCGGTCGGAGGCGGTGGTCGGTGTCCGGTATGCGTCGGGCGTCCCGCCCCACGGGCACCCTCGGTCACTCGGCGGACGCGCGAGCGACACACTGGAGCGCCGACCGGACGTCCGTGACCTCCATCACCTGCATGTTCGCCGGTGCGGCGACCCCGCTGCCGGCGGGGCCGCAGCCGGACGGCACCAGCGCCACCCGAAAGCCCAGCCGGGCCGCCTCGGCCAGCCGCCGGGGCACCGCGCCCACCCGCCGAACCTCGCCGGTCAGCCCGACCTCGCCGATCGCCACCAGATTCGGCGCGATGGCCAGGTTGAGCCCGCCGGAGGCGACCGCCAGGGCCACCGCGAGGTCGGCTGCGGGCTCCACCACCCGGATGCCACCGACGGTGGCGGCGAAGACCTCCCGGTCGTGCAGGGTCAGCCGCTCGGTACGCCGCTGGAGCACCGCCAGCACCATGGCCAGCCGAGCCCCATCGAGCCCCGAGACCGTACGCCTCGGCGAGCCGGCGACCGTCGCGCCGATGAGCGCCTGCACCTCGGTGACCAGCGCCCGGCGCCCCTCCATCGCCACCGTGACGCAGGTGCCGGGCACCGGCTCGGAGTAGCGGGTCAGGAAGAGCCCGGACGGGTCGGCCAGGCTGCTGATGCCGCCCTCGTGCATCTCGAAGCAGCCCACCTCGTCGGCGGCGCCGAACCGGTTCTTCACCCCCCGGACCATCCGCAGCGAGGAGTGCTTGTCGCCCTCGAAGTGCAGCACCACGTCGACCAGGTGCTCCAGCACCCGGGGGCCGGCGACCTGGCCGTCCTTGGTGACGTGACCGACCAGGACGGTGGCGATGCCACGCTCCTTGGCGACCGAGACCAGCGCGGCGGTGACCGCCCGGACCTGGGTGACGCCGCCGGGCACCCCCTCGGTGCCGGTGGTGGAGATGGTCTGCACCGAGTCGAGCACCAGCAGGCCCGGCTTGACCGCGTCGAGGTGGCCGAGGACGGCGCTGAGGTCGCTCTCGGCGGCCAGGTAGAGCTGGTCGTGCAGGGTGCCCATCCGTTCGGCGCGCAGCCGGACCTGGCTGACCGACTCCTCGCCGCTGACCACCAGGGAGGGGCTGCCGGCGCCGGTGGCCCACTGCTGGGCCACGTCGAGCAGCAGGGTGGACTTGCCGACCCCGGGCTCGCCGGCGAGCAGCACCACCGCACCGGGGACCAGGCCGCCGCCGAGCACCCGGTCGAGCTCGCTGACCCCGGTGGGTCGGGCCCGGGCCGGGGCGGCGCTGATGGTGGCGATCGGCCGGGCCGGCTCGGCCGGCATCCGCGAGCTGACCACCCGGCCGGAGACCAGCGGCCCGGTGACCGTGCACTCGACCACGGAACCCCACTCGCCGCACTCCGGGCAGCGCCCGACCCACTTGGGTGGCTGGTGGCCGCAGGCGTCGCACGCGTAGGCCGGGCGCGGTTCGCGGGCGGCCCGGCTGCGGGCGGCGCCGGACGCCGCGCCGGCGCGCGGGGAGGTCGATCGGGACGTGGTCACCCCAGGACGCTAACCCCCACCTGTGACGAAAACACCGTCGGCGTGGTGGTCACCACGCCGACGGTGTCGGCAGATCGTCGTGGCGTCGGGTCAGCCGCCGTGGCCGGCGCTGCCGCCCTCGCCGCCCTCTTCGCCCTCGCCGCCCTCACGGCTGATGATCGGGGAGACCGGCGCGGCCGGGGTCAGCGGGACGCCGATCGCCGCCGCGGTGGTGATGGTCTTGCCGTTGCCGAAGTCGAAGGTGAGGTTGACCTGCTCACCGACGCTGCGCGCCTCGTTCAGCCCGACGAGCTGGAGGTAGCGGCCGCCCTGCACGTTCAGCTGCACGTAGCTCAGCGCCGGGATCTCGACCTTCGCCGGCTCGCCGGCCGGGGCGGACGCGCTCTCCGCCGGGCTGGCCGACGCGGACGCCGAGGCGCTTCCCGACGGCGAGGCGCTCTCCGACGGGGACGAGCTGGGCGAGACCGAGGCGGACGGGCTCGGCGAGCCGGCCGTGCCGGTGATCACGAGCTGTCGCGCGCTGTCGGTGGTGACGGTCACCGTCACCGGGCTCTCCGTGTCGTTGTAGATCACCGCGTTGACGGAGGCGTTCGCGCCGGCAGGGTAGCCCTCGGTGCCCGGGTACTCGACGTAGAGGCCGCGCACCTTGTAGGCGTTGTCCGGGGTCCCGACGTTGATGCCCTGGACCGACGGCTGCTTGTTGGAGGTCTCGGCCGCCTGGCCGGCACCGCATCCGGTCGCCAGCAGGGCGGTCGCGGCCGCCATGCCGGAGAGCAGCAGGGCCGCCCGCCGGGAACCCCTGATCGAGCGCGTCACGTCGGTCCTCCTCGTCACGATCCCCGCCCGGCCATACCCCGGGCACGGGGTGGTCATACCCGCGCAGACCGCGCTCCAGGGTAGTTGGGGCTGATCGACTGCCGCACGCCGACCCGGGGGTGCCACCCACAGGGGTGTCGGTCAGACCACCCGACCGTTCGCCACCAGCAGGACCACGTCGATCAGGGCGACCACCATCACCGCCCGGAAGGCCGCCACCGGGCGGCCGCCGGCCCGGGTGGTGGCTCGCCCCCCGTACCAGCCGAGGGCCGGCACCACGGCGGCGACCGCGACCGCCGACAGCCCCGCCCACGACGGCGGCCCGGGCGGCCCGAGGACCAGGGTGACGGTCGCGGCCAGCAGCAGCGCGGCGGCGGCGATCCGGCTGCCGGTCGGCCCCAGCCGGTGCGGCAGGCCGCGCACCCCGGTCCGGGCGTCGTCGGCCAGGTCCGGCAGCACGTTGGCGAAGTGCGCCCCGGCGCCCAGGCAGGCCGCCGCGCCGACCAGCCAGACCGGCGGGGTCGGGGCGCCGGGCAGGGCCAGCACCACGAAGGCCGGCAACGTCCCGAAGGAGACCGCGTACGGCAGCACCGAGGCCGCAGTGGACTTCAGCGGCCAGTCGTAGAGCAGCGCCGAGGCCAGCGCGACGGCGACCCAGCCGGCGGCGATCGGGTTGGTGGTCAGCGCCACGGCCGGGCAGGCCAGGGCGGCCAGCACCGCGGCGACGGCGACCGTGCGCCGGCCGATCGCGCCCGTGGCGACCGGCTTGTCGGTACGCCCCACCACCGCGTCCCGCTCCGCGTCGAGCGCGTCGTTGGCCCAGCCGACGGCGAGCTGGCTGGCCAGCACGCTGACGGTCACCGCGGCCACCCCGGCCGGGGAGTGCCCGGCCCCCCAGGCCAGCAGCCCGGCCACCGTGGTGACCGCCGCGGCCGGCTCGGGATGGCTCGCCCTGACCAGCCCTAACACTGTCGACGACATAAGAGAAGTCTGGTCGTTGTCGGGGAGTCGTGCCAGGCTCGGTCCATGCGGAACGGTCCGGTCGCCACCCGTGGCCGGGTGCTGTCCCCCAACGACCCCCGACAGTACGACGAGCTGGCCGGCGAGTGGTGGCGGCCCGATGGCGCGTTCGCGATGCTGCACTGGCTGGCCCGGGCCCGGGCCGCGCTGGTCCCCCCGGCGGGCCGCCCCGATGCGCTCCTGGTCGACCTGGGCTGCGGCGCCGGCCTGCTCGCCCCGCACCTGGTCGGCAAGGGCTACCGGCACGTCGGTGTCGACCTGACCCGGTCCGCGCTCGCCCAGGCCGCGGCGCACGGGGTGACCGTGGTCAACGGCGACGCGACCGCCGTGCCGCTCGCCGACGGCTGCGCCGACGTGGTCGCCGCCGGCGAGCTGCTGGAGCACGTACCCGACTGGCGGCGGGCGGTCGCCGAGGCGTGCCGGTTGCTGCGGCCGGGTGGCTTGCTGGTGCTGGACACCCTCAACGACACCGCGCTGAGCCGGCTGGTCGCCGTCCACCTCGGCGAGCGGCTGCCCACCGTGCCCCGGGGGATCCACGATCCACAGTTGTTCGTGGACGAGCGCGAGCTGATCGCCGAGTGCGCCCGGCACGGTGTGACGCTGCGGACGCGCGGCATCCGGCCGGGGCTGCGCGGCACCCTGGCCTGGCTGGTGCGCCGGGTCCGGGGCGGCCCGACGCCCACCTCCGGCCGGGAACCGCGGATCCGGCCGACCTGGTCGACCGCCGTGCTCTACCAGGGACGCGGTGTCCGACACGGGTAGTCCGACCGGGCGGGGGTAAAGGGGACGCCGAGAAGGGGGCGACATGGCTGTGCACGCGCTGGAGGCGGCCCGTTGGTTGGCGCCGCGGTTCGCCGCGCGGGCGGCGGCGCACGACCGGGACGGCTCCTTTCCGCTGGACGACTTCGCCGACCTGCGGGAGGCCGGCCTCTTCGGACCGATGGTCCCCCGAGCGTTGGGCGGTGCGGGCGTCGTCTGCGCCGACCGGCTGGGCATCGCGGCGTCGGGTGGCGACCCGGACCGTGATGGTGCGACCCCTCGTTGGTGAGAGCGGTGGGGACGGCCGTCTTCCGGACGGGGACGGCCGCCGGGTGTGGGGTGTGCGAACGAGAGGTGGGGACATGGCCGTGCCAGTGATCGCGGGGCTCGGTACGGCGCAACCGCCGGGTGCCGGGCAGGACGAACTCTGGGAGGGGTTCTTCTCCCGGCACTTCTCCGGCACGACGCGGGCCCTGGCCCAGCGGATCTTCGCGAACTCCGGGGTGTCCCGTCGGCAGGCCGCGGTGAACCCGCTGCTGGAGGACGTGTCGGACTGGCCGACCGAGCGCCGGATGCGGCGCTACCAGGTGGAGGCGTTGCCGCTGGGCAAGGAGGCGGTGGGCCGGGCGCTGACCTCGGCGGGGCTGGCCGCGGGGGACGTCGGGCTCTTCGTCGTCTGCTCCTGCACCGGGTACGCCACCCCGGGGCTGGACATCCTGCTCGCCCGGGACCTGGGCATGGCCCCCGACACCCAGCGGATGTTCGTCGGGCACATGGGCTGCTACGCCGCGCTGCCCGGGCTCGGCGCGGCGGGCGACTTCGTCACCGCCCGGGGGCGGCCGGCGCTGCTGCTCTGCGCCGAGCTGACCAGCCTGCACATCCAGCCGGCGTCGGCCCGGATGGACACCCAGCAGATCGTCTCGCACGCGCTCTTCTCCGACGCGGCGGTGGCCGCCGTGCTCGTCCCGGGCGCTCCGTCCGGGTACGCGCTGCGCGAGGTCACCTCGGTCACCGACACCTCGACCGCCGACCACATGACCTGGGAGGTCACCGATACCGGCTTCCGGATGGGGCTGTCGCCGAAGGTGCCGCAGGTGCTCTCCACCCACGTCCGGGGCCTGGTCGAGGGTCTGCTCGCCCGGCACGGCAGCAGCATCGCCGAGGTGGACGGCTGGGCGGTGCACCCGGGCGGCCCGCGCATCCTCAACGTGGTGGAACGCGGGCTGGCGCTGCCGCCGGAGGCGTTGGCAGCGTCCCGGGCCATCCTGGACGAACACGGCAACTGCTCGTCCCCGACGGTGCTGCTGATCCTGGACCGGCTGCTGCGTGACGCGCACCGGCCGGAGCGGATCGTGATGCTCGCCTTCGGACCGGGCCTCACCCTCTACGCGGCCCTGCTGGAACGGACCGGCGGCTAGGCTGCCCGGATGGGCGTCGATGCGGGTGACCGGCTGCGCGGTGGCGTGCTGATCGGGGCGGCGCTGGCCGTCCTGGCGGCCGGTGGCTGGTGGTGGTGGGACGCCGCGCCGGTGGTCGACCCCACGGCGGCGCCGACCCCGCCCTCGGCGTTGGCGGACCTGCCCGTGCCCGGCCCGCTCGCCACGGTCCAGGTGGAGATCGCCCCGGGGACCGGACGGATCATCGGGTTGACACAGGTGCCGGACCACGGCGACCCGGACGTCGGGCTGCCAACGTTCACCGACACCCTCTGGCGGGAGCGCCTGGTCCTGGTGCCGGGTCAGCCGCCGGTGAGTCGGGATTCGCTGCCGGACGGCGCCCGGCACCTGTTCCAGTACCGCTGCTCCGGCAACGGGCAGCTGCTGGTCACGATCATTCACGACGAGCAGTACACCGAGAACCGCCAGACGGCCTGCGACGGGGACCTGGGCTCGCTGGAGTTGCCCGACCCGCTGGTGCGGACCCGGCTCTACCTTTCCGCCGTCGAACCCGGCCCGGTCGAGCTCGAGGCCCAACTGGTCGCCCTGCCCTGAGTCCGCCCGTCGGCGGGCGTGCCGACCGGGGTGGTCAGCCGGCGAGCCGGGCCAGATCGGCGCGGTAGTCGTCGGCGGCGCCCAGCTCGGGCACCACCCGGACGACCGTGCCGGCGCGGTCCACCAGCAGCGCGGGGGCGGTGCCGGGGCGGCTGTCGAGATGCAGGGCGGCCCGCAGGCCGCCGGCCGGGTCGGCGAGGGCCCGGACCCGGTCGCCGCCGGCGCGGGTGGGGGTGGCGCCGACCGTAGGACCGCCGGTGACGGTGACCACCTGGACGCCGGCGGGCGCGGCCGCGGCGGCCGTGAGGACCTGGTCGGCGCAGGCGCAGGCGTCCACCAGGATGATCATGGCGGGGAGCAGCCGGCGCAGCGGCACGGGCGCCTGGTCGACGCCGACCAGGTCGAGCGCGGGCAGCGGCCGGCCGCTCAGCGCGGGGGGCCCCGACGGGTACGGCAGGACGGTGGGTCGATCCCCGCTGCGCGGCGGTCGGGGCCAGGTGACGGCGGCCAGCCCGGCCAGCGTGGTGAGCACGGCGACCAGCAGGATCAGCACGGGCAGGCCGAGGGGTGGCCCGCCGTCCGGGCGGGGGGCCAGGCCCAGCCTGCGGCGCCAGCGGCCCGCTGGACCGCGCCGGCGCAGCTCCCGCCGGAGCTGAGCGGCCTCCGCGGCCAGCGCCGAGGCGTCGTCCGGTACGACCACCCGGCCCCACTCCGGTGGCAGGTCGGGCAGCCCTTCTGGCGGGCCGTGACCCTCTGCGTCAGGCATGCCCATCGGACCCCCGGGAAGCGTCGCGGCGAGCGGGCTGCGGTACGTCCTCCAGCCTCCCGCACCGCCCCCTGCTCCCGCTACACCTGGGCGGGGCGAGCGGCACCGGGCTACCATGGGAGAAGCGCATAGCCCGAGACATCGACGCTCCGATCACCCGTACCGGGTTGTCATCCGTTGCTTACGGAGCGTGTTCAAACCATCGGTTTGACCGCCTGTCAAGCTGAAGAAATACCTCTCACAGGGCCCCTGAGCTGCGCCAACGGTCAGGACAGCGGTGGGACATCGGTGCCTGAGCGTGTTACTCTAGACACAGCGAAAGGGGTTTCGAACCTATGGTTTTCAGTGTCGGCGAGACCGTTGTTTACCCCCACCACGGGGCCGCACTCATCGAGGCAATCGAGACTCGGGTCATCAAGGGCGAGCCTAAGCAGTACCTCGTCCTGAAGGTCGCGCAGGGTGACCTGACGGTCCGGGTGCCCGCTGAGAACGCCGAGATCGTGGGTGTGCGCGAGGTGGTCGGCGAAGAGGGCCTGGGCAAGGTCTTCGACGTGCTCCGTGCACCGCACACCGAGGAGCCGACCAACTGGTCGCGGCGTTACAAGGCGAATCTGGAGAAGCTGGCCTCCGGCAACCCGCTGAAGGTGGCCGAGGTCGTCCGCGACCTGTGGCGTCGGGAGCGGGAGCGGGGCCTCTCCGCGGGTGAGAAGCGGATGCTCGCCAAGGCCCGCGACATTCTCGTCGGCGAGGTCGCGCTGGCCGAGAAGAGCACCAAGGACGAGGCGGAGTCGCTGCTCGACAAGGTACTGACCGAGGCCTGATTTCCACAGCATCGTCGTACCCAGCCCGAAGCAAAGAAACCCGAGGACCGCGACGTGACCGCGCAGCTCAATCCGCGCGGTGACGTCGCGGTCCTCGTGCCTGCGGCCGGTGCCGGGGTACGCCTCGGTCCCGGCGCTCCCAAGGCGCTGCGCCTGCTCGGCGGCGAGCCGCTGCTGGTGCACGCCGTACGCCGGATCGCGGCGGCGCCGTCCGTGCACACGATCGTGGTGGCCGCCCCGGCCACCGAGGTCGGGGCGGTCCGCGAACTGCTCGCCCCGGTGGCGCCTGTGCTGGTCGTCCCCGGTGGGGCCGAGCGGCAGGCGTCCGTGGCGGCCGCCCTCGCGGCGGTCCCGCCCGGGCCGGGCATCGTGCTGGTGCACGACGCCGCCCGGGCGCTGACCCCGCCGGACCTCGTCGAGTCGGTGGCCGCGGCGGTCCGGGCCGGGCACCATGCGGTGATCCCGGTGCTCCCCGTGGTCGACACGATCAAGGAGGTCGGGGCCGGCGAGATCGTCCTCGGCACCGTCGACCGGTCGGCGCTGCGCGCCGTGCAGACCCCGCAGGGCTTCCGCCGGGACGTGCTCACCGCCGCGCACGCGGCGGCCGGCGACCCGCTCACCGACGACGCCGGCCTGGTCGAGAAACAGGGCGTCCCGGTGTTCTGCGTACCCGGTTCGGAGTACGCGCTGAAGGTCACCCGCCCGTTCGACCTGGCCCTGGCCGAGCACCTGCTGACCACCGGCCGCTGAGCCCCCGCCGGTGCCGACGGTACCTATGCTGGCCGGCATGATCACCCTGGAGCGGCTCCGGGCCGACCACGCGGACGCGCTGCTGGCATTCGAGCGGGAGAATCGGGAATGGTTCGCCCGTTCCGTGCCGGATCGGGGCGACGCCTACTTCGCCGACTTCGCCTCCCGACACCGCGCCCTCCTCGCCGAGCAGGATGGCGGGACCTGCCACTTCCACGTGGTACTGGACGACCGCGGCGAGCTGATCGGCCGGGTCAACCTGGTGGACGTCGAGGGCGGAACCGCCGAACTCGGCTACCGGATCGGCGAGCGCGCCGCGGGCCGGGGAGTGGCGACGGCGGCGGTCGGGCAGGTGTGCCGGCTCGCCGTGGCGACGTACCGGCTCACCACCCTCACCGCGGTCACCACCCTCGACAACCCGGCTTCCATGGCCGTGCTCGGGCGTACCGGGTTCGTGCTGGTGGGAGACGTCGAGATCGGGGGGCGCCCCGGCCGGCGGTACGAGTGCCGGCTCGTCACGGACGTCCGGACGGAGCAGGCCGGTGGTGACGGGGCGCGGGCGTCGGCGCGTACCCTCGGGTCATGATCGTTCCTCGGGTCGCCGTCGGCGTCGACGTGCACGCCTTCGAGGCGGGCCGGCCCTGCCAGGTCGCCGGCCTGCACTGGCCGGACCAGGACGGCCTGGCCGGGCACTCCGACGCGGACGTGGCCGCCCACGCGGCCTGCAACGCGCTGCTCTCCGCCGCCGGGCTCGGTGACCTCGGGGCGAACTTCGGGGTGGGCCAGCCGGAGTGGGCGGGCGCCTCCGGGGTGGCGCTGCTGACCGAGTCGGCCCGGCGGGTCCGGGCCGCCGGGTTCGAGATCGGCAACGTCTCCGTCCAGGTGGTCGGCAATCGCCCCAAGATCGGTCCGCGCCGGGACGAGGCGCAGCAGGTGCTCTCCCAGGCGGTCGGCGCGCCGGTCACCGTCTCGGCCGCCACCACCGACGGCCTCGGCTTCACCGGTCGCGGCGAGGGGCTCACCGGGATCGCGGTGGCCCTGGTCTACGACGCCCCGGCGGGCTGACCGGGTGACCGCCGAACCGGGCCCCGAGCGGTCCGCCGCCGACGGCTACCGTGACCGGGCCCAGCTCCTCGCCGAGCTGGGCCGGTACGACGAGGCCGCCGAGGAGCTGGCCGCCGGCATCGTCGCGCAGCCGGGCGACGGCGCGGCGCTGACCCTGCTGGCCCGGGTGCAGCTCGCGGCGGGTCGTCCGCGGGAGGCGCTCGCCGCCGCCGACTCCGCCTCGGCCGCCGCGCCCGGCGCGGTACCACCCCTGGTCGCTCGCGGCTTCGCCCTGACCGACCTGGGGGAGTACGCCGAGGCGGCCGGTACGGCGGACCGGATCCTCGCGGTCGCGCCGGCCGACGCGTACGCCCAGCGGGCCGGCGCGGCGCTGCTGGCCGAGGCGCGCAACGGCCAGCCGGCGCTGAACGCGGCCTGGCGCGGGGTGGAGCTGGCCCCCGACGAGCCGCAGGCGCACCTGGTGCTGGCGCTGGTGGCGGGCCGGCTGGACCTGTTCGACCTGGCCGAGCGGGCCTACCGGGAGGCGCTGCGGCTTGACCCGGAGCTGGCCGGGGCCGAGGACGACCCGGGTGTGCTGCGGCTGGAACGGCGGCGCTGGGCCGAGGCGTTGGCGCAGGTGGCGGCGTTGGCGCCGATCCGTCCGGAAGGCTCCGGCACGCTCGGAGTGGGCGAGGGGATCCGGCGCCTGGTACTGGTCGGCGGCGGCTGGTCGCTGGTGGCCAGCCTGCTGAGCGCCGTCCTGGCCGGCGGCGGCGCGGGGGCGTCGCGGGTGTTCGCCGGGCTGGCGGCGGCCGGTGGCGCGCTGCTGCTCTGGCGGCTCGCCGGCCGGGTGCCCGAGCTGACCCGTACCGTGCTGCCGGCGTTGCGCCGGGAGGACCGGTCGCTGGCCCTCGCGGTGTACGCGGTGGCGGCCGGCCCGGCCCTGCTCCTGCTGTACGCCCTGGTCGGCACCCCGTGGCCGCTGGTGGCGACCATCGCCGTCGTCGCCGCCGCCGAACTGGCCTTCCTCTCCCGCGCCCTGCGCTGAACCGGACCCACGCCCTGCGCTGAGCCGGCTGAGCCGCACGCGCCCTGCGCCGACCGGACGGGGCGGCGGCGCCCGGCCTCCGCGCCGACAATGAACCGATGTCTGCCATGACCGAGGCCGAGTTCAGGCACCTGACCCGGTGGACCGCCGTGCTGGTGTTCCTGCTCGCGCCGGGGATCGACTTCGTGCTGCTCCTGGTCACCTACCGGGTGACCGCGGCGGTCGATCCCGAGGTGCTGGGCGACGTGGTGCTGCGTCCCGCCCGGTACGCCGCCTTGATCATGGTGGTGAAGCTGCCCATGGTGCTCGCCTGGACGACGGCGGTCTCCGGCCGCCGCGTCTGTGCGTTGGTGAGCGGCGCCGAGCTGCCCGAGCCGCCGGTGCGCCGTGGCTGGCGTCGGGTCACCGTCGCGGTGCGCGACGAGGCGGTGGACTTCGTCATGACCGCCGCCGCCGCGTTGCTCGTCTTCGCGCACGTGGTCCATCCGGTCGGGGTCCGGACGGGTCCGCTCGTCGCCCTGAGCGCGGCCGGGGTCTGCCTGCTGCCGAAGCCGGTGACCGGGCTGGTGGCCCTGCTGCGCCGGGCGCGGCGGCGGGCCGGCCGGCGGCGTCCGCCCGGCCCGCCCGAACAGGGGTGACCGGACGGGCGGGCGAAGTCGGCGTCAGGGGCGGCGGGCCCAGGTCCAGGCGTAGCCGTCGTCCTCGCAGTCGCCGGCGGCGTCGCAGAGGTCCAGCGGGCGGAACGTGTCGACCATGACCGCCAGCTCGTCGAAGAAGTCCACCCCGATGGAGCGTTCCGCCGCGCCGGGCTGCGGGCCGTGGGTGAAGCCGGACGGGTGCAGCGAGATCGAACCCTGCTCGATCCCCGAGCCGCGCCGGGCCTCGTAGTTGCCGCCGGTGTAGAAGAGCATCTCGTCGGAGTCGACGTTGTGGTGGTTGTACGGCACCGGGATGGCGTCCGGGTGGTAGTCCACCTTGCGCGGCACGAACGAGCAGATCACGAAGTTCGGGCCCTGGAAGGTCTGGTGCACCGGCGGCGGCTGGTGGATCCGGCCGGTGATCGGCTCGAAGTCGTGGATGGAGAACGCCCACGGGTACATGTGCCCGTCCCAGCCGACCACGTCGAACGGGTGGTTGGCGTAGACGTACCGGGTCCAGCCGCGGCGGTGGCGGACCAGCACCTCGACGTCGGTCCCGTCGACCAGCAGCGGCGCGTCCGGTCCGCGGACGTCGCGCTCGCAGTACGGCGCGTGCTCCAGGAACTGGCCGCGCACCGACAGGTAGCGCTTCGGCGGGCCGATGTGCCCGGTGGCCTCGATCGCGAGCAGCCGGGTCGGCTGGTCGCCGGTGGGCACCAGCCGGTGGATGGTCGAGGTGGGGATGACCACGTAGTCGCCGGCGACCAGGTCGAGCGCGCCGAACGTGGACTCCAGCCGCAGCGTGCCGGCCTCGACGTAGAGGCACTCGTCGCCGGTGGCGTTGCGGTAGAGCGGGGACGGCCGGTCGGCCAGCACGTACGCGATCCGGACGTCGTCGTTGGCGAGCAGGTAACGCCGGCCGAGGACCGGGTCGGCGCCGGAGCCGTCGAGCTTGTGGGTACGCAGGTGGCGCGGCTTGAGCGGGAGGTTCGGCACCCGGGTGAGGGCGGGCGGGGTGAACTCCTCGGCGGCGACGATCGCGGTCGGGGCGTACCGGTGGTAGAGCAGGGAGGAATCGGAGGAGAAGCCCTCCTGGCCCATCAGCTCTTCGGCGTAGAGACTGCCGTCGGGCTGGCGGAACTGGGTGTGCCGCTTGCGGGGCAGCTCACCGACACTGCGGTAGTACGGCATGTCGCCTCCCGTTATGTCCCGTTCTCCGGGCGGTGGCGTCCGATAATCGGACGCTGTTGTCCGGTCCTTGTAGCGTCCCGTAGATTCTTGTCTCGTGTCAACGCAGGTCCCCCGCCTCTTCGCCGGCCTCGTCGACGACGCCGCCGTCTTCCCGCCCGGCAGCGCGTCGCTGCCCGACGCGCTCGCCGCCCACCGCGGGCACCGCGACTCCTGGTACGCCGACCTGGTCGGCCCGCTGCTGCTGCCCGCCTCGCGGCTGGCCGAACTGGCCGCGCTCCTCGACGCCGCCGAGCGGATCGCGGCCGACGAGCGGATCGCGGTCGGGATCATCGGCGACGTCCCGCTGGACCGGCTCGACGAGGCCCGCGCCGCCGCGGACCCGCGCCTGACGGTCCGTCAGGTCGAGGCGGCCGTCGCCAAGCGCGGCGAGGACCCGCTCCCGGGCCTGGCCACGCTGATCGACCTCGCCCGGGGCGCCGCCAAGGATGCCCCGGCCGCCGGGCCGGGATCGGCCGCCGGGCCCGCCGAGGGCAGCGCGCTCGACTGGTACGCCGAGATCCCGCTCACCTTCGGGCTGAGCAGCGCGCTCGACGCCCTGGCCGCCGCCCGCGCCGACGGGGTGCCGATCGCCGCCAAGTTCCGCACCGGCGGGCTGGCCGCCGAACTCTTCCCCACCCCGGTCGAGCTGGCCGCGGTGATCGGTGCCTGCCGCGACCGCGACGTGCCGTTCAAGCTGACCGCCGGCCTGCACCAGGCCACCCGCCACCTCGACCCGGAGACCGGCTTCACCCACCACGGGTTCGGCAACGTGCTGGCGGCCACGCTCGCTGCCGCCGAGGGCGCCGAGGTGGACGCGGTAGCCGTGCTGCTCGCCGCGACCGATCCGCTACCGGTGGTCGAACAGGTCCGCGCCCGGCGCGAGGCGAGGCGTCCGCTGTGGATCGGGTTCGGCTCGTGCAGCATCCTGGAACCACTGACCGATCTGATCCGGCTGGGGCTGGTGAACGGGAGATTCGACCGATGAGCGAGCGTAGCGAGCGAATCAGTAGGCGCAGTGCGGTCGTGCCTCATGGCGGCACGCAGCGGAGCGGAGTGCCGGCATGAGCTGGGTGACCGGAGTGGACGGCTCGGCGTACGGAATCAGCAACCTGCCGTACGGGGTGTTCCGGCACGACGGGCGGGAGGCGCGGATCGGCGTACGCGTGGCCGACCTGGTGCTCGACCTGGCCGGCGCGGAGGCGGCCGGCCTGGTGCTCGCCGGCGGCGCGCTCGGGCGCCCGACGCTCAACGACTTCATGGCGCTCGGCCGTCCCCAGTGGACGGCGGTACGGCAGCGTCTCGTCGAGCTGCTCACCGAGGAGGCGCACCGGCCGGCGGTGGAGCCGCTGCTGGTCCCGCTGGCCGAGGTCGAGCTGCTGCTGCCGTTCGACGTCGCCGACTACGTCGACTTCTACTCCTCCGACCACCACGCCTCGAACGTCGGGCAGATCTTCCGCCCCGGGCAGCCGCCGCTGCTGCCCAACTGGAAGCACCTGCCGATCGGGTACCACGGCCGGGCCGGCACGGTGGTCGTCTCCGGCACCCCGGTGGTCCGCCCCAGCGGGCAGCGCGCCACCCCGCAGGGCCCCACCACCGGCCCCTCCGTACGCCTCGACATCGAGGCGGAGGTCGGCTTCGTGGTCGGCGTGCCCAGCCGGCTCGGTGACCGGGTCGCCGCCGACGACTTCGCCGACCACGTCTTCGGGGTGGTGCTGGTCAACGACTGGTCCGCCCGGGACATCCAGGCCTGGGAGTACCAGCCGCTCGGCCCGTTCCTCGGCAAGTCCTTCGCCACCTCGGTCTCGGCGTGGGTGACCCCGCTGGACGCGCTCGCCGACGCGTTCGTGCCCGCGCCGGAGCAGGACCCGCCGGTGCAGGACTACCTGCGCGACACCCCCCACCTGGGCCTCGACCTGCGCCTGGCGGTCGAGTGGAACGGCGAGCGGGTCACCGAGCCGCCCTTCGCCACCATGTACTGGACGCCCGCCCAGCAGCTGGCCCACCTCACCGTGAACGGCGCCTCGCTGCGCAC
Organism: Micromonospora lacuserhaii; assembly: GCF_036902735.1. NCBI lineage: Bacteria > Bacillati > Actinomycetota > Actinomycetes > Micromonosporales > Micromonosporaceae > Micromonospora > Micromonospora lacuserhaii. The sequence goes on along the minus strand of NZ_JBAKHO010000003.1, from coordinate 83,040 downwards.
CGGCGACCTCTACGCCTCGGGCACCGTCTCCGGGCCCGAGCGCGGCCAGGTCGGCTCGTTCCTGGAGCTGACCTGGGGCGGCGCCGAGCCGGTGAAGGTCGGCGGCGGCGAGACCCGCACCTTCCTGGAGGACGGCGACATCGTCACCGTCCGGGCCACCGCCCCCGGTCCGGACGGCACCACCGTCGCCCTGGGCGAGGTCACCGGGCGGATCCTGCCGGCCCGCTGACGTTCGGTATCCGCCGGTCGCACCCGCTGTGCGACCGGCCGGCCCTCCTGCCGCGTTTGATCGACCGGATTCGGTCACCACCCCACGCCGTCCCGTCCCGGGGCGGCGTGGGTCGTGACCGGCGTGGCACGTCCCAGCGGACAGGAGGTACGAGCATGGACGATTTCGTGGGCGCGGTCTGGCGCACCAGTAGTCGATCGAACGATCAGGGGCTCTGCGTGGAGGTGGCGGACAACCTCGTACGCGACCGGGGCGTGGTCGGGATACGCGATTCCAAGGACCCGGACGGGCCGGTGCTCGTCGTCGGCCCGCCGGGCTGGGCGGCGTTCGTCGGGGCGATCCGCCTGGGCGACTTCCGCCCCTGACCCGCCCGGCGGGACCGCACCGGTGCCCCGATCCGGGGCGCCGGTGACGGAAATTCCGCCGTAGGACCCCCCGTGGCGCGCTCACCCGCCGTACCGTGGACGCCACGGGAGGTGTCATGTCGACGGTCACGGTCACCGAGTTCATCGAGGCGCCGGCCGTCGACGTGTGGGCGCGCCTGGTCGACCTGCCGGTCCGCGCGGGCTGGCTGCGCACCGTCGGGGGCGTCGAGCTGCTGACCACGGGCGGGTTCGGCCCCGGCACCGCGTGGCGGGAGATCCGCACCCGACCCGACGGTGGCGACCAGGCAGAGGAGTTCCTCGTCCTGGCCGCCGAGCCGCCGCGCCGACTGGTGCTCAGCTCCCCCGGCATCGGAGTGGACTACCGGATCACCTGGACTCTGCGCACCGTGCAGCGCCGCCGCCGGGGCTGCACCGCCGTCACCGTCGAGCACACCGCGGTGCCCACCGCGCCGTACGGGCGGGTCGTCGCGCTGCTCTTCGGCGGGCTGGCCGCGCGGGCGGTGGAGGGCGCCATCCGGCGTGACCTCGCCGACCTCGCCGCCGCGAGCCACGGCGACAGCGCCGTGGCGGCCTGAGCCGGACCATTTCGGTGATCAGACCTGACCGGCTCGACCGGCGGCTGCCTCGGTAGGGTGCCGGGCGGAGGTGCGGCATGGGTGTCCCGAAGGGCCGGCGACGGGTCGTGGTCGCGGTCACGGCGCTGGCCGCCCTGGTGGCGGCGGCCGGCATCGGCTACCGGGTGCTCGCGCCGGCCGAGGTCAGCACGCCCGCCGGCGCTGCCCTGCCACCGGCCGACACCCCGCCGATCGGCACGCTCGGCCGGCTCCCGGCAGCACCGCTGATCGTCGACGGCCGGCTGCGGGTGTACGCCGCCGAGCGGCAGCTCTACGCCGACCAGCCCGCCGACCGCAGGTTCCGGGTCACCCCGTTCTGGTCGTACCGGCGCTGGCCGGCGCAGCTCAACGGGGTGCTGGCGACGGGCACCACGGTGGTCAGCCGTTGGTCGGACGGGAAACTCGTCGCGCTGGACGCGCTGACCGGCCGGGTGATCTGGCGGGCCGACGGCCCCGAACCGGGCGAGGGCTTCACCTCCCGGCGCACCGGGGCCGCCACGGTGTGGGACCCGCAGGGCATCTTCGTCGGCTCCGGTCCCGACGGCCGGCCGGTCCTGGTGGCCTCCGGCGACGGCCGGCTGCGCGGGTACGCGCTGGCCGACGGGCGTGAGCTGTGGCGGGCCGACGGCGGCGGGGAGTGTCGTACCGACCTGGGCACCACGGCGGCCGGCCGGGTGGTCTCCGTCGACTCCTGCGCCGGGCCGGCGACGGTCGAGTTCCGGGACGTGGCGACGGGCGCGGTGGCCACCCGCTGGCGACCGCCGGACGCGCCGGCCGAACTGACCGTGACGCCGCTGGGCTGCCTGACCCCCCGCTCGCAGTGCCGGGGCGTGCGTACCGCGGGGCCGGGGGACACGGCCGGGCGGGGCTGGCTGGTCAGTCCGGGTGCGCCGGTGGCCGCGCCCGCGCTGGACGGGGCCGGGACGGTTCTCGCCGGTCAGCTGGCGATCGGCGTCGACGGTGGGGTGCTGGCCGGCCGGGAGGCGCGGACGGGCAAGCAGCGGTGGCGGCGCGGCGACCTCGGGCCGGTGCGGGTGATCGCCACCGAGCCCGGCCGGGTGCACGTGCTGACCGAGGCGCGTGAGCTGGTCACCCTCGACCCGGTCACCGGGGCGCAGCGGTCCAGCTTCCCGATGACCCTGGGCCGGGAGGGCATCGGCTGGGACCCGGGCATGGCGTACGCGGCCGACGGCTACGTGGCCGTCGAGCGGCTCCGCGAGGATGCCCGGCCGGACGACGACGACCAGGGGTGGTTCCTGACGGCCGAGCCGGTGCTGCTCGCCGCGACCTGAGCGGCCGCGGCGAGCCCTCGGGGCGACGGGTCAGGCCAGCGCCGCCTCGGCGGCGACCAGGAAGGCGTCGTTCTCGGCCGGGGTGCCGATGGTGACCCGGACCCCGTCACCGGCGAACGGCCGGACGATCACGCCGCGCGCCTCGCACGCCTTGCCGAAGTCGACCGCCCGGTCGCCCAGCGGCAGCCAGACGAAGTTGGCCTGGCTGGACGGCACGTCCGGGACCAGCTTGCGCAGCGCCTCGGTGACCCGCTCCCGCTCGGCGACGACCAGCGCGCAGCGCCGCTCGACCTCGTCGGCCTGGGCCAGCGCGGCGAGTGCCCCGGCCTGGGCGGCCATGCTGGTGGAGAAGGGGGTGACCACCTTCCGCACGGCGGCGGCCACCTCGGGGGCGGCGACGAGGAAACCGATCCGCAGCCCGGCCAGGCCCCACGCCTTGGACAGGGTGCGCAGCACCACCACGTTCGGCCGGTCCAGGTAGGTCAGGCCGTCCGGCACCTCCGGGTCGGTGACGAACTCCCGGTACGCCTCGTCGATGACGACCAGCACGTCGTCGCCCACCGAGTCGAGGAACCGGTCCAGCTCCGCCTTGCGTACCGCGGTGCCGGTGGGGTTGTTCGGGTTGCAGACCAGCACCATCCGGGTCCGGTCGGTCACCGCCGCCGCCATCGACGCCAGGTCGTGGCCGTGCCCGGCGTCGTTGGGCACCCGGACGCTGGTCGCGCCGCTGGTCGCCGCGATGATCGGGTACGCCTCGAACGAGCGCCACGAGTAGAGCAGTTCGTCGCCGGGGAGGCAGGTGGCCCGGACCAGGTGCTCGGCCAGCGCCACCGAACCGCAGCCGGTGGCGATCCGGTCGACGTCCACGCCGTACCGGTCGGCCAGCGCCCGGCGCAGCGCGACGACGCCCATGTCCGGGTAGCGGTGCGAGCCGGCGGCGGCCTCGGTGACCGCCTCGACCACGCCGGGCAGCGGGCCGTACGGCACCTCGTTGCTGGCGAGCTTGATGGCCTCGTCCAGGCCCAGCTCGCGGGCCAGGTCGGCGGGGCTGCGGCCGGGCACGTAGTTGGGCAGCGCGTCCAGGTCGGCGCGGGTCAGCCGCAGCGGGGGCTGGTGACGTCCGGTGTCGGTCATGGGGTGTCTCCCGGGGTGTCGGCACGGTCGGTCGGGGTGGCGGGGGTGGCCGGGCCGCCGGATCGCGGCAGCTCGACCACCACGGTCCGGGCGCGCTTGTCGTGCAGCGCCTGGCGCAGCGGGTGGTCGAAGAGCGCGGAGACCGCGTCGACCAACTGGAGCAGCAGGCCGAGGCCGCAGCAGTACCAGAGCAGGGTGGGCAGGCCCATGGTGCTCCACCGGCGGGTCGCCCGGCCGAAGCCGAGCGGCTGGTCGGCTTCGAGCGGCACCGCGCGGATCCGCATGATCCGCTTGCCGAAGGTCTGCCCGTTGGCCGCCATCGAGGGGACCTCGTAGGCGAACCAGAGCGCGGTGGCGATGGTCAGGATGGCGATCAGCAGCCAGGCGGCCTGCTCGCCGGGGGGCGGCAGCGGTGCGGTGGTGGTGTCGTTGGTGCTCACCCGCCGCCACGCCTCGTCCAGGGCGGGGCGGAGCTCGCGGACGTAGCGCCAGACGAACCAGCCGTTGACCGCCGCGTTGAGCAGGAAGACGAGACCGAAGTCGATCAGCTTCGCGGCCAGCCGGGCACCGTACCCGGCCAGCGGCAGCCCGTGCGGGCGCGGCTCGGGCGGGCGGCCCGGCCAGGTCGGGTACGGCCAGCCGGGCGGCGGCCCCTGGGTCGGGCCGGGGCCGTACGGCATGCCGGGCCCGTGGGGCGCCCCCGGCCCGTGCGGCGGCCCGTACGGCGCTCCGGGAGCCTGCGGCGGCCCGTACGGCGCTCCGGGCCCGGGTGTCGTGCCCGGGGTCGCCGGGGTGCCGGCGGCCGGGGACGTCGGGCGGGGCGGCTCGGGGGCCGGCTGCGGCTCCGCCGGCGGGGGACCCTCCGGCGGGGTCACGTCGACCGGGACGGGCGCGCCGATCCAGCCCTCGCCATCCCAGTAACGCCTGGTGGAGGGCTCTGCGGGGTCGACGTACCAGCCGGGTTCAACGCTCACCCGGACACCTTAACGACGACGGTCCCGGCGAACTTGTCGTGTAGGCACTGTTGGAAGGGCTTGTCCCAGAGCTGCCAGAAGCCGTCGAGGTAGCTGAGGAAGGGAACGAGCGAGCCGGCGACGAACTCGACCAGGTACCGCTTGCCGGCCATGCCCCGGGTGAGGGTGCGGGCCGGGTCGAGCGGGACGACCCGGATCTTCATCGCCTTCTTGCCGAGTGTCTGGCCGGTCCGGTGGGCGTACTCCACGTGGTAGAACCAGTAGAAGACGAGGAGGGCCAGGAGCAGCCCGGCCTCGGCGAGCAGCAACGGGACGACGAAGTCGTTCATCATCCGTGCCGGGTCGGGCTCGACCAGGGTCCCGTCGGGGTTGACCTTCATCATGTCGCTGAAGGCGCGGTACCAGATCCAGAGGAAGACCGGCACGAAGAGCACCACCGACAGCACGCTCGCCACGGCGACGTCGATCAGCCAGGCCAGCAGCCGGTCGGCGAAGCTGGCCAGCGGCTGCCCACCCGGGGAGAGCGGCACGGGGGCGAAGCCGGGGAACGGCGGGCCGCCGGGCGGCCCTACCGGATAGGTCGGCAGTCCGGAGTAGGGGCCGGGCTGGGGCGGCACCGGGTAGGCGGGCCGCATCGGGTACCCCTGGGGACCGGTGGGCGGCGCGAAGCCGCCGGCGGCGGGCGGAGGCCCACCGGCCGGCGGCGTCGGGTGCGTCGGAGGCTGCGTCACGCTCGACAGTGTTACAGGTTGCCGCGCGCTTCCTGCTCCCGCTCGATGGCCTCGAAGAGGGCCTTGAAGTTGCCCTTGCCGAAGCCGAGCGAGCCGTGCCGCTCGATCAGCTCGAAGAAGACGGTCGGGCGGTCCTGGACCGGCTTGGTGAAGATCTGGAGCAGGTAGCCGTCCTCGTCCCGGTCGACCAGGATCTTGCGGGCCTTCAGCTCCTCGATCGGCACCCGCACGTTGCCGATCCGGGCGCGCAGCTCCGGGTCGTCGTAGTACGAGTCCGGGGTGTTGAGGAACTCGACGCCGGCGGCCCGCATCGCGTCGACGCTGGCCAGGATGTCGTTGGTGGCCACCGCGATGTGCTGGGCGCCCGGGCCCTGGTAGAACTCCAGGTACTCGTCGATCTGCGACTTCTTGCGGGCCACGGCCGGCTCGTTGAGCGGGAACTTCACCTTGCGGGTGCCGCTGGCCACGACCTTGCTCATCAGCGCCGAGTAGTCGGTGGCGATGTCGTCGCCGATGAACTCGGCCATGTTGCTGAAGCCCATGACCCGCTTGTAGAACTCCACCCACTCGTCCATCCGGCCGAGCTCGACGTTGCCGACCACGTGGTCGATCGCCTGGAAGAAGCGCTTCGGCTGGATGCCGGCGTCGATCATCGGCTGCCGGTCCACGATCGGGCCGCGGGCCACGAAGCCGGGCAGGAACGGGCCGGTGTAGCGGGACCGGTCGACCAGGGTGTGCCGGGTGTCGCCGTACGCGGCGATGGCGGCCATCCGGACGGTGCCGTGCTCGTCGGAGACGTCGTGCGGCTCGACCAGGCCGGTGGCGCCCTGCGCGGTGGCGTGGGCGTACGCGGCGTCCACGTCCGGCACCTCCAGCGCGATGTCGGAGACGCCGTCGCTGTGCTTGGCGACGTGGTCGGCGCCGGCGGCGTCCGGGCGGACCGCGCCGGTCAGCACGAACCGGGCCGAACCGCTGGTCAGCACGTACTCGGCGTGGTCGCGGTAGCCCTGTTCCGGCCCCCGGTACGCCACGCAGGTCATGCCGAACGCGGTGGAGTAGTAGTGCGCGGCCTGCTTGGCGTTGCCGACCAGGAAGTGCACGTGGTCGAGGCCCTTGACCGGGAACGGGTCCCGGCTGATGTCGTGGTCGACGGCGCCGACGAGCTGGTCGACGTCGACCTCGTCGGTCGTCTGGGGTCGGTCGATCGCCTGGGTCATGGTGGCCTCCCTTGCGTACCGGCCGGCCTCGTGGGCCGCCGCGGTGGTTCGGTTGCTCTTGTGGGGAGGATCGCCGGGCCCCGGGTCACTGGGCAACTGTCGGCGATATACCTGGTCAGCTTGCGCAATCGGTAGAGTCTTCAGACATGAACCCTGGACAGGCTGTACAGCTCGACGAGTTGGACGCCCGGCTCGTCCAGCTCCTCGCCGACGAGCCGCGGATCGGGGTGCTGGAGTGTTCCCGGCGGCTCGGGGTGGCCCGCGGCACCGTCCAGGCCCGGCTCGACAAGCTGGTCGACCGGCGGGTGATCAGCGGCTTCGGGCCGGAGATCTCGCCGGCCGCGATCGGCTTCGGGGTGACCAGCTTCGTCACCCTGGAGATCAGCCAGCGGCACGGCCACGACGCGGTCACCGCCCACCTGGCCGCCATCCCGGAGGTGCTGGAGGCGCACACCATCACCGGCTCCAGCGACCTGCTCTGCCGGATCGTGGCCCGCTCCAACACCGACCTCCAGCGGGTGATCGACCAGATCGTCTCCTACGAGGGCATCCGCCGCGCCTCCACGATCATCGCGCTGGCCGAGCAGATCCCGTACCGGGTCCTGCCGCTGGTCCATTCGGCCGCCCTCCCCCGCTGACCGGCCCGCCGCCAGAAAGCGCGGCGACACGGCCGGCGAGGGACACGGGAGTTCGGTGATCGTCGCTAGCGTGTGCGGTGTGAAGGGCCTCGGAGTGCGCGGGTGGTTGCTGCTCGGGCTCCTCACCGTGGTCGTGCTCGCCGCCACCGGGGTGTGGAACCCTTTTCCGCGCCTCTGGGACTGGGTCAACCGCAGCCAGCCGATCTCCGAACCGGACGTGGTCTGGCAGCAGCGGGTCGGCGGTACGCCGAAGAGCGTCACCATCGCCGGCGACACCGTGATCGTCGAGCAGCGCACCCGGGTCGAGGCGCTCAGCCTGGCCACCGGCACCCAGCTGTGGGAACGCAAGGCGGACTGGGCGGCGGTGGCCGGCGGCGACCGGGACCCGGTCGTCGCCGTGGGCAAGCTCCTGGTCAAGGGGTACGAGCTGCTCGACCCGGCCACCGGGGCGGTCCGCCGCCGGGACGACGACGCGGTCGCCGTCTGGACGTACCGCAACCTGCTGCTGGACGCCCGCTGCTTCGAGCCCACCGACTGCACCCTGAGCGCCTGGGACCCGCGTGGCACCGCGCCTCTGTGGACCGCCGCGCTGCCCGGCGTCAGCACCGGGCTCTTCGCCGACAACCCGCACCTGCTCGGCACCCGGCGGCTCACCGCGCCCCGGATCGACGCCGGGGTGGCCGGCGCCGAGCCGGTGCCGCCGCTGCTCGGCTTCCCGGTCGACGGCCGGGTGCACGTGGTCGACACCGCCACCGGCAAGGTGGTGCAGAACGTCGAGCCCGGGCGGGACGAGCGGCTCGCCGTGATCGGCGGCCGGCTGCTGCGGATCAGCGCCGTCTCCCGGGACGGCACCTGCCAGTTCGTCATCTCCGCCCGGGACCCGATCACCGGGCAGGAGGTGTGGCGGCGGCCCGGCCTCAACCCGCGCACCGCGGACAACGCCGGCTGTCCGCAGCGGGAGGACCCGCAGGGCGCCCGCAACGTGCTGATCGGCGTGGGACCGGACGGCCGGGAGGCGGTCCTCGACGGGTACGACGGCCGGCTGCTCCTGGTCGACGCCGAGGGCGAGAAGCTGCTCGCCGTCGACGACCGGTACGCGCTGGTGCGCACCGCCGACAAGGGCACCGTCGTGGGCCGGGAGCTGGGCGTCGCCCGGGCCCGCTGGACCCGTCCCGTCGGCGGGAAGGTCGGCGCGGCGCTCACCCCGTACGCGGCGCTGGTCTCCCAGGAGAAGCCGAACCGGCTGATCGCCCTGGACCCGCGCACCGGCCGGGAACTGCTGGTGCTGCGGACCAGCGCGGACGCGCTGGCGATCGGGCCGCACGGCATGATCATCGGCGAGGGGCGGGAGATCGGGTACGTCCGCTTCGGCGCCGGCACCGGCGTCGCGCCGGTGCCGCCCGCGGACGGCGGCGGCGGCCCCGGGCCGGGGGACACCGGCGACATCCCCGACGTCGAGGACAGCTGCGGTCCGAAGCGGGAACTCTGCTACACCGAGGAGCCCAAGGACGGATGAGAGCGGCGTCCCACGACGCACCCGGCGGGTGCCACTGATCGACCGGTCTGCCCTAGGCTTTCCGCTCATGAGCAGTGCCGCCGCGTTCTCGTACGACCCCTTGCTGCCGACCGGGCCGGACCAGACGGAGTACCGCCTGGTCACCGACGAGGGCGTTGACGTCGTCCACGGTCCCGGGGGCCGCCGGTTCCTCACCGTGGAGCCGGCCGCGCTGACCGCGCTGACCGCCGAGGCGATGCACGACATCGCCCACTTCCTCCGCCCCGCGCACCTGGCCCAGCTGCGGTCGATCATCGACGACCCGCTGGCCTCGCCGAACGACCGGTTCGTCGCGCTGGACCTGCTGCGCAACGCCAACATCGCCGCCGCCGGTGTGCTGCCGATGTGCCAGGACACCGGCACCGCGATCGTGATGGGCAAGCGCGGCCGGCACGTGCTCACCGACGGCACCGACGCCGAGGCGATCTCGCGTGGCGTCTACCAGGCGTACACGAAGCTGAACCTGCGCTACTCGCAGCTGGCCCCGCTGACCATGTGGGACGAGCGGAACACCGGCAGCAACCTGCCGGCCCAGGTGGAGCTCTACGCCGAGGACCCGGACGGGCACCCGGACGCGTACAAGTTCCTCTTCATGGCCAAGGGCGGCGGTTCGGCCAACAAGTCGTACCTCTATCAGGAGACCAAGGCGTTGCTGAACCCGACGCGGATGATGCAGTTCCTGGAGGAGAAGCTGCGCCTGATCGGCACCGCGGCCTGCCCGCCGTACCACCTGGCCATCGTCATCGGCGGCACCTCCGCCGAGTACGCGTTGAAGACCGCCAAGTACGCCTCCGCGAAGTACCTCGACGCGCTGCCGACGCAGGGCTCGATGACCGCGCACGGCTTCCGCGACCTGGAGCTGGAGGCGGAGGTGCTGGAGCTGACCCGCAACTTCGGCATCGGCGCGCAGTTCGGCGGCCGGTACTTCTGCCACGACGTGCGGGTGGTCCGGCTGCCCCGGCACGGCGCCTCGTGCCCGGTGGCGATCGCCGTCTCCTGCTCGGCGGACCGGCAGGCGGTAGCCAAGATCACCCCGTCGGGCGTCTGGCTGGAGCGGCTCGAGACCGACCCGGCGCGCTTCCTGCCCGACGTCACCGACGAGACGCTGGACGCCGAGACGGTCGTCAAGGTCGACCTCAACCGGCCGATGGATGAGATCCGCGCCGAGCTGTCGAAGTACCCGGTGAAGACCCGGCTCTCGCTGACCGGCCCGCTGGTCGTGGCCCGGGACATCGCCCACGCCAAGATCGCCGAGCGGCTGGACGCCGGCGAGCCGATGCCGCAGTACCTGCGCGACCACGCGGTCTACTACGCCGGCCCGGCGAAGACCCCCGAGGGCTACGCCTCCGGCTCGTTCGGCCCCACCACGGCCGGCCGGATGGACGCCTATGTGGAGAAGTTCCAGGCCGCCGGCGGCTCCCAGGTGATGCTCGCCAAGGGCAACCGGTCCGCCCAGGTCACCCGCTCCTGCCAGCAGCACGGCGGCTTCTACCTCGGCTCGATCGGCGGCCCGGCGGCCCGGCTCGCCCAGGACTGCATCAAGCACGTCGAGGTCCTCGAATACCCGGAGCTGGGCATGGAGGCGGTCTGGAAGATCGAGGTGGAGGACTTCCCGGCCTTCATCGTGGTCGACGACAAGGGCAACGACTTCTTCGCCGAGGTCACCAAGCCGGTGCTGACCGTCGGGCGGCGCTGAGCCGGACGGACGACGACAAGGGGCGCCGGGCGAAAGCCCGGCGCCCCCTCGTCATCTGGTGCTCGCCGACATCGGTGCGCCCGAGCGGAGTGTTCGCCCGGCCGGGCGCACCGCCCCCGTCGGATGTCGTCACCGACAACCCACGAAGAGTCTCGGCTCCAGCACTGTCGTTCCGCTATCGGATCGCTATCGCCTGAAGAGGGCGACCCGTGACGACCGGGCTACGCTGCAAGTTGCAGAGTCGGCATGCGGGGGCGCAGATGCGGTTCGGGATCCTGGGGCCCTTGCGGGTCGGCGGTGGCGAAGCCACCGTCACCGCAGGTCGGGACCGGGTCGTGCTCGCCATGCTGCTGCTGCGCGCCGGTCGGGTCGTCGCGGTGGAGGACCTGGTCGACGCGGTCTGGGAGGAACGGCCACCGGCCACCGCAAGGGCCCAGCTGCACAGTTGCGTGTCGCGATTGCGACAGCGTCTGGCCACGCTCGGCCTGGCCGCCGACGCCATCGCCACCGACCCGATCGGCTACGGCATCCGGGTCGACCACACCGACCTCGACGCCGAGGTCTTCGCCCGCCGGGTCGACGCCGCCCGCGCCGCGGTCGCCGCTGGGCAGCCCGCCGAGGCGCGCCGCCACTACCGCGAGGCGCTCGGCCTGTGGCGGGGGCCGGCGCTCGCCGGCATCCCCAGCCGGAGCGTACGGCGGCGGGCCCAGGCTCTCGACGAGCAGCGGCTCGCCGCCCTGGAGGAGTGCGTCGACGTCGAGCTGCGGTTGCGGCAGGCGGCCGACCTGCTCGACGAGCTGACCGAGAGCGTCGAGCGGCATCCGTTGCGCGAACGGCTGCGCGGCCAGTTGATGCTCGCCCTCTCCGCGGTCGGTCGGCAGGCCGATGCCCTCGCCGTCTACCGGGAGGGCCGGCGGATCTACGCCGAGGAGCTGGGCATCGAGCCCGGCGCGGCGTTGCAGGAGCTGCACCAGCGGGTGCTCGCCGGCGACCTCGCGCTGGCCGTCCCGGAGAACCGCCCGGCCGCGCCGGTCCGCTCGTTGCCCCGGGCAATCAGCGACTTCACCGGTCGGCAGCAGACCATCGCCCGGCTGGTGAAGGAGATCCACGAGGACGCGGCCCGGATCCAGCTGATCGACGGAATGGCCGGCAGCGGCAAGACCACCCTGGCCGTACAGATCGCCACCGCCCTGGCCGACCGCTATCCGGACGCGCACCTCTTCATCGACCTGCACGGGCACAGCGAACGGAGTCCGCTGACTCCCGCCGCGGCGGTGGCCACGCTGCTCCGGCAGCTCGGCGTACCGGCGGAGCGGGTCCCGCTGGACCTGGACGACCGGCTCGCCCTGTGGCGCAGCGAGCTGGCTGGCCGGCGCGCCCTGGTGGTGCTGGACAACGCCGCCGACGCCGACCAGGTGGCGCCGCTGCTGCCCAACGGCCCGGACTGCCTGGTCCTCATCACCAGCCGCCGCCGGCTGGTCGGCCTGGACGAGGGACGCCCGTCGTCGCTGCCGGTGCTGGACGCCGACGAGGCGGTGGAACTGCTCGGCCGGGTGGCCGGCGAGGAACGGGTCGCCGCCGAGCCCGGGGCAGCCGCCGAGGTGGTGCGTCGCTGCGGCTATCTCCCGCTGGCGATCCGGCTGGCCGGCGCCCGGCTGGCCCACCGGCCCCGCTGGCGGGTCGCCGATCTGGCCGAGCGGTTGGCGTCGGGGCGGGACCCGCTGGCCGAGTTCGCGGCCGGGGAGCGCTCGGTGGGGCGGGCGTTCTCCCTGTCGTACGCGCAGGTGTCGCCGACGGCGCAGCGGGTGTTCCGGCTGCTCGGCCTGCACCCCGGCGTACGGTTCGACAACCGCGTCGCCGCGGCCCTCGCCGAGCTGCCCCTGCCGGAGACGCAGGACGTGCTGGACGAGCTGGTCGACGCGCACCTGGCCGAGGAGGCGGAACCCGGCCGGTACCGGCTGCACGACCTGCTCCGCGAGTACGCCCGGTCGTTGCTGGACGACCCCGGACACGCGGCCGAGCGCACCTCCGCCACCGAACGCCTGCTCGACCATCACCTGCACGTGGCCGCGACGATCTCGTGGACGATCGAGTCGGCGGGCAGCCGGAACATGCTCGTCCTCCCGCCGCCGCCCCGGCCCGACCTGGTCGGCGCAAGCGCGGCCCAGGGCGTGGCCTGGTTCGACGAGAACCGCGCGGCATTGACCGCACTGGTCCGGTTGGCCGACGCCGAGGGCTTCCCGCGGCACTGCTGGCAGCTGGCCCGGGCCTGCTGGCGGTCGCAGTTCGACGGTGGCCACCTGGACGAGCTGATCGAGACGCACACCGTCGGCCTGCGGTCGGCGGAGCGCGTGGGTGACGAGGCGGCCCGGGCGGTCATGCTCAACTACCTCTCCTCGGCGTACTACCGGCTGGCCCGGTTCCCGGAGGCGATCCGGCTGATGGAGGTGGCGCTCGAAGTCCGGCGGCGTCTCGGGCTGCGCCGGGAGGTACGCAGCACGCTGTGGAACCTCGGCATCTCCTACTCGGCCCACGGTGAGCACCGGCGCGGAAAGGAGTGCTTCGACGCGGCGCTGGCCCTGACGATGGGGGGTGGCCCCGGCGAGCTCGCCGAGCTGGCCAACCTGCTCAACAACATCACCTTCGCCCTGCTCAACTGGGGCCGGTACGAGGAGGCGCTGCGGACGGGCCGGCTGCACCTCCTGCTGGCCCGGGCGGCGTCCGACAAGCGGCAGCTGGTGAACGCGGTGGGGCACCTCGGGCTGGTTCGCCACCGCATGGGCGATCTCGGGCCGGCCCGACGGCTGCTGCGGGTGGCGCTGCACCTCAAGCGGCAGGTGGGCAACCGGTACGGCGAGGGTGAGGTGCTCAACGAGATCGGCGTGATGGAGCGGAACGAGGGGCGGCCGGAGCAGGCCGCCGCGCTGCACCGGGAGGCGCTGGTGGCGATCAGCGAGGTGGGGGACCGGATCGGACAGTGCGCGTCCCGCAACCTGCTGGCCCGGGCGATCCTCGACCAGGGCGACAGCTCCAGCGCGCTGGACCTGCACCGCCGGGTGCTCGCCGACGCCACCCGGCTGGGCGCCCGCTACGAGCAGGCCCGGGCGCTGGACGGCATCGCCCGCTGCCTGCGGGAGACCGACCCGGCGGCGGCCCGCTCGCACTGGAGGCGGGCGCTGGCGCTGTTCCGCCAGGTCGAGTCCCCGGACCGGTACGAGGTGGAGCGGCTGCTCGCCGAGCTGGACTGAGCGATCATCTGCGAGTCGGCGGCGAGCGCGGCAGGATGGTACGCGTGACGACTCCAGAGGCAGCGGGCTACCGGATCGAACGCGACTCGATGGGCGAGGTGGAGGTGCCCGCCGAGGCGCTGTGGCGGGCACAGACCCAGCGCGCGGTGCAGAACTTCCCGATCTCCGGGCGTGGCATCGAACCGGCCCAGATCAAGGCGCTGGCCATGATCAAGGGCGCCGCCGCGCAGGTCAACGGCGAGCTGGGGGTGATCGGCGCGGATGTGGCCGGCGCGATCGCCACCGCCGCCGCCCACGTGGCCGACGGCGGGTACGACGACCAGTTCCCGGTCGACGTCTTCCAGACCGGCTCGGGGACCTCGTCCAACATGAACACCAACGAGGTGATCGCCACCCTGGCCGGTCGGGAGCTGGGCCGGGGCGTGCACCCGAACGACGACGTGAACGCCTCGCAGTCCAGCAACGACGTCTTCCCGTCCTCGATCCACCTGGCCGCCACCCAGGCCGTGGTGGAGGATCTGCTGCCCGCGTTGAAGCACCTCGCGGGGGCGCTGGAGGAGAAGGCGGCCGAGTTCGAGACGGTGGTGAAGGCCGGGCGTACCCACCTGATGGACGCCACCCCGGTCACCCTGGGCCAGGAGTTCGGCGGGTACGCCGCCCAGGTCCGCTACGGCGTGGAGCGGCTGGAGGCGGCGCTGCCCCGGCTGGCCGAGCTGCCGCTCGGCGGCACCGCCGTGGGCACCGGGATCAACACCCCGCTGGGCTTCGCCGCCAAGGTGATCGAGAAGCTGCGCGGGTCGACCGGCCTGCCGCTGACCGAGGCGCGCAACCACTTCGAGGCGCAGGGCGCCCGGGACGCGCTGGTGGAGACCTCCGGCCAGCTGCGCACGATCGCCGTCGGGCTGTACAAGATGGCCAACGACATCCGCTGGATGGGCTCCGGGCCTCGGGCCGGCCTGCGTGAGCTGCGCATCCCGGACCTCCAGCCCGGCTCGTCGATCATGCCGGGCAAGGTGAACCCGGTGGTCGCCGAGGCGATGCGCCAGGTCTGCGCCCAGGCGATCGGCAACGACGCGACGGTCGCCTTCGCCGGCTCGCAGGGCGACTTCGAGCTGAACGTGATGCTCCCGGTGATGGGCCGCAACCTGCTGGAGTCGATCCGGCTGCTCTCCGCGTCCAGCCGGCTCTTCGCCGACCGGCTGGTGGTCGGCCTGGTCGCGGACGCCGAGGTCTGCCTGGCGTACGCGGAGGGGTCGCCGTCGATCGTGACCCCGCTCAACCGCCACCTCGGGTACGACGAGGCCGCCTCGATCGCCAAGGAGGCGTTGGCCAAGCAGACCTCGATCCGCGAGGTGGTGATCTCCCGGGGGCACGTCGACTCCGGCAAGCTCAGCGAGACGCAGCTCGACGAGGCCCTGGACCTGCTCCGGATGACCCACCCCTGACGCCGCCTCAGCCGCTCCGGGTGCGCGGCGCCCAGCCGAGGAAACGGGCGAAGAGCGCCGCCGGGTCGGGGCCGTCGTCCGGGTGGAGCCGGTACAGGTCGGCGGCGGCGTCGTGCAGGACGGTGCAGAGGTAGACGCTGAGCGCGACCCGGTCGTCGGCGTATTCGGCGATCAGGGCGAGGCGGGCGGACGCGCACGGCCACGGCGCGGCGCAGCGCCGGCAGAGCCAGAGCGGGCGGAGCGGCAGGTGCGGCCGCGTCGGGCCGCTCACCGCCGTACCGGGCGGGGGGACCGGGGCATGGTTTCTCTCCCTACGAACCTGATGTCGGCAGCGTCATCGCCCCGGCGGTGGGACCGCCCGGCCGGGGGAGCGGGCGATCCCACCGCGACACTGCCGCTGCCCGGAGGGTGGGCGGGCGGTGTCGCTCTTCACAGTCTGGTGATCAGACCACTACGGTCGGAAGGGTTTGCGCCCGCTGTGGGAGCCGTCCTGCGCTGACCGCCGACTCGGCTGGCGGGCTGCTGGAGTCGATCGGCGATGCGCTGGAGGGTGGCGGGAGATGGCGGACGGACGGATGACGGCGGCGGCCTTTCTGGTCGCCGAGCTGCGCCGGGCGCGGACCCGGCGGGGCTGAGCCAGGACGAGTTGGCCAAGGCGGTCAACTACTCGGCCTCCATGGTCAGCGCCGTCGAACTGGGCCAGCAGCCACCCACCGCGAAGTACCTGGAACTGGTCGACAAGGCCCTCGACACCGGCGGCATCTTTGGCCGCATGCTCACCGACCTGGTCAGCCTCGACAAGACCCAGACCTGGTTGCGCGGCTGGCAAACGATCCTGTCGGAGGCGCGGGCGATCCGTTGGTACGAGCCGCGATATGTGCCCGGTCTCTTCCAGACCGAGGCTTACGCGCGGGCCGTCTTCGAAGCCGGCGACCTCCTCGACCAGGGCGAGGTGGAGCGGCGGCTCGCGGACCGGATGAGAACCCAGGGCTGTCTTTATGACGATCGGGTGTTCAAGGTGGTCGCGGTGCTGGATGAGGGAGCGTTGCGCCGCTGCGTGGGTGGTCGCAAGACGATGGCTGATCAGGCCCTTCACCTGGCCCGGCTTGCGACTGAGCATCCCCATGTCCGGCTGCATGTGGTGCCCGGCTCGGCCGGGGAGTACCCCGGGCTCGGCGGGCCGTTCATCCTGGCCGCGATGCCGGACGACACCGACCTCGGGGTGGTAACTGGGCAGGGCCGCGGCGAGGAGCTGCATCAGCCGGCCGAACTGCGGCGACTGCAACAGGTCTGGGAGGTTAGCCTGGCGGCGGCCCTGCCTTCACAGGAGTCGATCGAGCTGTTGAGGGAGATAGCCGAGTCATGGAACTGACCGGTGCCCGCTGGCGTAAGAGCAGCCGGAGCGACCAGGCGACCCAGTGCGTCGAGGTGGCGATCAACCTCCCCGAGGTGGTCGGAGTGCGGGACAGCAAGGACCCGGACGGTCCGGTGCTCACCTTTCCCCCGTACTCCTGGCGGGTCTTCGTGGCCGCGCCGCCGCGCTGACGTGGCCGGCTATCCCGGCGCGGACGTCTCGCCCGGCTCGACCGCGAACGGACCGTCCGGCTCTGCACCCTGCGGACGACGCGTACGTGCTGTTCCGGGTCGACGTGACGCGCTGGCTGATGAACGGCCGGACGTTGACCGGATAACCCGTCGACCGCTGCCCGGGGCCGGCGGCATGATCCGGGCATGACCGGTGACGTGCTGCTGGAGACCGCCCGGCTGCGGCTGCGCCGCTTCACCATGGACGATGTGGACCACCTGGTGGAGCTGGACTCCGACCCGGAGGTCATGCGCTTCCTGACCGGTGGTCGGCCGACCCCGCGCGCGACCGTCCGCGACGAGCACCTGCCCCGGCTGCTCGCCCGGTACGACCGCCACCCGGGCCTCGGCCGGTGGGCGGCGGAGGACCGGACGACCGGCGAGTTCCTGGGCTGGTTCGCGCTCGACCCGGCCGAGGACGGGACACAGGCCGAGCTGGGTTACCGGCTGCGCCGCGCCGCCTGGGGACGGGGGCTGGCCACCGAGGGGTCCCACGCCCTGCTCCGGCACGCGTTCGACACGGTGGGTCTGCGTCGGGTGTGGGCCGAGACGATGGCGGTGAACCGGCGTTCCCGCAGCGTGATGGAGAAGGCCGGCCTGCGGTACGTCCGGACGTTCCACCTCCACTTCGACGACCCGATCCCCGGGACCGAGCACGGTGAGGTGGAGTACGAGCTGCTCAGGAGCGACCGGCCGCCTTCCTCGCCCGGTACGCGCTGACCGCCGCCCGGTTGCCGCAGCCAGCCTCGCAGAACCGCCGGGACCGGTTCTTCGAGAGGTCGACCAGCACGTTGTCGCAGTCGGGGTGCTCGCAGCTGCGCAGCCGGCTCAGCTCGCCGCTGCGGACCAGGTCGGCGACCGCCATCGCGGCCTCGACGGCCATCCGGGTGGCCAGCGGCGCGTCCCGGGGGACCGCGTGCAGGTGGTACGGCTCGTCGTCGTGCCGGATCAGCTGCGGCAGCGCCCGGGACTCGTGGAGCAGCTCGTTGACGACGGCGACCACCTGGTCGGGGTCGGCGTCCCACAGCCGGCGCAGGCGGGGGCGCAGCGCGCGGACGGCGCGCAGCTCGTCGTCGGTGTGCTCGTGCCGGCCGGTCCAGCCGTGGGTGGTGACGAATCCGTCGAGGGCGGCGACGTCGGGCAGCCCCTCGCCGTCCCGGCTGTCGGTGTTGACCAGGGCGGCGGCGGCGAGCAGCCCGCACTCGGTGTCATGGGCAAAGAGCAACTTGACTCCTGTCTGAGCCGGCCGCTAGCGTCACGAGCGTAAGGGTACTTTGCCCATGACCTCCGGAGGAACCCATGCCGCACCGACCCACCGCCGGCGTCGGCCTGGGGCTGGCCCTGCTCTCCGCCGTCACCTTCGCCACCTCCGGCACGTTCGCCCGCTCGCTGATCACCGCCGACTGGTCGGCCGAGGCCGTGGTCGTCGCCCGGGTCGGCATCGCCGCCCTGCTCCTCGCGGTGCCGGCCGTGCTCTCCCTGCGCGGCAGGGGCGAGGTGCTGCGGCGCACCCTCGGCTCCGTCGGCGTCTTCGGGCTGCTCGGCGTGGCCACCGCCCAGGCCTGCTTCTTCAACGCCGTCCGCTACCTGCCGGTCGGCGTCGCCCTGCTGCTGGAATACCTCGGCATCATCCTGGTCGTCGGCTGGCTGTGGCTCGTGCACGGGCAGCGTCCCCGCCGGCTCACCGTGGTCGGCTCGGTGGCGGCGCTGGCCGGGCTGGCCTTCGTGCTCGACCTGACCGGCACCGGCCGGCTCGACCCGGTGGGCGTGCTCTGGGGGCTCGGCGCCGGGGTCGGACTCGCCGGCTACTTCGTCCTCGCCGCCCGGGTGGACGCCGACCTGCCCTCGGTCGCCATGGCCAGCTTCGGCATGGCCGTCGGCGCCGCGGTGCTGGTCCTGCTCGGCCTGGTCGGGGTGCTGCCGCTGCGGGCCACCTTCGGCGCGGTGGACTTCGCCGGGCAGCGCACCAGCTGGCTCGTGCCCATCGCGGGGCTCTCCCTGGTGGCTGCGGTGGTCGCCTACCTGGCGGGGATCGCCGCCACCCGGGTCCTCGGTGCCCGGCTGGCCTCCTTCGTCGGCCTCACCGAGGTGATGTTCGCGGTGCTGATCGCCTGGCTGGTCCTCGGCGAACTGCCCAGCGTGGTGCAGCTGCTCGGTGGCGCGCTGATCGTCGCCGGGGTGGCGCTGGTCCGCCTCGACGAGCTGCGCCACGCCCGCACCGAGCGGCCCGCGCTGCGGGCCGACGAACCGGCCCTGACCTGAGAGGGTGTCCGGCATGCTGCGCGTGATCGTGTTCGACGCCGACGAGACCCTGCTCGACCTTCGCCCGGCCGTCACCGGCGGGCTGGTGGCCGTACTCGAGGAGATGCGGCGCCGGAGCCCGGCGGCGGCCGGGGTGTCGCTCGCGGACCTCGAGTCCGACTGGGGCGCGGTCTTCGGCGGGCTCAGTGCCGCACCGGTGCAGGAGGTACGGCGGGCGGCGCTGGCCCGGTCGCTGGCCCGGGCCGGGATGGAGGACCAGCTCGACGAGCTGGCGGCGCTCTTCTTCGCCCGGCGGTTCGCGCTGACCCGGCCCTTCCCCGACGTGCTGCCGGCGCTGGACCTGCTGCGACGGGACTTCGTGCTCGGCTACGCCACCAACGGCAACAGCCGGGCCGAGCGCTGCGGTCTCGCCGGCCAGTTCACCTTCGAGCTGTACGCCCACGAGGACGGGCTGCCCAAGAAACCCGTCCCCGCGTTCTACGCGGCGGTCGTCGAGGCCGCGGGCGTGCCGGCGGAGGAGATCGGGTACGTCGGTGACTCGCTCGCCCACGACGTGGTCGGGCCGCAGCGCGGCGGCCTGCGGGGGATCTGGCTCAACCGGGCCGGCCTGCCCTGCCCCTCGGGGGTACGCCCGGACGCCGAGGTGTCCACCATGGCCCACCTGCCCGTGGCACTCGCCGCGCTGATCGATGGGCACGTAGCGGCGCCGTAGTGGATGCGTAGCGGACCGGCTCAGCCTATGGGGGTCGCGGGCATCAGCCGCGGTCGATCGAGGTCTCGCACCGAGGAGTCCCATGGGCAGGTCGCACACGTCCATCCGCCGCTGGAGCGCCGTCGCGCTCACGGCTCTCACCATCGGCACCGTCGCCGCCGTCGCACCCACCACCCCGGCGCTCGCCGTCGGGCCCACCGACCACGTCCTCTACTGGAACGACGTCCTGCTGCGCACCTTCCGTCAGGTCGGCGGCGCTCCCGGTCCGCTGGCCCGGGCCGGGGCGATGGTGCACGGAGCGATCTACGACGCCGCGAACTCCGCCCTCTGCGCCGCCGGAGCTGACCGGTGCATCGGGCAGCAGTACCGAATCAAGGTCACCCCGACCGCCGGAGTCACCCCGGACCTCGCCACCGCCATCGACTACGCCGCCTACGACACGCTGCGCAGCGTCTATCCCTCGATCGACTTCAGCGCCGATCTCACCGCGGCGCAGGAGGGCATCGCCAGTTCGACGGCGCGCACCGACGGCCAGCGGATGGGCTCGGCAAGCGCGCAGGCCATGATCAGTTTCCGGGCCGGCGACGGGACGCCCGACACCTCCACCTACGCCGACGGCACCGTGCCGGGCCAGTGGCGGCGGACCGGCTCCGGCGAGCCCGCCACTCCGAGCTGGGGACTGGTGAAGCCGTTCGCGATGGCCTCCAACACCCAGTTCCGTCCCGGTCCGCCGGCCGGCTACTCCAGCTACGGCACACTGCTCGCGAGCAAGGCGTACGCGGACCAGGTCAACGAGGTGAAGAGTCTCGGCGCGTACAACAGCACCGCCCGTACCGCCGACCAGACGCAGGCGGCCTGGTTCTGGGCCAACGATCTGGACGGCACCTACAAGCCGCCGGGCCAGCTCTTCACCCACACCCGGATCGTGTCCGCGTCGGCCAAGCTGACCCAGGCGGGCAACGCCCGGCTCTTCGCGCTGGTCGGCATCGCCATGGGTGACGCCGCCGTGGTGGCGTGGGACACCAAGTACCAGACCACCGTCGACCTGTGGCGGCCCGAGAGCGCGATCAGGCTCGCCGGCACCGACTCCCGGACCGACACGGTCGCCGACCCCAACTGGAAGCCGCTCTCCGCCGACCGCAACAACGTGAACTTCTCCCCGCCCTTCCCGGCGTACACCTCGGGGCACGCCACGTTCGCGGCCGCCTGGGCGGGTGCCATGAAGGGCTTCTTCGGCACCGACGGCTTCCGCTTCGTCGCCACCACCGAGGACCCGCACGCGGTCGGGGCGACCCGCATCTTCACCGGCTTCAACGCGGCGGCGACGGAGAACGCGCGCAGCCGGGTCTACCTCGGCGTGCACTACCAGTTCGACGCCGACGCCGGGGTTTCCTCCGGCACCTCGCTCGCCAACTACGTGGCCGGCAACTTCCTCCGGCCGACCGCGCCGGCGTACACGTTCGACGGCTTCTACGAGGGGTCCGCGTACGTCGGGAACACCTACCCGGACGGCGTCGCGGGGGGAAGCATGACCCTCAACTTCGCACTCTCCGCCAACGGCACCCCGGTCACCGACCTGAACGCGGTCGTCGGCGTCTCCTGGAACGGCGCACCGGGAGGGAACAGCGGCGTAGTCAGCGTCACCAACGGCCGCTACCAGGTCACCGTCCTGCCCGGCAAGGTGTGTGGCCTCCAGGGCCAGACGCTCTCCGTCCTGCTGAGGGACGGATCAAGCCGCAACCTCTTCGTGACCTGCACCGTCGTCTGACGACAGCAGCGACGCGGGCGGCGCGGTCGGTGACACCGACCGCGCCGTCGGCGCGTCGATACCCAGCCGGGACAGCTGCTGCCGGATCTCGCCCAGCATCCGTTCCGCCTCGGCCAGCCGGCTGAGGGTACGGGTGAGGTCGGCGCCGCCCGCGGCGACCGGGTCGGCGGCCAGCAGTGACCGGTAGGTCCCGGACAGCTCTGGTCCCGGCTCCACGCCCAGCTCCTCGCGGAGCAGCAGGCGGGCTCGGTGGTAGCAGCCGATCGCCTCGCCCCGGCGGCCGGCGCGGTGCAGCGCCACCAGCAGGTGACACCAGAGCGGCTCGTGCAGCGGATGCCGTTCCACCAGTGTGGAGAGGACCGGGATCAGTTCGTGGTGCCGCCCTGCGGCAAGGTCGAGGCTCATCAGGTCGCTCAGCACGCTCAGCCGTTCGTCGGCGAGCCGGGCGGCCGTGGCCCGGGCGAACGGCGCGTCGATGTCGCCCAGCGGTGGACCCACGTGAAGCTGGAGGGCGGCCCGGTAGGCCTCGGCCGCCGCCACCGGCTGCCCCGTCCCGGCGAGCGTCCGCCCCTGGCGGGCCAGCCGCCGGAACACCCCCACGTCGATGTCGGACGGGTCGACCTTGAGCGCGTACCCGGTGGCGTGGGTGACGATCCGTACGTCCGGCAGCCCGCGCAGCCATCGGCGGACCACGGATATCTGGGCGTGGACCTGGGTGCGCACCGTGCGCGGCGGCGACTCGCCCCACACGGCGTCGATGATCTGCTCCACCCGCAGCAGCGCACCCGTCTCCATGAGCAGGAACGCCAGGACGGCGCGCGGGCGCTTCCCGTCCAGCCGCAGCGGGTGGGCGGACCCGTCGACGGTGAGCGGGCCCAGCAGTCGGAATCTCATGACGGCCGGCCCGGGTCACGGCGGACGGCACGCGAACAGAAGCCCATCAGTCCTCCAGCCCCCGTGTTCGAGGAGAACGCCAAGCAGCAGTAACCATAGAAGTTGCACGATGCGATGACAATGACACGTACGGTCGGGGCCCCGGCCGGTCCGACCGAGTCAGCCCAGCGCGGCAGCGATCGCCTCGGCGGCGGCGCTCACCTGGGCGCCCACCGTCGCCACGTCCAGCGGGGCCAGCGCCACCACCCCGACGCTCGCCTCCAGCCCCGGCACGCCGAGCACCGGTGCGGCCACCCCGTACGCCCCGGACTGCAGTTCCCCGCTGGTGCTCACCGGGCCGGCGGCGCCCGCCCGGCCGGCCAGGATGGCCCGCCCGGCCGCCCCGAGCTCCAACGGATGCCGGGCGCCCGTCCGGTAGGCCACGTGGAACGACGTCCAGCTCGGCTCGACCACCGCCAGAGCCACCCCCTCGCCGCCCTCGACGACGGTCAGGTGGGCGGTCGCGCCGGCCTGCTCGGCGAGGCGGCGCAGCGCCGGCAGTGCTCCCTCGGCCAGCAGCGGCTGGGCGCGCCGGGCCAGGTGCAGCACCCCCGCGCCGAGCCGCAGCCGGCCGTCGCCGTCGCGGCGCAGCATCCCGTGCCCGGTCAGCGCGCCGACCAGCCGGTAGACGGCGGCCCGGCCGATGCCGAGCCGGTGCGCCGCCTCGGTGACCGTCAGGCCGGCGGGGGCGTCGGCGACCAGGTGCAGCAGGCGCAGCCCCCGGTCCAGGGTCTGCGCCGTCTCCCCGGGACGGGCCGCCGCCCCGCCGGGCCCCGCCGTCGTCTCCACAGCACGCAGCGTACGACCCGGCTCCGGACGACCCCGGAAAGCCTGGACGGCTACCCTTGTACGGTGACGCTACGCCTGTATGACACCGCCACCCGATCGGTGCGGGACTTCGTCCCGCGGGAAGCCGGCAAGGTGGGGGTCTACCTGTGTGGTCTCACCCTGCAGGCACCCCCGCACATCGGCCACCTTCGCTCGGGCGTCAACTACGACGTGCTGCGCCGCTGGCTGCTCGCCGCCGGCTACGAGGTCACCTTCATCCGCAACCTGACCGACATCGACGACAAGATCCTGGTCAGGGCGATGGAGCAGGGGCGGCCGTTCTGGTCGATCGCCTACGCCAACGAGCAGATCCTCGCCGAGTCGTACCGGGCGCTGAACGTGCTGCCGCCGACGTACGAACCGCGGGCCACCGGGCACATCCCGGAGATGCACCAGCTGATCGCCCGGCTGATCGAGACCGGTCACGCCTACCCGGCCACCGACGGCTCCGGCGACGTCTACTTCGACGTGGCCTCCTGGCCGGCGTACGGGTCGCTGTCCGGCCAGTCGCCGGACGAGATGCAGTCCGCCGGCGACGCCCCGGAGCGGGGCAAGCGGGACCCGCGTGACTTCGCGCTCTGGAAGGGCGCCAAGCCCGACGAGCCGGCCGACGCCTACTGGCCGTCGCCCTGGGGCCGCGGCCGCCCCGGCTGGCACATCGAGTGCTCGGCGATGTGCTGGCGGTACCTGGGCGCCGAGTTCGACATCCACGGCGGCGGGCTGGACCTGACGTTCCCGCACCACGAGAACGAGATCGCCCAGTCCCAGGCCGCCGACCTGCCGTTCGCCCGCTTCTGGGTGCACCACGGCCTGCTCAGCATCGGCGGCGCCAAAATGGGCAAATCGCTCGGCAACGCCCTCGGCCTCGACTACGTGGCCTCGCTCGGGGTGCGCCCGGTCGAGCTGCGCTACTACTACGCCGCCGCGCACTACCGCTCCCGGATCGACTACTCCGAGGACGCGCTGCGCGAGGCGGCGGTGGCCTACCGGCGGATCGAGGGCTTCGTGCAGCGGGCCGCCGAGCGGGTCGGCGGCGGCCAGCCCGGCGAGCTGCCGGCCGGCTTCGTCGCCGCGATGGACGACGACCTGAACACCTCGGCCGCCCTCGCGGTGCTGCACGAGGTGGTCCGGGACGGCAACACCGCCCTGACCGTCGGCGACGATGTGACCGTCCGCACGACTCTGGCCGCCGCCCGGGGGATGCTGGATATCCTCGGCGTCGACCCCCTGGACCCGGCCTGGACCGGCGGCGAACGCGCCGGCGACCTGCGCGGT
The DNA here is from genome assembly GCF_036902735.1 of Micromonospora lacuserhaii. Classification (NCBI taxonomy): domain Bacteria; kingdom Bacillati; phylum Actinomycetota; class Actinomycetes; order Micromonosporales; family Micromonosporaceae; genus Micromonospora; species Micromonospora lacuserhaii. The sequence goes on along the minus strand of NZ_JBAKHO010000003.1, from coordinate 58,519 downwards.
GTGGTGGACTCCCTGATCGCGCTGGCCCTGGAGCAGCGCGCCCAGGCCCGCAGCCGCAAGGACTGGGCCGCCGCGGACGCCGTACGCGACCAGCTCAAGCAGGCCGGCGTGGTGGTCGAGGACACCGCCCAGGGCCCCCGTTGGACTATTGGAGAGCAGGACTGATGGCCGGCAACTCGCAGCGCCGTGGCCGGCGACTGTCCCCGAAGCAGGGCGCCCCGAAGGGCTCCGGCGGCAAGAACAAGGACTCCCTCGCCGGTCGGGGCAAGACCCTGCCCGCCGACGAGCGGCCCTGGCACAAGGCGTACTCGGGCACCGAGAAGCTGCCCCAGCGCACCGCGTGGAAGCAGGACAAGGAGCGCCGCGCGGCGGCCGAGGAGGGGCGCGCCCCCAAGATCGGCCAGCCCGGCGCCAAGGACACCACCTGGGGCAAGGGCGGCGGACGGGGCGTACCGGCCAGCCGGGGTGCCGCGTCCAGCCGGGGCGGTAAGCCCACCGGCCGTACCGGCCCCCGGGTCGCGCCGGGCCGCAAGTCCAACCCGTCCAAGGACGGCCCGGAGCTGCTGGTCGGGCGCAACCCGGTGCTGGAGGCGCTGCGCGCCGCGGTGCCGGCGACCGCGCTCTATGTCGCGCAGGGCATCGACATGGACGACCGGGTCAACGAGATCCTCCGGACCGCCGCCGACCGGGGCATCGCCAACCTGGAGATCAGCCGGGCCGAGCTGGACCGGATGACCGGCGGCGTGCTGCACCAGGGCGTCGGCCTCCAGGTGCCGCCCTTCGCGTACGAGCCGTTCGAGGACCTGATGGCCGCCGCGCTGGAGCAGGCCGCCCCGCTGCTGGTGGCGCTGGACGGGGTCACCGACCCGCGCAACCTCGGCGCGGTGATCCGGTCCGCCGCCGCGTTCGGCGCGCAGGGTGTCTTCGTACCCGAGCGGCGGGCCGCCGGAATCACTGCGACCGCCTGGCGGACCAGCGCCGGCGCGGCCGCGCGGGTCCCCGTCGCCCAGGTCACCAACCTGACCCGATCGCTCAAGGCCTGCCAGGATGCCGGCTTCATGGTGGTCGGACTGGACGCCGACGGCGACACCGACCTGTACGACCTGGAGGCCGCCGTCGGCCCGCTGGTCGTGGTGGTCGGCTCCGAGGGGCGCGGGCTGTCCCGGCTGGTCGGGCAGACGTGCGACCTGACCGTCAGCATCCCGATGATCTCCGAGATCGAGTCGCTCAACGCGAGCGTGGCCGCCGCGGTCACCCTGGCCGAGGTGGCCCGGCGCCGCGCCGCCGAGGCCTGATCGACGACAGGCACACGAAAAGGGGCGATCCGCCGAAGCGGACCGCCCCTTTTTCCGTACGTCAGATCCGCTTGCCGCTGGCGGCGTTGAAGATGTGGCTCTGGCCGGCGCGCGGCTTGACGAACACGGTGTCACCCATGTTCGGCATGGTGCGCCGGTCGGTGCGGACCACGAACCGCTCGTCGTGGCCCTCCAGCGCGGCGTGGCCGTAGACGTTGGCGTCCGAGCCGAGGTCCTCGACCAGCTCGACGATGACCGGCATGCCGCCCTCGGTCGGGCTGACCAGGTCGCAGTCCTCCGGACGGAAGCCCACGGTCACCTTGTTGTCGCCGCCCTCGGCGCGGGCCGCCTCGACCTGCTCGCGGCTCAGCGGGATGTGCATCTCGGCGAAGGCCGCGCCCTGCTCGGTCAGCGGCACGGTCTTGATGTTCATGGCGGGGGAGCCCATGAAGCCCGCGACGAAGACGTTGGCCGGGGTGTCGTAGAGCGCCCGCGGGGTGTCCACCTGCTGGAGGACGCCGTCGAGCATGACCGCCACCCGGTGGCCCATGGTCATGGCCTCGACCTGGTCGTGGGTGACGTAGACCGTGGTGATGCCGAGCTTGGCCTGCAGCGACGCGATCTGGGTACGGGTCTGCACGCGCAGCTTGGCGTCGAGGTTCGACAGCGGCTCGTCCATGAGGAAGACCTGCGGCTCGCGGACGATCGCTCGGCCCATCGCGACCCGCTGGCGCTGGCCACCGGAGAGCGCCTTCGGCTTACGGTTGAGGTAATCCTCCAGCTGGAGCAGCGCGGCGGCCTCCTTGACCCGACGGTCGATCTCGTCCTTGGAGGTCTTGCGCAGCTTCAGCGCGAACGCCATGTTCTCGTACACCGACATGTGCGGGTAGAGGGCGTAGTTCTGGAAGACCATCGCGATGTCGCGGGCCTTCGGCGGGAGGTGGGTGACGTCCCGATCGTCGATGTAGATCGCGCCGTCGTCGACGTCCTCCAAGCCGGCGAGCATCCGCAGGCTGGTGGACTTGCCGCAGCCCGACGGGCCGACGAGGACGAGGAACTCGCCGTCGCCGATCTGCAGGTCGAGCTGGTTGACGGCGGGGCGTTCGGTGCCCGGGTAGATTCGGGACGCCTTCGCGTAGGTGACCGTAGCCATGGTGAAGCGCTTCCTTTCACCGGCAGGAACGTGCCGGACGATCCGAGTGAAGGAGCCACCGGCGCCGAGTCGGCGCCGGTTCACGGGCGACGCACCGGGGGGCGGCCGGAGCCGATCGTGGTGTCTTCCGTGTCACTGCACGGTAAACGGGTTTCGCACCCCTGCCAAGACGAGGGACAGCGGATGGGACGCCCGGCATACACATAACGGTCAGTCGGGCACGGCGAGGCATCAAATGCAACGGCGTACGGTCGTCCGCAGGACCGATCCGTCGGCGGACCGGTCGGGAAAGTGACGTTTCCCGTGCTCGGGACGCATGCCGGGCGGGAAAACCGGACGCCGGTCGCTATGCTGACGTCGATACACGCGCCCCTGTAGCTCAGCTGGCCAGAGCACTCGCCTTGTAAGCGAGATGTCGCCGGTTCGATCCCGGCCGGGGGCTCCAGACCTTCACCAGCCAGATGCCGACCGGAGTGCCCGTCAAGGGCCGGCCGGGCGGATGGCTGATATCCCCTTGAACGTGACCGGTTGATGCGGCTGGTGCGGATCGAGGGTGCCCACCGACGCCGGCGCGGCGAGCCCCGCCGTTGGTCATCTCGTCCGGCGGCGTCGGTCGGCCACGAGCGTGAGGGCGGCTGCGGCGCCGGCGGCCGCGAGGACCGGCACGGGTTTGACGCGTACCGCGGTGCCGACCTTCGCTGTCACGGCACGTGCGGAGGTCACCTCGGTGGACTCGGTCTTGCCGGTGGTCTGGGTGCTGGCCGAGGCCGAGTTGCGTGCCATGGTCATGGCCTGACGGGTCTTCTGCTTGGCGATCGCCCCGCGCTGGGAGGCCTTCTGGCTCATCGTGCGGAACATCTGCGTTGCCGAGGTCTTCGCCGACCGGCTGGCCGTGGTCAAGCGCTGCCGCAGTCCGCCGGCCGCTGAGGTGGCCTGGCCGCCGAGGCGGGTCTTGACGTCGGTCTTGGCTGCCAGGGCGGCAACGGTTTCCCCCAGCTCCGCCCGCGTGTGCTGGATGTCCTGCCGTACGTTGTCCGGACCGTTGCTTGGGCTTGCCGTGCTCATGGCCGCCTCCGCCTGCTGCTGGAACCTTCTGGCATACGTGCCCTCACGAGTTCTCGCGTACCGGAATGGCCAGAGACGCCAACGACGGTGATGTGGCTGGCCAGGTCCGACTGGTGCTGCGGGACCGGGTCAGCCTTGCTGTACCGCTGGCGTTTTCACCGAGCCCGGCGAGGGTTCGTCGGATCGCCGGCCCAGAGCCGGCCAGGCGGTGTCTCCCAGAGGGCCGGCTGTATCAGCCGCCGGGATGTCACCCGTCTGCCTGCGACGTCGCAGGGCCAGCGCGCCCATCGCTCCGGTCAGTGCCCCCACCCCGAACGCAATGATCAACGCTTGCCGAATGCTCGAGTGGCTTCTGCGCGCCATGATCGCTCCCTGAACCCCACGTGTCCGCACGGCCCTGATTGTCCGACTCCACGGCAGCGGCCCTGCCCCTGATCGGCAGACTTGTATGGCAGCCGCACGAGGCCACCGCTCACGGCCGCCAGGAGCCGCCGTTTGGGCTCCAGGAGGGGCAGCCATGAGTGAGACTGGAACCGCGGCCTGGCGCGGTGGTCGCCACGTGGAGTCGGGACCGCAGAGCAATCACGATCACGTCATCCCACCGCGGGTGGGATGACGCGGAGCCGTGCGGATATCTGGGACGGGTCAGTGGCCGAGCGCCGACCGCCGCGGGAGGCGCAGCCTGCGGTGGAGTTCGCTGCTGCGGGCTCAGCATCGATGGCCGTGGGCCGACTGCGGACGGTGGGGACGTCGAGTGAGACCCGTGCCTGCGGGTTGCGGTCGACATCGCCGGACCGAACCTGTCGATTGGTGCAGCTTTCAGGAGTAACGAGGGTGAGCGAGACGAGTTTTGATGCCCGCAGCGAGCGGGGCAGTGAATACGCTGACCTGTCCCGCCTGGTGCGAGGTGCTGGGCTCCTGCACCGGCGGCCCGGCCACTACGCGTTGCGCATGGGGTTGGTGCTCGGTTGTCTCGGCGTGGCGGGCGTGGTGTTGGTCCGGCTCGGGCAGTCGTGGTGGCAGATCGTGGTTGCGGCGTTCCTTGCGGTGATCTTCGCTCAGGCGGGGTTCATCGGCCACGACGCCGGCCATCGCCAGATTTTCCGCTCCCGCAGCGCCAACGACGCGGTTGGCCTGGTGTTCGGCAACCTGTTGATCGGTCTCAGTTACGGGTGGTGGGTGGACAAGCACAACCGGCACCACGCCCATCCCAACACTGAGGGCCATGATCCGGACATCGTGGTGGCGCCCTTGTCGTTCACTTCCGGGCAGGCCGAGGCGCGGCGCGGCCTCGGGGCGATGTTCGTCCGGCACCAAGCGGCGCTGTTCTTCCCGCTGCTGCTGCTGGAGGGTCTGCACCTGCACGCCAACAGCGTCAAGGCGGTGCTCGGCCGCGCCCGGCTCAAGCACCGCCCGATCGAAGCCAGCCTGCTCGCCCTGCACATCGGCGGCTATCTCACGGCCGTGTTCCTGCTCCTGGACATCCCGCAGGCGATCGTGTTCATTCTGGTCAACCAGGGCCTGTTCGGCTTGTACCTGGGTTGCTCGTTCGCGCCCAACCACAAGGGCATGCCCATCCTCGACCGAGCAGACAGCCTCGACTATCTGCGGCGACAGGTGCTGACCTCTCGCAACGTGCGTGGCGGATGGCTCATCGACGTCCTGCTCGGCGGGCTCAACTACCAGATCGAGCATCACCTCTTCCCCAGCATGCCCCGACCGAACCTGCGCCGCGCCCAGCCACTGATCCGCCAGTTCTGCATCGCGCACGGCGTCTCCTACTACGAGACCACGCTGCCCCGCTCGTGGGCGCAAACGCTGCGGCACCTGCGGACAGTCGGCAGGCGACCGACCCAACCTGCAACCGACACACGGAACGGACCGACCAGCGACTGACGATGGCAGACCGAGATGCCGTGTGAGCAGGAGTACAAACAACAACGGTGCGGCGATCAGACGCAGACCCAGCAGTACAGGCGTTCATGACGTGCTGTCGCTGCGCCCGCCAAGGTCGCCAGCTCGATCAGGATCTCGGCCAGGTCGGAGGGCTCTCCCTGCCCCCAGAACTCCTCGCTCTGCGACCAGGGCACCGCAACTTCACGTAGCTGGCTCTCCGAGGCGCCAGCCAGCGCCGCCTGGATTTCGTCCGTCAGCGAGACGACAAGTAGCTCGCCGTCATGACGAACAGCGACGGCGCGGCCCCACCTCGGATTCTCGGTGACGGATTCGTAGTCGACGCCCGTCAGTAACTCCTCCAGCTTCCCGAGCTGCACAAAGGGTTCTATCCCCTTCAACTCGACAACATCGGAGCCGCGGTCTGAAGCGGCGCGCGGACCGCCGAGAACATCGATCACCGCAGCGGCAGCGTCATCGGAGCCGGCCGAAAAGTAGTCGCAGAGAAGCCCCACGGCGCGATCATGCCAGCAGCGCGTGGGATTTGGTTACCGTCTGCGCCAGGCGCCGGCATCGCGGTAGCGCCACCAGTACAGGACGGTCAGGTCGTCCGGCCACGGTGCGAGTTGGCAGAGGGTCGGTTCGAAGGTGTCGCGGCGAAGGTCGATAGGGCGCCAGTGCGGTTCGCGGTCATGGTTGTTCGGGTCGGCCAGCTCAACCCCCAGCGGCAATCCGGTGCAGGCGCCGGTATGTGCGAAGTTCCGCTGGCCCTCGATGAGTGAGACCTTGTTGGCGCCGCTGGCGAGCTGTGGCCAACGTAGCTGGAGGATGTCGTCTTCCCACCAGCAGACCGGGCAGATGGCGTAACTGCCCGGCGCTCCTTTCATCGTCCGGTAGCCGCAGCACGGACAGGGGAGTGCCAATTCCACACCGCTACCGTCGGCTCTTAACTGCAGTGGTGTCTCCTGACTTACGTCGCGAGCACAGGCCGCGAGCAGCCCTAGGGCCGCGACAGAGCCGATGGGATCAGGTGCATCGCGTCGAACTGTGCTGACTCCACGATCTGCTGCTGCCCACGCTGGTTGACCTGCACCGACTGGGGCGGGCGCCCCGGCGTGCCGTCGCGCCATTCGCCAATCTTGACCTATGGCAATCGATTGTCTGCGTCCGTGGGGTGGGGCACGATCCTGCTTACCACACGGAGGGGGCAGCGATGAGGCTGCGTATGGGGATCGTCGTTCTGCTGTCCGCGCTGGTCGGTGTGCTGGTTGGGGCCGCCCCCGCCCAGGCGGAAGACCTGTCGGTGACGATCACGTCGCCGGCCAACGGGAGCACCGGGCCCAGCGACATCAGCGTCACTGGTACCTCCAACGCCGACCCGAGCGCCTACCGCCTCGTCCTGGTCGTCAACGGCGAGGACCGTTACGGGACCCTGCGCGCCGACGGCACCTGGGAGATGGTGTACCAGCAGTTCGACTACGGCTGGAACACCTTGTGCGCGCAGATCCGCAACCTCGACCTGAACGTCACCTACGCCAGCTACTGCTCGGCCTACCAGGTGCTGCCGCCGCCGCTGGAGTTGTACATCACCTGGCCCTACGACGGTGCCATCGTCGACCCGACCGTGAAGATCACCGGCTACGTCAACTACGAGTCCAACATCAAGGTGTACGTCGACGGCAGTGGGCCGACCCTGCTGAGCGGCGTCTCGGGTTCCTTCGTCTACGACGGCGGCTACATCGTTGACGGGACGTACACGACGGTCTTCCAGGCCACGGACATCTACGGCAGGACGGCGACGGCCAGCGTCACGTTCACCGTCGACGGCACGGCGCCACCGACGCCCGTCGTCACCTCGCCGTCGCCGAAGAAGGTCATCACGACGAAGACGTTCACGATCAGCGGTACCGGCGAGCCGTCGACCGAGGTGTGGATCCAGCCCGAGTCGGGCCAGGCGGCCACCGAGTCCATCGCGGCGGACGGGACGTGGACCCATACCTTCGGTACCTACGACCTGGAGTCCTACTACACCGGGCGGCGCACGCCCTTCACGTTCAGCGTCGCCGGCTACGACACGGCCGGAAACTTCTCGCCCGCGGCGTCGTACACGTACACGCTGAAGATCGCGCCGTGACCCGGCGGCCGGCCGGCCTCCAGGCTCAGCATTAGGGGCCCCGCACGACACCGGGGTGAATGCCGGACGGCGGCCAGGCGTACCGCCGGCGAGGTCGCTGCCCCCTCGGTCGGCGGGGTCTGGCCTAGGCTCGGCGGGGACGGGGGTCGGCGCGGGCCGGGAGGGTGCGATGAGTCGTGCGGTGGAAGAGTCGAACCGGGCGATGCTGCGGGCCCGGGACGCGATGGACCGGGCGTACGCCGAGCCGCTGGACATCCCCGCGTTGGCCCGGATCGCGCTCGTCTCCGAGGCGCACTTCATCCGGACGTTCCGCGCCACCTTCGGCGAGACCCCGCACCGCTACCTGCAACGCCGGCGGGTGGAACGGGCCATGTCGATGCTGATCGAGAGCGACCGGGACGTCACCGACATCTGCTTCGCGGTCGGGTTCAGCAGCCTCGGCTCGTTCAGCCGGACGTTCCGCCAGATCGTCGGCGAGTCGCCGAGCGACTTCCGCAGGAGCCGGTCGGCCGCCGCCGCGCACGTGCCGAGCTGCTTCACCAAGGCTTGGACCAGGCCCAGCAGTTTTGGATAAGCAGCAGGTCACCGCAGTCCTCTAGCGTTTCAGGCATGACGATGAACGCGATCAGCCGCTCCCAGATCTACGTCCTCGACCAGGACCAGGCCCTCGACTTCTACGTCGGCAAGCTCGGCATGGAGGTCAACACGGACCAGGACCTCGGCTTCATGCGCTGGCTGACGGTCAACCTCCCGGGTGACCAGGAGCGCGAGATCCTGCTGGAGAAGCCCGGGCCGCCCGCGCTGGACCCGGCCACCGCGGAGCAGGTCCGGGAGCTGCTCACCAAGGGGGCGCTGGGCGGCTACCTCTTCATGACCACCGACGACGCCCACAAGACGTACGAGGACCTGGTCGCCAAGGGCGTGGAGATCACCGACGAGCCGACCGAGCGGCCGTACGGTATCGACTTCGGCATCCGGGACCCGTTCGGCAACCGGATCCGGATCGGCCAGATGTTCCCCAGGTCCTGAGGGGACGGTGGCGGGGGCCGGCGACGCCGGGGCGGTGCGGGTCGGGAGGCGCGGGTTAGCATCGCGCCTCCCGACCTCACGAGGAGACGACCATGCCGACCCGCCTGCTCTACCTGGCCCGGCACGCCGAGCAGGAGAGCGCCGCCGCCGAGGCGCCCGAGGTGGGGCTCTCCGCGCGGGGCCGGCGGCAGGCGGCGCTGCTCGGCGAGCGGCTGCGGGGCGTACCGGTGCGCGCCGTCCACCACGGCCCGCTGCGCCGGGCCGCGGAGACCGCCGAGCTGGTCGCGGGGTCGCTGACCGGCATTCCGGTGTACGCGACGGAGCTGGCCGGCGACCACCTCCCGCATGACACCGACCCGGCCGGCCTGCCCCCGGCGTACGTGGACTTCCTGGCCGGGTTCCCGGCGGCCGAGCGGGTCGACGGGCCGCGACTGGCGGCGGAGGCCGTGGCGCGCTTCGCCACGGCCCCGGCCGAGGGGGACGTCCGGGAGTTGGTGATCACCCACAACTTCCTGATCGCCTGGCTGGTCCGGCACGCCCTGGGCGCGCCGGAGCGGCGCTGGCTGGGGTTGAACCACCACAACGCCGGGCTGACGGTGATCCGCTACAGCTCGGCCGGCCCGCCCAGCCTGATCGCCTTCAACGACGTCGCCCACCTGCCGCCGGAGCTGCGGGGCACCGGGCTGCCCCCGGATTATCGGGTGTGACCGGCGGCGTGCCCCGGCTACTGTCGGCCCGGTGACGACGACACCGGACGACCTGCCGATCTGCGAGTTCGCCTTCCCGGGGCCGCTGCGTGACCAGTTGGTCGCCGCCGTGCTCTCCGGGGCGAAGACCTCGACCACCGGGCTGTTGCAGGACTACGAGCGCGACGCTGAGCCGCTGCCGGTCGTGGGCGACCGTTCGGTGGTCGTCGACTCCGCCGGTCGTCCGGTCGCCGTGATCGAGCTGACCGAGGTGCGCATCGTCCGCGTTGGCGACGTCGACCTGGACCACGCCCGGGACGAGGGCGAGGGGTACGAGTCGGTCGCCGACTGGCGGGCCGGCCACGAGGAGTACTGGCACGGGCCGGACTACCGCGGCTGGCTGGGCGACCCGGATTTCACCGTGGACGACGACATGCTCGTGGTGGTGGAACGGTTCCGCCTGGTCACGGTGCTCTGATCACAGCCGCCCTGCCGGCAGCGGGACGATGTCCGACCGGCGGGCGCCCGAGGCCCGGTTGCCTCGCTACCAACCTGATGACGGGAATGCATCACGGCCGTCACCCGAGGCCGGCTCTCGACGGCTGGCGTTGATTCGTCGACGTCATCAAGTTTGTAGGCAGGCTGAGAGACAGCCAGTCGCGGCCGGGCCGGGCGAACGGCGACGCCGCTGGGGACGGGCCGGGGTGAACGGCGACGCTGGTCAGGTCGGGCCGGTCGAGGGGGCCAGGGGCAGGCCGGCGAGGAGGGTGTCGACCAGCGCGTCGGCGTCGGACGTCGACAGTGGACGCCGGGTCACCACGGCGCGCAGCCACACCGGCCCGAGCAGCAGGTCGGCCAGGAGCAGGTCGTCCACCGGGCCGGTGAGCTCGCCCCGGGTGCGGGCCCGGGCGGTCACCTCGGCCACGTGCGCGCAGTGCTGGCCGAGCAGCTCGTCGGCGAGTCGGGCCAGCTCGTCGTCCGCGCCGGTGTGCGCCAGCACGTCGGCGGCGAGCCGGCCGGGCCCGTCGCCGAGGAAGGCCGCCTTCGAACGCACCAGCGCGACCAGGTCCGCGCGCAGCGAGCCGGTGTCCGGCACCGGCAGATCGCGGGCGATGGCGTGCCGGAAGGTCGCCGCCACCAGCGACGGCTTCGAGGGCCACCAGCGGTAGAGGGTGGTCTTGTTGACCCGCGAGCGGCGGGCCACCCCCTCGATGGTCAGGCCGGCATACCCCTCGGTTTCCAGCAGGTCCAGCACGGCGGCGTGGATGGCCGCGGCGCCGCGCGGGCCGCGCCCGCCGCCGGCCGCGGCACCGGGGGCGGTCATCGGCCGGTGCGGCGCAGCAGGCGCAGCGCCGTAGTCATCCGGCGGGTCCAGGCCGCGGTCTCCGCGCCCGGCCGGTGGTACGCCGGCGCGAGGTCCAGCCCGCGCTGCCGGGCCACGGTCTTGACCCGGGTGAACCGGAGCAGCCCGTCGGCGCCGTGCCGGCCGCCCAGCCCGGAGTCCTTCCAGCCGCCCATCGGGGCGTCGATGCTGCCCCAGACGGCGGAGTAGCCGTCGTTGACGTTCACGCTGCCCGCGTCGATCCGGGCGGCCACCGCCTCGCCACGCGCGCCGGAGCCGCTGAACACGCTCGCGTTGAGCCCGTAGGCGGTGTCGTTGGCCAGTGCGACCGCCTCGTCGTCGGTGTCGAAGCGGTACACCGCGACGACCGGGCCGAAGGTCTCGTCCGCGTACATGGTCATGCCGGGGGTGACGCCGGTGAGCACGGCGGGCTCGAAGACGTACGGGCCGATGTCGGGGCGGTGCCGGCCGCCGGTGTGCAGGGTGGCGCCCTTGGCGACGGCGTCGGCGACGTGCGCGGTGACCGTGTCGAGCTGCCGCGCGGAGGCGAGCGAGCCGAGGTCGGCGTCGAAGTCGCCGCCGACCCCGAGCCGCAGGGTCGCGGTGCGGGACACGAAGCGCCGCAGGAACTCGTCGTGCAGCCGGTCGGCGACGTACACCCGCTCGACCGAGACGCAGAGCTGGCCGGCACTGGCGAAGCAGGCCCGGATCGCCCCCTCCACCGCCCGGTCCAGGTCAGCGTCGTCGAGCACCAGCAGCGGGTTCTTGCCGCCCAGCTCCAGCGACGCGGGGACCAGCCGGCGGGCCGCCTGGGCGGCGACCTCCCGGCCGACCCGGGTGGAGCCGGTGAAGCAGACCAGGTCGGCGCGCCCGGTGACCAGCGGGCCGACGTCGGCGCCCTCCCCGGCGACGACCTGCCAGAGCGCGGCGGGCAGCCCGGCCGTGACGGCCAGGTCGCGCAGCCAGAGCGCGCTGAGCATGGTGGCCGGGTCGGGCCGGTGCACCACCGCGTTGCCCGCCATCAGGGCCGGCAGCACCTCGGCGCCGGCGAGCGAGAGCGGGTAGTTCCACGGCGAGACGACGCCGACCACGCCGACCGGGGAGCGCAGCTCGACGGTGCGGGTGAGCACCGGCAGGGCGCCGGCCCGGCGTCGGGGGCGGAGCAGCCGCCCGGTGGCCCGCGCGTAGTAGCGCGCGGTGATGGCCACGTCGAGGACCTCCTCGACGGCGTGCCGGCGGGCCTTGCCCGACTCCAGCTGGATCAGGTCCAGCCCCTCGGCCTGCCGGTCGAGGACGAGGTCGTGCAGCCGGAGCAGCGCGGCGGCCCGACGGGCGACCGGCAGGGCCGCCCAGGCCCGCTGGGCGTCGGCCGCGTCGGCGAAGGCACCCGCCACATCGGCCGGGCCGCTCGACGGTACGTCCACCGTCGGCGCCCCGGTCAGCGGGGAAAATGCGGTGAACGCGGGACCGCTGCCCCGGACCTGGCCCACCAGCTCCCCGGCCCGGTCGGGCACCACCGGGGGCACCCCGCCGGTGGCCGGGTTGCTCGGGGCGGCGGCCTGCGAGGCGAACGCGGCGGCGGTCATGACCTGCACGCTACGCAACGCAACGTCGCGTTGCAAAGTGGCGTGGGCCACCGGGAACGCGTCGAGGGGTCGCCCGGGCGGGACGACCCCTCGAAGGAGAACGGCTGTCAGCGCGACTGGACGGCCTGCACGACGGCCTCCGCCATGGCCCGGGCCGACTGCGGGTTCTGGCCGGTGACCAGGCGGCCGTCGGTGACCACCTGCTCGGTGAAGTTCGGCGCCGGGACGTGGGTGGCGCCGGCGGCGGTCAGCTTGTCGGCGAGCAGGAAGGGGACCGCGTCGGTGAGGCCGACGGCGTTCTCCTCGTCGTTGGTGAAGCCGGCCACCCGCTTGCCCGCCACCAGGTACGACCCGTCGGAGAGCTTCAGGTTCACCAGCGCCGCCGGGCCGTGGCAGACCGCGGAGACCACGCCGCCGCGCTCGTAGATCGACGCGGCGATCCGAGCCAGGTCCGGGTTGTCCGGGAAGTCCCACATCGCGCCGTGGCCCCCCGCGTACACGATCACGTCGTAGCCGGCCGGGTCGACGTCCGCGGCCGTCGGGGTGTTCGCCACGTCGGCGGTGGCCAGGAAGTCGTTCTGGGTCTTGTCGTTCTCGTCCCGGCCGTCCAGCGGCGGCTGGCCGCCGGCGACCGAGACCAGGTCGACGTCCCAGCCGGCACCCCGGAAGATTTCCCACGGCTCGGCGGCCTCGCCGACGTAGAAGCCGGTCTCCCGGCCGGTGTCGCCGAGCTGGCGGTGGCTGGTCAGAGCGATGAGTGCACGTGTCATACCGACCATGCTGGCTCGCGAACCCATGGCCGACCAATAGGCGAATGACACACCGGCGACAGGTTTGCCTGGCTCAGCCGCCGGTGGCCCGGGTCAGCAGCTCGACCGCGGCGCGGGTCGCCGGCGGTCGGGCGGCGTCCGAGGGGCAGTCGACGTAGAACGACCTCGTCGCGCCGACGGTGAGCTGGTACTCGTAGGCGTCCCGGCACACGGTCGACGCGGTGGGCCGGGTCGCCTCGGCGGCGAGCCGGGGGTCGGCGACCAGGGAGCGGAGCTGGTCGAGCTGGGCCGGGGTCAGCTGCCCGCTGCCCCGGGCCCCGTCGCCGGTGACGGTCCAGCGGCCGTCCGGCTCGACGGTGACCGTCCGGGTCTGCCCCGCGAAGCCGCCGGTGCGGTTCAGCACCACCCGGGGGAGCGTCGTGCCCGTGGTGGCCGGCGCGCCGGTCGTCGCGGGGGCCGAGGTCCCGCCGCCAGGGGTGCTGCTCGCCGGGGTGGCCCCGGTGGACGCGGTGGCCCCGGTGGCCGAGGCGGACGGCGACAACCCAGGTGACGCCGGGTCGGTCGCTGAGCAGCCGGTCAGCAGGGCGGCGGCGACCATGATCTTGACAGCGGCAGGGGCGGGTGATCTCATGCCGATCGGACGTGCATCGACGCCGCCGGGTTCCCTCACCAGGACTCCTCCTCCGTTCGGCCAGTGTCGAGGGCTGGAAGCGCTCCACCCCTTCTCTTTTCCGCGGTGTATCGCTATATCTACATGCGTGACTACCCCCGTCACAACTTCCCTTGTCAGGAGGGCACGTGAAAAGAACCCTCGCCGCCGTCAGCGCAGCTCTGCTCACCAGCGGGGTGCTGACCTGCGTCGCCACCGCAGCGCAAGCGGCCCCCACCGCCCCCGCCCCGGACACCTCACCCGCAGCTCGTGCCGAAAGCCTGCTCCGTAGCAACCCCGGCGCCGTCCAGGGCGCCAGCGGAGAGTCGTACCAGGCCGTCCGTACGAAGGTGGACGCCAACGGAGCGGCGCACACCCGCTACACCCGCACCTACAAGGGCCTCCGCGTCTACGGTGGTGACTTCGTCATCCACACGGCGCCCAACGGCAGCTACGCCGGCACCTCCGTCGGCCTCGCCGCCCCGCTCACCCTCGGCACCGGCGCCAAGATCTCCTCGGCGGCGGCCAAGTCGACCGCGCGCAAGACGTTCTCCGGCAGCCTCACCACCGTGGGCGCCCCGGAGCTCTTCGTCGACGCCAGCTCCGGCCGGGGCCGCCTCGCCTGGGAGACCGTCGCCTCCGGCTGGAAGGCCGACAAGCAGACCCCGTCGAAGCTGCACGTCATCACCGACGCCGCCACCGGCCGGGTGATCGGCTCGTACGACGAGATCGAGTCCGTGGCCGGCACCGGCAACAGCATCTACTCCGGCACGGTCAGCATCGACACCACGCTCTCCGGCAGCACGTACCAGATGATCGACCCGTCGCACGGCAACAACTCCACCTGCGACATGAACAACGGCACGTCGACCTGCACGACGTTCACCGACGCCGACAACACCTGGGGCACCGGCACCAACTCCAACCGGCAGTCGGCCGGTGTGGACGCCCACTTCGGCGCCGCCAAGACCTTCGACTACTTCAAGAACGTGCACGCCCGCAACGGCATCTTCGGCAACGGCACCGGCGTGCCGAGCCGGGTGCACTACGGCAGCAACTACGTCAACGCCTTCTGGGACGGCTCCCGGATGACGTACGGCGACGGTTCGAGCAACGCCCGCCCGCTGGTCTCCCTCGACGTGGCCGGCCACGAGATGAGCCACGGCGTCACCGAGAACGTGGTGCCCGGCGGCCTGACCTACTCCGGCGAGTCCGGCGGCCTCAACGAGGCCACCAGCGACATCTTCGGCTCGATGGTCGAGTTCTACGCCAACACCACCGCCGACCCGGGTGACTACCAGGTCGGCGAGAAGATCAACATCAACGGCAACGGCACCCCGCTGCGCTACATGTACAACCCGTCGCTGGACGGTTCGTCCGACAGCTGCTGGACCACCAGCACCAAGAACAAGGACGTGCACTACTCGTCCGGCCCGGCCAACCACTTCTTCTTCAACCTGGCCGAGGGCACCGGCTCCACCGCGTACGGCACCTCGCCGGTCTGCGGCTCCGCCCCCGCGGTGGTCGGCATCGGTCGCGCCAAGGCCGAGAAGATCTGGTTCCGCGCCCTGGACGTGTACTTCACCTCCAACACCTCGTACGTCAACACCACCACCCCGTCGAACACCGCCCGGGCCTACAGCCTGCGGGCGGCGACCGACCTGTACGGCAACTGCTCCACCGAGTACAAGGCCGTCCAGGCGGCGTGGACCGCGGTCGCCGTCTCCGGCAGCGACGCGCCCTGCACGTCGACCGGGAACGACTTCTCCGTCTCGCTCTCCCCGACCTCCGGCTCGGTGACCGCGGGCGGTTCGGTCTCCACCACCGTCGCCACCGCCACCACCAGCGGCACCGCGCAGACCGTGACGTTCTCCGCGTCCGGCCTGCCGACCGGCGCGTCCGCGTCGTTCAACCCCACCTCGGTGACCTCGGGCGGCTCGTCCACCCTCACCATCGCCACCTCGGCGAGCACCCCGGCCGGCACCTACACGGTGACCGTCACCGGCGCCGGCGCGGTGAGCCACTCGGCCAGCTACACGCTGACCGTGAACGGCACCGGCGGCGGCTGCACCGGCGCCGGCCAGAAGCTCGGTAACCCCGGCTTCGAGTCCGGCAACACGGTCTGGGCCTCCACCTCCGGCGTCATCGGCCAGTACGGCGGCAGCGGCCAGCCGACCCACGGCGGCACCTGGAACGCCTGGCTGGACGGGTACGGCACCACCCACACCGACACGCTCTCCCAGTCGGTGAGCCTGCCGGCCGGCTGCACGTCGTACAACTTCAGCTTCTGGCTGCACATCGACACGTCGGAGACCACCACCAGCATCGCGTACGACACCCTCAAGGTGCAGGTGCTCAACTCCTCCGGGACGGTGCTGGCGACCCTGGCGACCTACTCGAACCTGAACAAGGCCACCGGGTACACCCAGCGGTCGTTCTCGCTGGCCTCGTACGCCGGCCAGACCGTCACCCTGAAGTTCAGCGGCGTCGAGGACTCCTCGCTCCAGACGTCCTTCGTGATCGACGACACCGCGGTCAACGTCTCCTGACCTGACCTGACCTCGCCGTCGGCGGGCCCGGCGGCCACCCCTCGCGGGTGGTCGTCGGGCCCGCGCCGTTATGGTCGCCGGGACGGGTCCCGGCACGCGGCGGCCCCGCGGAGAGGGGTGGTGGCGGTGCCGGACGCCGAGCTGACCGTCGAGGTGACCGGCGCCGTGGCGACGGTGACGATCCGCCACCCCGGGCGGCGCAACGCGATGACACCGGCCATGTGGCGGCAGCTCCCGGGTCTGCTGGACGACCTGGAGGCCGACCCGGCGGTGCGGGTCCTGGTGCTCACCGGCGCGGACGGCGCGTTCTGCGCCGGCGCCGACCTGGGTGACCTCGACGAGCTGCTGGACGCCGGCGACCGGAGCATCGCGGTCGCCGCCGAGGAGCGGCTCGCCGCCTTCGCCAAGCCGACCATCGCGGCGATCCAGGGCCCCTGCGTCGGCGGCGGCTGCCAGCTCGCGGTCGCCTGTGACCTGCGGATCGCCGCCCCCGACGCCCGGTTCGGCGTACCCCCGGCGCGGCTCGGGCTGGTCTACCCGGCGCCGACCACCCGGCGGCTGACCCGGCTGGTCGGCCCGTCCACCGCAAAGTTCCTGCTCTTCACCGCCGAGCTGATCGACGCCGAGCGGGCGTTGCGGGTGGGGCTGGTCGACGAGGTGGTCGACGACCTCGCCGCCCGGGTCGACGCGGTCACCGCCGCCATCGCCCAGCGCTCCCAGTTGAGCGTCGCGGCGGCCAAGGAGATCGTCGACGACCGGGCCAACAGCACCCGGATCGCCTGGTGGCACGGGAAGGCGCGGTCCAGCGGCGAGGCCCGCGAGGGGGTGGCGGCGTTCCACGAGCGCCGGTCGCCGCGCTTCACCTGGTCGCCGTCCGGCCGGAACTGACGGCTCGGGGCCGGCGGGCGCCGCGCCGGGGGTGTACCCCCGACACGGCCCCCTGTGCCCGCCGGCCGGTCTCGTCACCGCCCGGCGAACGCGGCCCAGCTCGGCACGACCGGCTCGCGGCGCAGCGGCATGCCCGCCTCGGCCGGCGTCCGGTCGCCCTTGCGCTGGTTGCAGGCGTAGCAGGCGGCGGTGGTGTTCCGCCAGGTGTTCCGGCCGCCGCGCGAGCGGGGCAGGACGTGGTCGACGGTGCTGGCCGGGCCGCCGCAGTACGCGCAGCAGCGGGCGTCGCGGCGCAGCACGCCGGCCCGGGACCAGGCCGGCCCGGCGCTGAACCGCCAGCGGGTCACCACGTACCGGACGAGGCGGACCACCCGGGGGACCGGGAAGACGCCGATCACCTGGTCCGGCTCGGCCTCGTGGATCTCCGCGACCCGGCGGCACAGCATCCGGATGGCGTGCTGGACGGTGACCCGGTGCAGCGGGCCGAGGTCGGCGTTGATGACGAGGACGGCGTCCACCGGGCTCTCCCTTCACGATCGGCGGCGGAGCGGGCCGGACAGCGAAAAGCCGTCCGGTCCATGGTGGGACGGGCGGCTGAAGGCGCGTGCGGACACGCGTCAGTCGGGCCACCCGTCCCGGGGACCTTCGGCTCGGTGACCGCCGCTGGGCAGCGTCGACGGCACACGGGTGGCGTGCGCGTTCGTCATGCTGAACTCCCGATCCGGCGGTTGACCTTGCGCGATCACGGTAGGTCGGCGGGGGAGAGAGGGGCAACGTATTTCGATCCGCCCTCGACGGAGTACGGCGGGAGCACCACGTCGGCCCGGTGCGCTGCCACCCTCCGACCTCCCGTGCCGGCGGTGCGCCGGGGTCGATCGACGTCAGTCGAGCGTAGATCAGGATCTGGGGCCGAAAGGGCGAATCGCCTGATGGCGATACGGCCGACATCACCCTGCGTAATGCGTACCCCCGCTTGTCGCCGTGAGTGATATGACTCTGCGGCATATTTATGACGTTCAGTCATATCACTCACGGCGAGAAGTGGCTGCCGGCCGCGACACGCCCGACAGCCGGGCACCCGCGGCGCAAGCGGCGCAAGCGGCGAGGTGACCGGTCGCGCGACGCGCCGGACTGCCCGGAGGGGGGTGTCCGGGATCCCTCAGCGGCGCGCCAGCAGCCCCCGCGGGCGGATCGAGCGGACCGGCTCGGCCGCCGCGCCCGCACGCCGCAGGATGTGGTTCGCGGCGATGATCCCGGTCGCCGCCGACCGTTCCATCAGGGCGCTGGGGAACTCCGTGGAGATGCCGTCCCCGGCCAGGTAGAGGCCGCGGGCGTCGGTGCGTACCCCCGGACGGCCGGTGTGACTGCCGGGCGTGAACGCCGGGGCCTGCGCCTCGACCCGGGCGCGCAGCTCGCGCACCCGCAGCCCGGCCACCTCCGGCCAGAGCGCGGTCAGCTCGACCCGCATCCGCTCGGCCAGCTCCTCGGCCGGCACGTCCGGCTCGCAGGCGTACGCGTGCAGCTCCACCACCGCGCCGCCGGTCCGCTCCGCCCAGCGGCGGGACTCGTTCTCCAGCCGGTGGTAGAGGGTCACCGAGTCCAGGGTGGGCTGCCGGGACACCCCGCTGAACACCGCCCGGTCGGCGCGCACGTCCCCGTCCAGCCAGTAGCGCGCCACCGCGTACGGCGGGCCGGCCTGCCCGAACGCGGGCATCGCCGCCACCAGCCGGGGCGCCGCCGCGACCAGGCCGGGCGAGGCGGCCACCAGCGCGGCCAGCGCCGGCGGGTCGACGGCCAGCACCACGTGACCGGCGTCGTACGACATGCCGTCCGCGACGGTCACCCGCCAGCCGTCCGGGCTCCGGTCCAGCCGGGTCGCGGCGGCGCCGGTGACCACCCGGCCGCCGTACTTCTCCACGTGCCGGGTCAGCGGCTGCCAGATCGCGGTCGCGTAGTCCTCGTCCGGGCAGTCGAAGGCCAGCCCCTCCGGGTTGCCGAGCAGGTAGAAGTGGAACTGGGCGATCATCTCGGCGGCCGACATCTCCGCCTCGTGGTTGAAGAACGAGTGCGAGAAGACCTCGAAGAGCATCGCCCGGGCCCGATCCGGCAGGCGCAACGAGGCGAGCAGTTCGTCGGCGGTGGTGTGGTCGAACTCGGCGTAGGTGCGCACCGGGTCGTAGCTGAGCAGCGGCAGGGCCGCGTCCCGATCCATTCCGCGCAGGTCCGCCAGGCGCAGGCTGGGGCTGCGCAGCAGCAGCGCGAGCAGGTTCGCCGGCGCTGCGGGCGGCAGCTTGCCGAACTCCTCGCTGGGCCACCGCTCGCTCAGGATCGGGTAGCCGGGGATCGGCTTGAGGAAGCCCAGCTGCGGGTCGACCCGGCGCAGGATGGCCCGCCAGTTGTAGTACTGCCGGAAGAAGGCGTGGAAGCCGTGCTCGTTCTGCTGGCTGCCGTCGGGCAGCTGCTCCGGCCAGGCGCCGAGCCGGCCACCCAGGATCGGCGCGGCCTCCAGCACCGTCACGTCCACCCCGCGCTCGGCGAGCACCACCGCCGCCGACATGCCGGCGATGCCGCCGCCGACCACCACCGCCGTGACCGGGCGCGGCACCCGGGGGGCACCGCCGCCGCCCGGGTCCACCTCGTGCTCGCGTACGCCGATGAGCCGACCCAACAGTTGCGACAGCGCCATGTGCACCTTCCCGCCCGACCGAGTCCCCAGTCTGCCCGCTCAGCCGTCGGACGGCAGCAGGCAGCGTCGATCCCGGTCCGAGGCCGGCCAGACGTACTCCAGGTCGGGCGGGATCTCGCCGAAGCGGGGCCGGTAGTGCTCCGGGTCCTTGCGCAGCAGCGACGAGCGGTGGCTCAGGTGCAGGTCCTCCCGACCCAGCCAGGGCGGCAGCTCACCGGCCCCGGCCAGCTCGGCCTGGGTACGGATCGCGGTGATGCCGCACGCGGCGGCGAGGTCCGTGGCCATGGTCGCCGCGCAGGTGTCGGCCCGGCCCGGCTCGGACCAGACCGCGCACATGTCGAGCCCGTACCGGGTCAGCGCCTCCTCGTAGCCGGCCCACATCTTCACCGCCGGGTGGTTGCGCCAGCCGTAGTTCGGCCGGGTCAGCCCGCGCAGCACCTGGATGGTCTCCACCCGCTGCTTGCCCAGCCGCTTCTGGTCGAGCACCCGCGCGCTCGCCAGGAAGTCCGGGTACGGGAGGAAGGTCTGCATGCCGGTGCTCTACCCGTCGCCGGCCCGGACATGCCGGCACGCCCGACGTTCATGATCACGGGGGCTGCGCCCGGTGCGACCGGCTGACTACCATCCGGTCATGGCCGAACCCCTGCGCGACCGCGCCCGGCGCGCGACGGGCTGGCGGCTGCGGATGAACGGCGAGACCCGCCCGCACTACGTGGTCTGCGGGAACGATCCGCTGGCGTACTGGGTGGTCCGGGCGCTGCTCGGCACCGAGCTGCCGTCGGGCCGGATCCGGATCACCCTGGTCGTGCCGGAGCGGCGCCGTTCCGAGGGCCCGGACGGCCGCGACCTGGACGGCATCCAGGTGGTCCGCGCCGACCGGCTCGACGAGGCCACCTTCCGCCGGGCCGGGCTGGCCGGCGCCGACGGGCTGGCCCTGCTGCACCAGGACGACGTGGGCAACATGCACGCCGCGCTCTGCGCCCAGGAGGTCGAGCCGCGGCTGCGCCTGGTGGTCCGGATGTTCAACACCAGCCTCGCCAACGGGCTGCGCCAGCTCTTCCCCGACTCGGCGGTCCTGTCGGACGCCTCGATGGCAGCCCCGGCGTTCGTCGCCGCGGCGCTCGGCGAGGTGGCCCCCACCCACTTCCGGCACGGCGGTCGCACCCTCTACGTGGCCCGCCGCGACGACGTACGCCCGGCGGACGTGGTCAGCGGCCTGGCCGTGACGACCGACCCCGACCTGGTCCGGGTGCTGCCCGCCGACGAGGCCGCGGCCGACGTGGTGCTCGCCGAGGCGACCGGGCAGCCGGTCGGCACCGAGCTGGCCGCCCGCCGACTGGTCCGGGCCCGCCGCCGGCGGCAGCCGCTGGCCGTGCTGCTCCGCGCGGTCCGCAGCTTCGCCACCCGCAAGATCGGCATCGCGGTCCTCCTGCTGCTGGCGGTGATCGCCGTGCTCGGCTGGCTCAACGGCCGGGCGGCGCACGTCAGCTGGGCCGAGGCGCTCTACCTCACCCTGGTCACCACGCTCAGCGGGCAGGACCCGGACGTCGGCAAGCCGGCCGCCGCGCAGATCATGCAGGTGGTGCTCAACCTCGCCGGGCTGGCGCTGATCCCGCTGATCACCGCCGTGGTCGTCGACGGCATCGTCAACGCCCGGCTGGCCCTGCACTCCGGGCGGATCCAGCCGGTCCGCGCCCGGCACGTGGTGGTGGTCGGGCTGGGCAACATCGGCACCCGGGTGATGGCGCAGTTGCGCGACTTCGGCGTCGAGGTGGTGGTGATCGACCGCAACCCCGAGGCCCGGGGCGCGGCGCTGGCCCGCCGGCTGGGCGTGCCGCTCATCGTCGGCGACGCGGCCCGGGAGGAGACGCTGCGGTCGGCCTCGGTGGAGCACTGCCAGGCGCTGGTGGTGGTCTCCACCGACGACGGGGTCAACCTGCGGGCCGCGTTGAACGCGCGGGCGCTCAACGCCGAGGTGCGGGTGGTGCTGCGGCTCTTCGACGGCGACTTCGCCGAGCGGATCCAGAAGGCGTTCGGCATCGGCATCTCGCGCAGCGTGTCGTACCTGGCCGCGCCCTCGTTCGCGGTGGCGCTGCTGGACCGCGCGGTGATCGCCACCATCCCGGTCGACCGGCACGCGCTGCTGGTGGTGGAGGTGCCGGTGGCGGCGGGCGCCCCGCTGGACGGCCGTCCGCTCGCCTCGGTGGCCCGCCCCGGCGAGGTACGCCTGCTCGCGCACACCCGGTCGGGGCAGAAGACCGACTGGAAGACCGACCCGCGGATGGTGATCTCGGCGGGGGACCGGCTGACCGTGGTGGCCCGCCGGGCCGGGCTCGCGGGGCTGCTGCGCGAGTCGACCCCGCCGCCGCCGGCGGTTCCGCCCCCGCCGGCCTCCCCGGCTGCGCCGGTACCCCGGGAGGGCCAGGACTGAATCCGGCGCCGAGTAGTCTCTCGCCGTGCTTGGTGGAGGCTTGGGACGTCGGATCCGGGAGCGGCAGCGCCCCGCGCGGGCGGGCGCACTCCCGTCGTGGCTGCGGGTGCGCCCGCCGTGGTGGGCGGTGGTCGCCGCGCTCGTGGTCGTCGCCGGTGGGCTGGCGTGGGCACTGTGGCCGGCCGACGCGCCGCCGCCGCGCCAGCGCGAGTACCGGGCGGAGACGGCGTGCCTGCTGACCGGCGAGAAGGGTGTCGCGGAGCCGGAGGCGGCACCGGTCTGGGCCGGGATGCAGGAGGCGTCCGTGGCCACCCACGTCAAGATCCAGTATCTCGAGGTGAACGGGCCGCAGACGGCGGAGAACGCCGAGACGTATCTGGCGAGCCTGGTTCAGAGCAGGTGTGATCTTATTCTCAGCGCCGGTCCGGGACCGGTGGGCGCATTGCGGGCCGGAGCGGCAAGATTCCCAACTGTCCACTTCGTGGGCATCAATGGTGGAACCGCCGCAAGCAACGTGTCCGTTGTGGAAGCAAAAAGCCCGCAAGTCGCGCAGCAGAAGGCCCGGGAACTGATTGCCGGGCTGGCCTCCTGAGGCGGAGCTTCTTTCAGCTTCCTCTCAGGAGGATCTGATCAGGGGGCTTGTTACCCGGGCCGGCTGACCCTCAAACTCCGCGAAGAAATTTTCACTTCACGGGGAGGGGACCGGCCGTGCGCCGATCCGTCACCAGTTCTGCGCGCCGTCTGGCCATCGTGATCGCGGTGGTCTTCGGGCTCAGTGTCGCGGTGCCAGCAGATGTGGTCCGTCCGGGCGGCGAGTTCCCGCTGACCTGGCTGACCTGGTTCGCCCAGCGGCCGGCCTGGTCGGCCACCGCCGCCTTCCTGGGGCTCCCCGTGCAGCAGAAGGGCCGGCCGGTCACGGTCGACCCGCACGTCCCGGCCGCCGCGACCGACGCGCGTCAGGGCGCCGGGCGGGCGCCCAAGCCGGCCGCCGGGACGCTCGACTCGTACCGGCCGCACGAGATCGAGACGACGCCGGAAACCACCGGCCCGGCCGAGCAGGGCTTCGACGGGCGGACCAGCAAGCGGCTCGCCGCCCGGTCGAGCGCCCGCTCGGACGTCTTCCAGAACGCGGACGGCTCGTACACCAAGCGGACCTACAACCGCCCGGTCAACTACCAGGCGAGCGACGGCACCTGGCAGAAGATCGACTCCAACCTGGCCGGGCGCTCGGACGGTCGGCTGCACGTGAAGGCGAACCGGCTGGGCGTCTCGGTGGCCGGCACCCCCGCGCCGGCCACCCGGGATGCCGCCGCCGCCCCGACCGCCGCCCCCGCCGCTGACCCGAGCACCGCTCCCGCCGCGACCGCGACCACCGGCCCCGAGCTGGCGCAGCTCACCCTGCCGACCGGTGAGAGCGTCGGCTACCAGCTCCAGGGCGCCAACGTCACGGTGCCGACCGTGGACGGCGCGACCGCCCGCTACCGCGACATCCTCGGGCAGACCGACCTGGAGCTGACCGCCTTCGACGCCGGCGTCAAGGAGACCCTGGTCCTGCACTCGCCCGACGCGGCGTCGAGCTGGGTCTTCCCGCTGCGGCTCAAGGGCCTCACCCCGCGGCTGACCGTCCAGGGCTCGGTGGAACTGCTCAACGCCGACGGCAAGGCCGTCGCCTGGTTCCCGCGCGGCTCCATGCAGGACTCCAAGGTCGACCCGAAGTCCGGCGCCCCGGCCGAGTCCGGCAAGGTGGCCTTCGAGCTGCTCACCGTCAACGGCGCTCCCGCGCTGAAGGTCACCGCCGACCAGGCTTGGCTGCGCGACCCCGCCCGGCAGTACCCGGTGCGGATCGACCCGACCGCCACCACCGGCACCACCGGTGACGTCTTCGTCGACAACGACAGCACCACCACCAACAACGGCGACAACCTGCCGGTCGGCACCTACAACGGCGGCACGACCAAGGCTCGCTCGTTCATCCACCTCGACGACTTCGACAACAACGGCTTCGTCGGCAAGCGGTTCAGCGCGGCGAAGCTGTTCCTCTACCACACGTGGTCGTACGACTGCGCCACTCACAAGCCGTTCTACGTGCACCGGGCCACCCAGGCCTGGACCGTCGCGGACCTCAGCGCGGGCAGCTACCCGGGGCCGACGATCTCGTCGTCGATCGGCTCGCTGACCATCAGCGACAACAACCCGGCCTGCACCAACAGCGGCGCCGACCGCAGCATCGGCAAGTGGGTCAGCGTCCCGCTCAACGTCGACACCTTCAACGACTGGTCGACCGGCGGTGCGAACGAGGGTCTCGCGCTGACCGCGTCGGAGACCGACTCGTACGCCTGGAAGCGGTTCACCTCCGCCAACTTCTCCTCCGGCGCCTACAAGCCGTACGTCGAGTTCACCTACACCAACGACGTCGCGCCGCAGGTCAACCTCCGCTACCCGGCCAACAACGCGGTCGTGCAGACGCTCACCCCCGAGCTGCTCTCCCGCGCCGTCGACTCGGACAACTGGCCGGCCAAGGGCCTGACCTACAACTACGTGGTCACCGACGCCGAGACCAATGCCACCGTGGTCAGCTCGGGCTGGATCACCGGCCCCAGCTGGACGGTGCCGTCGGGCAAGTTGACCTGGAACAAGAGCTACCTCTACACGGTCCAGGTCTACGACAAGGCCGCGTACAGCGCCGTCTCCCCGGCGTACGCCTTCACCACGTCGGTGCCGCAGCCGCTGCTGACCGCGAACCTCGCGCAGAACGCCGGCAAGGGCTACGACCCGAGCGTCGGCAACTACACCACCTCGGCCACCGACGCCAGCGTGAGCACAGTGGGCCCGTCGCTCTCGGTCACCCGCAGCTACAACAGCCTCGACACCCGGCGCAGCAACGCCTTTGGCACCGGTTGGTCCAGCCTGCTGGACGTACGCGCGACCCAGGTCAAGGACGTGGCGGGCAGCATCCAGTCGGTGCTCATCACCTACCCGACCGGCCAGGACGTGGCCATGGGGCGCAACGCCGACGGGAGTTTCACCTCCACCTCCGGCCGGTACTCGGTGTTCAAGGAGAACAAGGACACCACGGGGGCGGTGACCGGCTACACGCTCACCGACAAGGACGGCACGGTCTACGTCTTCAGCCAGCTGGCCGGCACCGGCGTCTACAAGGTCACCAAGATCACCGACGCCAACGGCCGCTCGCTCAGCTTTTCCTACGACGCCTCGGGGAATCTGACCAAGCTCACCTCGGCCTCCGGCCGGTCGCTGTACGTCACCTGGTCGACCCCGGCCGGGTCGAGTGCCCCGCACGTCGCGACGGTCTACACCGACCCCGCCACCGCGGGCGACTGGGACACCTCGGCGACCTGGCAGTACACCTACGGTGCCAACGACGCGCTGACCAAGGTCTGCCCGCCGACGGACTGGGCCAACTGCACCACGTACCAGACGGACACCACCTCCCAGTACGCCAACGCGGTGCTGAACGCCGGCCCGTACTCGTACTGGCCGCTGAGCGAGGCGAGCGGCGCGACCATCGCGGCGAGCCGGGTGCTCAGCAACGCCGGTGTCGACAACGCCCGCTACAACGGCGTGACCCTGGGTCAGCCGGCCGGCCTGGCCGGCTCGACCGCCACCACCACCGGCTTCAACGGGACCAGCTCGTACGTGCAGCTCCCGGGCAAGCTGGTCGCCGACGGCCAGTACCAGTCGATCAGCATGTGGTTCAAGACCACCGGCCTCAACGGCGTCCTGTTCAGCTACAACGGCGACGCGATCACCAAGGGCACCACGACCGGCAACTACACGCCCGCGCTCTACATCGGCAGCGACGGCAAGTTGCACGGTGAGTGGTGGCAGGGCAACGCCACGCAGGCGATGGCATCCACCTCGGTGGTGAACAACGGCGCCTGGCACCACGTGGTGCTCACCGGCGCGGGTGACACGCAGTCCCTCTACCTCGACGGCACCCTCCACGGAACCCTGGCCGGCACCATCGCCCAGGTCCCCAACGGCTCGGCGAACGTGCAGATCGGCGCCGGCTTCGTCGGCGGCTCGTGGCCCAGCCACAAGAACACCGGCGCCTCCCCGGCGGTGGCCAACTACTTCTCCGGCTCGATCTCCGACGTGGCGTTCTTCAACCAGGCGTTGACCGGCACCACGATCGCCGCGCTGAACAGCGCCGGCCGGACCGGGCACCCGGTTCTCAGCAAGGTGGTCCGCCCCTCCGGCGGCGCCACCGCAGAGATCTCGTACGACAAGGCCACCGGTCGGGTCGCCAGCGTCAAGGACGAGAACGGCGGCACCTGGACGATGGGCACCCCCACCGTCTCCGGTGACAGCGACGTCTACGCGGCCTCGGTGCTCGGTGCGAAGCCGGCCGACTACTGGCGGCTGGGCGAGGTCGACGTCACCGACGCCGTCAACGAGGTGGAAGGCGGCACGGCCACCTTCAGCAACGCCACGCTCGGCGTCGCCGGCCCGTTCAGCGACAGCAAGGCCGTCTCGTTCAACGGCTCCACCTCGTACCTGCAGATGCCGGCGGAGGACATCCCCACCACCGGACCCAACTCGGTCGAGATGTGGTTCAAGATGCCGTCCGGCAGCACCGCCGGTGGCACGCTCTTCGGCTTCCAGACGGAGGACATCGCCACCCAGGGTTTCACCGGCAACTGGGTGCCCGCGCTCTACGTCGGCATCGACGGCAAGCTGCGCGGCAAGTGGTGCTATTGCGGCAGCAACACCACGAACCCGCCGATCACCACGGCGGCGGTGAACGACGGCAAGTGGCACCACGTCGCACTCACCCTCAGCGGCTCCACCCAGAAGCTCTACCTCGACGGGGCGACCGTCGGCCAACTCGCCCTGGCCGGGGAGACCACCACCGCCGCCAACGCCTACATCGGCGCCGGCTACACCAGGTCGTGGCCGTCCTCCCCGACGAGCGGGGTGGCGTACTTCCCGGGCTCCATCGCCGAGGTGGCGTTCTACCGCACGCAGCTCAGCGACGCCCAGGTCAGCTCCCACTTCCAGGCGTCGAAGCAGACCGTTCCGGTCGCGGTGACCATGGTGTCCGGGCAGGCGACGGCCGTCGCGATGCCGGTCTCCACGGTCACGGTCACCGGCCCGACCGGTGAGCAGCTCTCCTACAGCTACGACGTGGTCAACGGCAACCGGATGGTGGCGCAGACCGACGCGCTGGGGAACACCACCAAGTTCGGTTACGACGTCGGCGGCTTCGGCAACCTGACCTACGACCCGAACGGCGTGTGGACGCAGGAGCTGCAGGACGTCCGGGGCAACACCAAGCAGGTCATCACCTGCCAGGACCAGTCGGCCAACAAGTGCTCGTCGGTCTACTACACCTACTACGCGAACTCGGCCGACCCGCTCGACTGGTCCACCGCCCAGCTGCCGGTGATGTTCAACGACTTCGACGGCGACGGCTACCCGGACATCGTCTACCGGGAGGCCACCGACAACAGCATCCAGATGGTGCGGAGCAACGGTTCCGGCGGCTGGCTGACCAGCATCCCGACGAAGATCGGCACGAGCATCTCCGGTGCCAACCTGATCGTCGGCAGCAAGGACTTCAACGGCGACGGCAAGCCGGACATCCTCTGGCGCAGCTCGGCCGACAGCAACATGTACCTGCTCGCCGGCAACGGCACGGGCGGCTGGACGACCGGCAGCTCGGTGAAGATCGGCCCGGCTGTCGGCTCCGCGAACCTCATGGTGATGTCCCGCGACTTCAGCGGTGACGGCAAGCCGGACCTGATCTTCCGCAGCTCGGTCGACAACAACCTGTACATGCTCAAGGGCAACGGCACCGGCGGCTGGGTCAGCGCCACTGCGACGCAGATCGGCAACGGATGGCAGAACGCCGACCTGCTGGCCGCCCCAGGGGACTTCAACGGTGACGGCAAGGACGACATCGTCTACCGCAACTCCTCCGACAAGAACCTCTACATGGTCGCCGGCAACGGCACCGGCGGCTGGGCGACCGGCACGTCCGTCAAGATCGGTACGGGCTGGAGTTCGGCGAACGCCCTGCTCACCGCGGGTGACTTCGACGGCGACAAGAAGGCCGACTTCGTCTACCGCAAGTCGACCGACAACGACATGTACCTCGTCTCGGGCAACGGCACCGGCGGCTGGGCCACCGGCGCCTCGGTCAAGATCGGTGGCCAGCCGGACCCGCGCAACGACGTCATCCTGACGATGCGGGACGGCCGGTCGGCGTCGGAGACCGACAACACCTACAAGACCAGCTACGAGTACGACGCCAAGGGCAACCAGACCACCATCACCGACCCGCTCGGCCGGGTCACCCGTACCACCTACACCGACGGCGCCACCGTGGCGGCCAAGGATGGTGGCTTCGCCCCGGCCGGCCTGGCCTCGACCGTGACCACCCCGGGTGGGCAGGTCCAGCAGGTCGTCTACTACGCCAGCGGTGACGTCGCCGAGGTGATCGAGCCGAGCGGCAAAACCACCCGCTACACCTACGACGGTCTGGGTCAGCCGGTCAGCGAGACCGAGGTGACCGACACCTTCCCGTCCGGGCTGACCACCACCCGCACCTTCGACAAGCTGGGCCGGCCGGCCAGCGAGACCGAGCCGGGCGTGACCAACCGGGTCACCGGCGCGGTGCACACCGCGAAGACCGACACCAGCTACGACCTGGACGGCAACGTCGTCGAGCAGACGGTCAGCGACACCACCGGCGGTGACGCGCCGCGCACCGAGAAGCACACCTACAACGCGTACGGCCAGGAGACGGCGACCACCAACGCCACGAACGAGACCACCAATCTCGAGTACGACCTGTACGGCCGGGTGGTCAAGGAGACCGAGGCGGACGGCGGGGTCACCACCAGCACGTACGACGCCGAGGGCAACCTGCTCACCTCGACGGTGGTCGGCTGGACCGGCGACCCGAACAACCCCTCGGCGCCCCGTGACCTGGTCACCAGCCGGCGGTCGTACGACCCGGCGGGCCGGCTCGCGTCGGAGACCGACGCGATGGGCTGGACCACCTCGTTCACCTACACCGACAACGGCCTGGAAGCCAAGGTCATCCGCACCGACGGCACCA
Source organism: Micromonospora lacuserhaii (assembly GCF_036902735.1). Classification (NCBI taxonomy): domain Bacteria; kingdom Bacillati; phylum Actinomycetota; class Actinomycetes; order Micromonosporales; family Micromonosporaceae; genus Micromonospora; species Micromonospora lacuserhaii. The sequence goes on along the minus strand of NZ_JBAKHO010000003.1, from coordinate 29,276 downwards.
AGACGTTCGTGGTGGAGGAGCACACCTACGACGCGGCCGGCAACGAGCTGACCGAGGTCGGCAACAACGGCCGCAGCACCACCAGCACGAAGTACGACGCCGCAGGTCGGGCCTACGAGACCGTCGTCGACCCGACCGGGTTGAAGCGGACCACCAGGCTCACCTACGACACCGACGACAACGTCATCTCCACGGTCTCCACCGACGGTGTGAGCGGCGCCGTCACCGGCACCTCCGAGGCGCAGTACGACAAGGCCGGCCGGGCGATCGCCGAGACGACGTACCCGTCGGCGGCGCTGACCCCGATCGGGCGGTGGAAGCTCAACGAGACCTCGGGCACGAAGGCCGCGGACTCGGCCGGCAACAACCCGCTGACGGGCGCGGGCGTGGTGAACTGGTCCACCGAGCAGGGTGGCTCGGCCGTCTTCGACGGCACGAGCACCCGGCTCACCGGCGCCGGGCCCGGCCCGGACACCAACCGCAGCTTCACCGTGGCGGCCTGGCTGTCGTTGGCCGACAACACCAAGACGCACAAGGCGATCGCTGCCACCGGCACTCAGCAGAACCCGTTCGACCTGCGCTACGACGACTCCGGCAAGTGGAAGTTCGTCATGAAGACCGCCGACGTGGCGGACGCGGTGTCTATCGGCGCGACGTCGACGAGTGTCCCGGCCCTCAACACCTGGACCCACCTGGTCGGCGTCTACGACGCGCCGACGAAGACGATGCGTCTCTACGTCAACGGCGTGGAGGAGGACACCGACACCATCAGCGGGACCTTCTCGGCGGCGGGTCCGGTCGAGATCGGCGCCGGCATGTGGAACGGCTCCCGGGGCAACCACTTCGCCGGCAAGATCAGCGATGTCCAGATGTACCAGAAGGCGCTGACGGCGACCGAGATCTCGCAGGTCAAGGCCGGTACCGCGCCGGCCGCGGACGCGCAGGTCATCCGCACCTCGCAGGTGCTCGACCAGGACGGCCTGCCGACCGCGATCACCGACGAGAACGGCAACACCACCTACCAGGGTTACGACGAGGAAGGCCGGGTGGCGCGCTCCACCGCGCCGGCGGCGATGGTCGAGCAGGCCGGGCAGCTTCCGGCGCTGGCGAACGCGGTCAGCTACGCGGGGTACAACACCTTCGACGAGCAGACCGACGTCCGCGACGCCAACGGCAACTGGTCGGTGACCGGCTACGACGCCGCCGGCCGGGTCGTGTCGCAGAAGGACCCCGCCTACACGCCGCCGGGTTCGAGCGTCCCGATCGTGCCCGAGAGCACCCAGACGTACGACTCGACCGGTCAGGTCACCGCGGTGACCGACCCGCTGGGCAAGGTCACCCGCTACGAGTACGACCAGCTCGGCCGGCTCGCGAAGGAGACCGCGCCGAACGACGGGGTGACCACGTACACCTACGACGACGCGGGCAACCTGCTCTCGTCGAAGGACCCGTCCGGCGCGGTGTCCACGAGCACCTACGACTACCTGAGCCGGCCGCTCACCTCGACCGACGTGGTCCGGCAGAGCAGCACCAACTACACCACCAGGTACACGTACGACGACACCGCCGCCGACCAGAAGACCACCGTCACCTCGGCCGCCGGGGTGGCCAGCTCGACCAGCTACAACAAGGCGGGCGAGCCGGTCGCGGTCGTGGACGGTGCCGGGAACACCACCCGCTACGAGTACGACAGCGAGGGCCGGACGACCAAGAGCATCCGCCCGGACAACTCGTACGCCACGGTCGCCTACGACATGGCGGACCGGGCGACCGGCACGGCCGAGTACAGCCCGACCGGCACGCTGCTGTCGTCGCAGTCGGCGAAGTACGACCGGGCAAGCAACATGGTGGCGACCACGGACGCCCGCGGCACCACCACCACCATGGAGTACGACGCGACGGGCGCGCTGACCAAGGAGATCCAGCCGATCTCCGGGTCGGACTCGATCCAGACCACGTTCGGCTACGACCTGGAGGGCAACCGCACCCGGTTCACCGACGGTCGGGGCAACGCCTTCTACACCACGTACAACACATGGGGGTTGCCGGAGTCGCAGATCGAGCCGGCCACGGCGGCCCACCCGGACGCCGCGGACCGGACCTTCACCATCGTCTACGACCAGGGCGGCCGGCCGTCGACGCAGTTGCTGCCCGGTGGCGTGTCGGTCACCAACGCGTACGACGACATGGGTCGGCTGATCCGGCAGAGTGGCACGGGCGCCGAGGCGGCCACCGAGGACCGGGTCTTCGACTACGACGTGGCCGGCCGGATGACCTCGCTGTCCGGCTCGGGCGGCACGAACACGATCAGCTACGACGACCGTGGTCTGCCGTTGTCGGTGAGCGGCCCGTCGGGTGACTCGTCGTTCGGTTACGACCCGGACGGCCGGCTGGCCTCCCGCCAGGACGCCGCCGGTGCCACGTCGTACCAGTACGACCAGGCGGGCCGGCTCTCGAAGCTGGACAACCCGACTGCGGGCGTGCAGATGGCGTACACCTACAACACGCTCTCCCAGGTCAACAAGATCACCTACGGGACGAACGGGAACACCCGTAACTTCACCTTCGACCCGCTGCGCCGGCTCACCGGCGACGAGCTGAAGTCGTCGACCGGTACCTCGCTGGCGAAGATCACCTACGGCTGGGACGCCAACAGCAACATCACCTCGAAGACCACCACGGGCTTCGCAGGCTCGACGGCCAACACCTACACCTACGACCTGGCCGACCGGCTGACGTCGTGGAACAACGGCGCCGCCACCACGGTGTACGCCTACGACAAGTCCGGCAACCGCGTGCAGAACGGCTCGAAGCTGTTCACGTACGACCAGCGCAACCGGCTCCAGACCGCGGACGGGGTCAGCTACACCTACACCGCCCGTGGCACGCTCGCGACGGCCGGCGGCAACACCACCAACACCGACGCGTTCGGCCAGGTGGTGTCGCAGCAGGCCGGCGGGGGCACGCAGACCTACACGTACGACGGTCTGGGTCGGGCGATCCGCCCCAACTTCTCGTACACCGGTCTCGGCAACGACCTGGCCGGCGACGGCGCCGCGACCTACGTGCGGGGCCCCTCCGGCGAGGTGGTCGGCGCCGCCGCCGGCGGCACCCAGCGGATGGTCTGGACGGACCTGCACACCGACGTGGTCGGGCAGTTCACAGCCACCGGGGCGGCGCTGGACGGCTCGATGACCTACGACCCGCTCGGCAAGGTGGTCAACACCAGCGGCCTGCTCGGCTCGCTGGGCTACCAGTCGGAGTGGACCGACGCGCTCACCTCGCGGGTCAACATGCACGCCCGCTGGTACAACACCGACACCGGCCAGTTCGACACCCGGGACACCGCCAACAACAGCCCGGTGCCGGACTCGATCAACGCGAACCGCTACCAGTACGGCGACGCCAACCCGCTGACCGTCACCGACCCGACCGGTCACTGGGGCTGGAACAGCTTCAAGAAGTCCGTCTCCAGCGCGGTCAGTTCGGTCCGTTCGACCGTGTCGTCGGCGTACTCGTACGCCTCCTCGTACACGTCGAGCTACTACTCCTACGCCTCCTCGTACGTCAACACCCGGTACCAGGCGGCCAAGAGCGCGGTGAAGAAGACGTACCACCGGGCCAAGGCGGCGGTGAAGAAGCGCTACCACCAGGTCAAACGGAAGTACAACCAGGTCAAGCGCTACGCCAAGAAGAAGTACCACCAGGCCAAGCGGTACGTGAAGAAGAAGATCGACCAGGGCCGCAAATACGTCTCGAAAAAGATCGCCGCGGCGAAGAAACGCGCGAAACACCTGTACAACAAGGCCAAGCAGGCCGGTAAGAAGATCGCGGCAAAGGCCCACCGGGCCGTCAAGAAGGCGGTCAGCCACGTCAAGGATGCCGCGAACGCGACCAAGAAGTGGGTCAAGGAGCACAAGGACGTCCTGATCGAGGTGGCCGCGATCGGCGGGGCGATCCTCGCCGGCATGGCCTGCACCGCGCTCACCGCCGGTGCCGGTGCCATTGCCTGCATGGCCGGTACCGCCGCCCTGATCAACCTGGCCAAGGACGCCGCGCAGGGTGACATCCACAGCATCGGTGACGCCCTGGGCTCGCTCGGTACCGGCGCGGTGACCGGTCTGGTCGGCGGCGCCGGTGGCGCCCTGGCCAGCCGGGTCGGCGCGATCGTCGCCAAGAAGGTCGGCACCGGCCTGGCCGGCCGGCTCGCCACCGAGGCGGCGGAGAACACCGTCGAGGATGGCGTCGACCAGCTCGTCACCTCGGGCCGGTACAACCCGCGGGCCGCCGTGGAGAACATGATCCCGGGCCTGAACCTGATCAAGGGGGTTGGCGGCGGGGGGGCGTGTTCTACCGATGACCGGAACCGGCCTCGCCGGCACAGCTTCGACCCGAAGACCAAGGTGCTGATGGCCGACGGTTCGAAGCGGCCGATCGCGGACGTCAACGTCGGCGACAAGGTGATGGCCACCGACGCCAAGACTGGCAAGTCGGAGCCGAAGCAGGTCACCCAGCTGCACCGCAACACCGACAAGGACCTGACAGATCTGATCGTCCGCAACGGCGACGGAAAGATCTCGACGATCAAGACCACGCAGCATCACCCGTTCTGGGACGCGTCGAACCGCAAGTGGGTTGACGCCAAGGATCTCAAGCCGGGAACCAGGCTGTCGGTTCGCGGTAAGGGCGCGGTCACCGTTGCTGGAGTAGTCAATGAGCGCGGCTCCAGGGAGATGCGCGACCTGACCGTTGCCGACATTCACACCTACTACGTGTATGCCGACAACGACCCGGTACTTGTGCACAATTGTGGCGGGGGTACCGCGCCTAACGGCAATGCGTGCAGCTGCAATGGCTCCACCAACCCTTCGGATGCCGAGCTGATTCAGGCCATTGCGACGCGAGCAGAGCGGAAGGTCGGTGGGTCCGGCGCGGTCGCAGGCACCAAGAAGCACGCCTACGCGGACCAGTTGCTCCAGCGCTACCAGGGGATTTACGGCAATCGTGGGTTGGTTACCGAGCAAAGCTACCTGGCCGGCGCGCCGGTTCCACGCGGCACCGCAGGCAGCGCCCGTCCGGATGTGTACGACCCTGCCAGTGGTATCATTTACGACTACAAGTTCGTAAAAAACCCCGGACGCGGTATTGGCAAATCCCAAGCGGACAAGAATGCGGATAATGTTCCCGGGGCTTGGCTCACAATTGAGGTGAATCCGTGAGTAAGGCGGCGAGTGCGGCATCTGCGAAGCGCGTGACATCTGACTGGGCTGCCGTTTACCCTGGCTTCTCTCAGTGGCGGCCCCTTCGTTTGCTCCGCCGGATCGGCCCCGTGGTTCAAGGAGTAACCCTGGACCGTTCTAGTGTGGGTGACCGCTACTTCCCAACCGCTCACGTGCATGCCTTGACCCGGAAATTTCCTGTCGTAACGATGACGCTCGGGCAACGTCTGTCGGGTGCCAGTGGTGTGCAGGAGAGTGTGGGATTCGATGAGCACGGCGAGGTTTTCCGTCAGGCAGCTGACCGGCTCAGGGAACAGAGTTGGTTGTCCTTGGCTGAGCCGCCAGCGTTGGAAGATGTAGTTTCCGTCTATCAGGGATATGTCCGAAGGCAAATGGAGCTTGGCCATCCTCCGGCTGTTAATGAGGCGGAAGACTGCGTTCTGTTACCTGCGGCGGCAGGGCTTCCGAAACTTGCCGAACGAAGTCTGGCCATTGTGGAAGAAGTTTCCGCCAACTGGCCGTCCGCTCGCCTTCCTCTGAATTGGTCGAGCCGCCAGGAATGGCTGACTGAGTTGGCTGGAAAGGCAAAGAACCATGCTGAGCTGACTGCCTGTGTTGAGAGTCAGATCGCTTACCACAAGCTTGACAAGATCCCTACCGTTTGACGTTGCGGCGGCGGCCATCCCCGCGGTGGCCGCCAGGCCGCATCTAACACCCGGCGCTGATCCGGCGATCCTCCCGGAAATTGACTAGGGCGACCCAGTCTGTGGCCATCAGCGGTTCGTGAGGCACAGGTTAGGACCTCTACAACGACGTCAGTGATCTCGTACCGATGTCCACGAGGTGACCGGTGGCGGACGCATCTGGTACCTGATCGACGACGAGCGCCGCACGGTCTGGCTCACCTACGCGGGGACCGGCCACCGGCGCGCGACGGAGTAAGCCGAGACTTCAGGGCGTACCAGAGGCCGCCGAGGGCGAGCACCCCGAACCCGGCGAGCACGCTGGCCAACGGCAGGTTGACCGCGAGCACCAGGCAGCCGACCAGCCCCAGCGCGGCCAGCACCTGCACCGGCAGCTTCCGCGCCGGGTCCCGGCCCAGGGTCAGCGCCGACGCGTTGGTGATCGCGTAATAGACCAGCACCGTGCAGCTGGAGAAGCCGATCGCCCCGCGCACGTCGCCGAGCGCGACCACCACGATCACCACGGCGGCCACCGCCAGCTCGGCCCGGTGCGGCACCTGGCGGGTGGGGTGCACGGCGGCCAGCCCACCCGGCACGTCCCGCCGGCGGGCCATCGCCAGCAGCGTCCGGCCCACCCCGGCGACCAGAGAGAGCAGCACCCCGGTCACCGCGACGGTCGCCCCGGCCCGGACCACCCAGGCCAGGCCGGGCAGGCCGGCGGCGGTCACCACGTCGGCCAGGGGCGCGGCGGAGTCGGCCAGCCGGTCGGCCCCGAGCACGCCGACCGCGACCACGGCGAGGACCAGGTAGACGACGAGCACCACGCCGAGGGCCAGCGGCACCGCGCGGGGGATGGTCCGTTCCGGATCGCGGACCTCCTCGCCGAGGGTGGCGATCCGGGCGTACCCGGCGAAGGCGAAGAAGAGCAGCCCGGCGGCGGTGAGCACACCCCGGGTCGCGCCGCCGTACTCGGCGAGCCGGTCGACCCGGAGGTCTCCGGCCGTCGCCCCGGTCACCGCCACCAGGGCCAGCACCGCGAGCACCACGAACACCAGGACCCGCGTCGCGGCGGCCGTCTTGGCGATGCCGCGCAGGTTCACCGCGGTCACCGCGAGCACCGCGCCGACCGCGACCAGCCGGGCCTGCCCGGGCCAGAGGTACGCGCCGATGGTCAGCGCCATCGCCGCGCAGCTGGCCGTCTTGCCGACCACGAACCCCCAGCCGGCCAGGAACCCGGCGAACGGGCCGAGCCGCTCCCGCCCGTACACGTAGGTGCCGCCGGACTCCGGGTAGCGGGCCGCCAGTCGGGCCGAGCTGGTGGCGTTGCAGAAGGCGATGAAGCCGGCCAGCGCCAGCGCGACCAGCAGCCCGGCGCCGTCGGCCGCCGCCGCGGCCGGGGCGAAGACCACGAAGACGCCCGCGCCGAGCATCGATCCCAACCCGATGACCACCGCGTCGGGTACGCCCAACCGTCGTGCGAGTCGATCCACGAGCACAGACCCTAGGGGTACGAGGTGAACGGCCGGTCCCAGTCGCGCAACCGGCGCGGCAACGGGAGGTCGTCCCAGGGCACCCGGTGCAGCAGCCGGTCCAGCAGCAGGCCGAGCAGCAGCCCGGCCACCGAGTCGGTCAGCCAGTGCCAGCCCAGGTACGTGGTGGTGCAGAGGACCACCAGCGGCGGCACCACCCGGACCACGGTGACCAGTCGGGGCGGCAGGGCCCGGCCGACGGTACGCAGCAGCGGGACGAGCAGCAGCGCCAGCACGCCGTACCAGACGATCGCGTTGGCCACGTGCCCCGACGGGTACGACTGGGCGTACCCCACCGGCAGGTCGTGCTGGAACAGCGGCAGGGTTCGCTCGGGCGCCAGGAAGGGCTCCCGGACGCTGGCGCTGGGCGCCGGCCGGGCGGTCCAGACCTTCAGCGGGCCGATGGTCAGGTAGGTGAGCACGAAGGCGACCACCGGGGGCAGCACCGGCCGGACCGAGCGGAGCCGGACCGCCACCAGCACGCCCAACCCGGCGGCGAGGAGCGTCAGCGGGGTGCCCTGGCCGAGGAAGTTCAAGATCCGGGCCACCCAGTACGCCGCCGTCGGCCGGTGGTCGGCGGACCAGTCGGCAACCGCCCGGTCCAGCCCGAAGAGGTGGCCGGTGGCGAGCGCGACGGTCAGGCCGACCAGTGCGGCGAGCAGCACCGCGTCCCACCACCAGCCGGCCGGGCGTACCGGGTTCAGCCGCAGCCCGTGGCGTACCGTCGAGGTTTCCCGCACCCGGTCACGCTACCGGCCGCCCCCGCACGCCGGGGTGCCGCGGCCGGGGTCGATGTGTGCCGAGCCACGAAGGGAAGCGCTCAGCGGGGGCACCCGTCACACTTGTCCGCGTGCGGATCACCTCGGCCCTCGTCGACCCGGCGCTGCTCGACCTTCCCTGGTCGACCCCGCTGGAGCAGTGGCCTGCGCACCACCTGGTGGCGCTGCCACAGGGCATCTCCCGGCACATCGTCCGGTTCGTCCGGCTCGGCGACTACGTGTACGCGTTCAAGGAGACCCGCGAGCGGATCGCCGAACGGGAGTACGACCTGCTCCGGGCCCTGGAGCGGATCGACTTCCCGTCGGTCGAGGCGGTGGCGATCGTCGCCGACCGGCAGACCGAGGACGGGGAACCGCTCGAGTCGGTGCTGATCACCCGGCACCTGCAGTTCTCGCTGCCCTACCGGGCGCTCTTCTCGCACACCCTGCGGCCGGAGACGATGAGCCGGCTGCTCGACGCGCTCGCCGCCCTGATCGTCCGGATGCACCTGACCGGCTTCTTCTGGGGCGACTGCTCGCTGTCGAACACGCTGTTCCGCCGGGACGCCGGAGCGTTCGCCGCCTACCTGGTCGACGCCGAGACCGGCGCCCTGCACAGCTCCCTCTCCAACGGCCAGCGCGGCGAGGACCTGGAGATCGCCCGGGTGAACATCTTCGGCGAGGCGCTGGACCTCCAGGCCGCCGGGCTGCTGCACGAGTCCATCGACCCGGAGGTGGTCTGCGAGGAGGTCGTGCAGCGCTACGAGCGGCTCTGGCACGAGATCACCTACGAGCAGCAGGTCGAGCGGGAGGCCCGGCACGACATCGAGGGGCGGATCCGCCGCCTCAACGAGTTGGGCTTCGACGTCGCCGAGGTGGCCCTGTCGACCGTCGACAACGGCCGCTACCTGGTCCGCCCGAAGGTGGTGGACGCCGGCTACCACACCCGGCGGCTGCTCCGCCTGACCGGCCTGGACGCCGAGGAGAACCAGGCCCGGCGGCTCCTCAACGACCTGGACGCGTACCGGGTGGAGAGCGACCTGACCGACGAGCAGCAGGCGGCGCACCGCTGGCTGACGGAGGTCTTCGAGCCGGTGGTCCGGGCGGTGCCCGCGCACCTGCGCCACAAGCTCGAGCCGCAGGAGCTCTTCGCCCAGATCATCGAGCACAAGTGGCTGCTCTCCGAACGGGCCGGTCGGGACGTCGGGATGGGGCCGGCCGTGCAGTCGTACCTGGCCGACGTGTTGGTGCACCGCCCCGACGAGCAGGCCGTGCTCGGCGTCGAGGTCCCGGCCATCACCTGATCCGCGGAGGTCGGCCTCGCTCGGTGACTGACCGCAACCTGCCGTTCGGGTCCTTCCGGCGTCGGACGCGGTGCCCGACCGGCACGCCGGCCCGGCGGCCTGGTCGGGTGCGGCACGCTACAGACTTGATGACGTCAACGAATCGCCGACGTGGCAGTGCGGGCGCCAGGGCGGGGCACACCTCGGGGCCGGAAGCCTGATTCGTTCACGTCATCAAGTTTGTAGCGTCTCTAGGGGGCCCAGGGCCTGGGGGCGTCCCGGGCGGTCCGCGTGCAGCGGCAGTCCGCCGCCCCAGGCCACGCCCACCCGGCAAGCCACGCCCGGCTGGCGGGTCACTCCTGCCAGGCGCCGGCGCGCATCACCCGGACCACGTTCAGATCGTCGTCCAGCACCACCAGGTCGGCGCGGAGGCCCACCTGGAGGGCGCCCGTCTTGTCGCCGAGGCCGATCGCCCGGGCCGGGGTGGTCGAGACCATGCGTACCGCGTCGGCCATCGGGATGCCGGCGGCCACCGCGTGCCGCAGCGCGGCGTCCATGGTCAGCGTGCTGCCGGCGATCGCGCCGTCGGAGGCCAGCCGGGCCTCCCCGTCGGTGACGGTGACCGCCTGACCGCCCAGCTCGTACGACCCGTCAGGCATGCCGGCGGCGGCCATCGCGTCGGTGATCAGCGCGGCCCGCTCCGGGCCGGCGACCGAGGTGGCGAAGGTGAGCATCCCGCCGTGCAGGTGCACCCCGTCGGCGACCAGCTCGCAGACCACGTTCGGGGCGTCCAGCAGCGCCACCACCGGGCCGGGCTCGCGGTGGTGCACCGGGCGCATGCCGTTGAACAGGTGGGTGGCGACGCTCGCGCCGGCCGCCACCGCGGCCCGGGTCTCGTCGTAGGTGGCGTCGGTGTGGCCGACCGCGGCGACCACGCCGTGCGAGGTGAGCAGCTTGATCGCCGCCAGCGCGCCGTCCCGTTCCGGTGCCAGGGTGACCATCCGGACCGCGCCCGCGCCCCGCTCGATCAGCTCGGCCAGCTCGTCGGTGGACGGGTCGCGGAGGAACTCGGGGTTCTGCGCGCCGCAGCGGGCCGCCGACAGGTACGGCCCTTCGAAGTGGACGCCGGCCAGCACGCCCTCGCGGACCAGCGGGGCGAACGCCTCGGTCGCCGCCCGCATCAGCGCGAACGGGGAGCTGACCAGGCTGGCCAGCAGGGTGGTGGTGCCGTGTCGCAGGTGGAACGCGGCTGCCTCGCGGGCGGAGCCGGCGTCGCCGGTGGTGAAGGTGTGCCCGCCGCCGCCGTGGGTGTGCATGTCCACAAAACCGGGCACGATCCAGTGCCCGTCGCGCACCGACGGGTACTCGGCCACGGCCCTGATCCGGTCGCCGTCGATCTCGACGCACCCCTGGCGGACCACGCCGGTCGGGGTCACCACCTTGCCGTTCACCCGCAGGGCCATTACTTCTCCAGACTGTCGAGGGCGAGCAGGGCGGCGCCGAGGCAGCCTGCCTCGTCGCCCAGGGCCGCCGCGACCAGGCGCGGCTCCCGGTGGAACGTCATCCGCTCGTGCAGGGCGGCGCGCAGCGGGTCGAGCAGCTGGCCGCCGGCCCGGGCCAGGCCGCCACCGACCACGATGGTCTCCACGTCGAAGAGCGCCTGGCCGGTGGCCAACCCGTCGGCCAGCGCCTCGACGGCCTCCCGCCAGATTCGCAGCGCCAGCTCCTCGCCGGCCGCCGCCCGCCGGGCCACGTCGGCCGCCGTCACGGGCTCGGCGAGCTGGGCGTAGCGGCGGGCGATCGCGGAGGCCGAGGCCACCGCCTCCAGGCAGCCGGGGCGGCCGCAGCCGCAGCGCGGGCCGCCGGGACGTACCAGGATGTGGCCGATCTCCCCGGCGGCGCCGTGCGCGCCGGTGGCGGCGGACCCGCCGACCACGTGCGCGCCCGCGATGCCGGTGCCGATCGCGACGAAGAGGACGTGCCCGGTGTCCCGGCCCGCGCCGAGCCGGGCCTCGGCGAGACCACCCGCGCGGACGTCGTGGCCGAGCGCCGTCGGCAGGCCGAGCCGCGCCTGCGCCAGAGCCCGCAGCGGTACGTCCCGGAAGCCGACGTTCGCCGACCAGAGCGCCACCCCGGCGGCCTCGTCGATCACCCCGGGCACGGCGATGCCGCAGGCGACCGGGGTGAGCCCGTCGGCGCGGGCCTTGCCGGCCAGCCCCTCGGCGACGTCGAGGATCGTGCCGACCACCGCGTCCGGGCCGCGGTCGGCGTCGGTGGGGTGCCGCTCGGCGTGCACGACGCGGCCGTCCGGGCTGACCAGGGCGCACTTCATCCCGGTGCCGCCGACGTCCAGCGCCACCACCACCCGGCGGTCGGTGGCGGAGCCGTCGATCATGCGAGAACCACGGACCGGGTCAGGTGTCGGGGGGCGTCCGGGTCGAGGCCGCGGCTGGTGGCGAGCGCCACCGCGAAGCGCTGGGCCAGGATCAGGTCGGCCATCGGGTCGACCGGGGTACGCCCCGCCGCCCAGCTGCCCAGCACGGCCCGGCGGCCGTGGTGCCGGCTGTGCACGAAGGCGGCCCCGGTGGCCGCCACGTCCTCCGGCAGGCCCTCGGGGAGCGCGCCGAACGCCCAGACCAGCCGGCCCGGGGCGGCGACCGAGATGGGGCCGTGCCGGTAGTCCATCGCCGGGTACGCCTCGGCCCAGAAGGTGGCCGCCTCGCGACACTTCAGCGCCGCCTCCTGGGCCAGCCCGACGGTCCAGCCGCGGCCGAGGAAGGTGGCCTGCTCGATCCGGGCCGGGTCGATCGGCAGCGGTGCCCGGACGGCCACCTCCGCGTCGGCGGCGAGCGCCTCGACGTTGTCGCCCAGGTGGGCGCGGAGCAGCGCCAGCGAGGTGGTGGCGAAGCGGGTCTGCACCACCGACCGCTCGTCGGCGAAGGGCATCGTGACCGCCGCGTCGGCCAGCGTGGCGGCCGGCGCGGCCGGGTCGCCGACGAGCACCGTGGTCGTGGTCCGGCCGCGCAGCGCGGCGAGCAGGTCGAGCACCTCGGTGGTGGTGCCGGAGCGGGTGATCGCGATCACCCGGTCGTAGCGGCGACCGAGGGGGAACTCGCTGGCCTGGAAGGCGTCGGTCTCGCCCTGGCCGAGCTGCTCGCGCAGCCCCGCGTACGCCATCGCCATGAACCACGACGTGCCGCAACCGACGACGGCGACGCGCTCGCCGGGGCGGGGCAGATCGGCGGTGACGGCCCGGGCCAGTACCGCCGCCTCCCGCCAGCAGTCGGGCTGGCTCGCGATCTCCGCGTCGACGTACGGCATCAGGGCTCCTCGCACAGGCGGCGGTGCGCATTACGGCTCATTACGGCCGTCTTTCGCGCGTCATTCTGCGCGAACGTGGGTAGCCCTGGCAACCAGCTCCCGGGTTCGCGCAAACACAAGTTTTGCGCACTCGTAGTTTCGCGCACTACTGTGCACGCAATCAATCACCTTTCGTGCAGTGTCAACGGAGGCCCCCGCGGTGGACCGGTACGCCAGATGGAACGCTCTGCTCGAGATGCTGACCGACAGTGGCCGGGTCAGCGTCGAGGAGGCGGCCGGGCGGCTCGACGTCTCCCAGGCCACCATCCGCCGTGACTTCGACCAGCTCGCCCAGCAGCAGATGATCACACGGACCCGGGGCGGCGCGGTCGCCAACGGCGTCTCGTACGACCTGCCGTTGCGCTACAAGACCGCGAAGCACTCCGCCGAGAAGCAGCGGATCGGCGCGGCCGCCGCCGCCCTGGTCACGCCCGGCACGGTGGTCGGCCTCAACGGCGGCACCACCAGCACCGAGGTGGCCCGCGCGCTCGCCGTCCGGCCCGACCTCAACACCAGCGCCGAGGGTGCGCAGCTCACCGTGGTCACCAACGCCCTGAACATCGCCAACGAGCTGCTGGTCCGCTCGCGGATGAAGGTGGTGGTGGCCGGCGGGGTGGTCCGACCGAAGTCCTTCGAGCTGGTCGGCCCGCTGGGCGGGGCGCTGCTGCGCGAGGTCACCCTGGACATCGCCCTGCTCGGCGTGGACGCGGTCGATCCGCAGCTCGGCGCCGCCGCCCACCACGAGGGCGAGGCGGCGATGAACAACCTCATGGTGGCCCGGGCCAAGCGGGTGGTGATCATCGCGGACTCGTCCAAGTTGGGCGGGCACGCCTTCGCCCGGATCTGCCCGGTGGACCGGGTGGAGACCCTGGTGACCGACTCCGGCGCGGCGCCCGAGGTGGTCGAGGCCTTCCGGGACGCCGGGGTGCACGTCATCTGCGCCTGAGTGACTCGTTCCTCTACCGACGGTAGCGATCGACGCGCCGCTGCATACCGGGTATTGCCTCGCGAGGTATACCGAGTATGGTGACCGCTGTCATAAGCCAACCATCGGGGGAGGCGCAGCTTGTCGGCTGTCCTGGAGATCGAAGGTCTACGTAAGACGTACAAGAGCCGCCGGCGGGGGACCCGCAACGCGCTGGACGGCTTCGACATGCGGGTCGAGGCCGGCCAGGTGCACGGCTTCCTCGGGCCCAACGGCTCCGGCAAGACCACCACGTTGCGGACCCTGCTCGGCCTGATCCGGCCCGACGGCGGCCGGATGGCGCTGCTCGGGCAGGAGGTGCCCGCGGCGCTGCCCACCGTGGCCGGACAGGTCGGCGCGATCGTGGAAAGCCCGCAGTTCTTCCCGCACTTCTCCGCGCGGGACACGCTCTCCCTGCTCGCCGGGGCGGGGGAGGTGCCGGCCACCCGGATCGACGAGGTGCTGGAGCTGGTCGGCCTGCGCGACCGGGCCGGCGAGCGGGTCAAGACGTACTCGCTGGGCATGAAGCAGCGGCTCGCCGTCGCGTCGGCCCTGCTCAAGAACCCGCAGCTGCTCATCCTCGACGAACCGGCCAACGGCCTGGACCCGGGCGGTATCCGGGAGATGCGCACCCTGATGCGCACCCTCGCCGAGGCCGGGATGACCGTGGTGCTCTCCAGCCACATCCTCGGCGAGATCCAGCTGATCTGTGACTCCGTCACCATCATCTCGCTGGGTCGCCGGGTCGCCTTCGGCCCGGTCGACCAGGTGCTCGCGGCGCACTCGCACGGCACGGTCCGGGTCCGGCTGGAGGCGGCCGAGGACCTGGCCGCCGCTGCCGACCTGCTCGACCGGGCCGGTGTGTCGGCCACCCGGCACGCCGACCACCTGATGCTCAGGGGCATCGACAAGCCCGCCTCGGTCAGCCGGCTCCTCGCCGAGCAGCACCTGTACGTCAGCGAACTCGCCCCGGTCGCGGTCGACCTGGAGAGCGTCTTCCTGGAACTGACCGCCACCGCGCCGGTCCCCGGGCAGCACCGTCAGGTCGACGAGTCCACCCGCGTCGGCGGAACCGAGCAGGCCGGCGCGGCCGGGGGAGGTTGGGGAGCATGAGTCTCTACCGCACGGAGCTGCGCCGGCTCATCAAGCGGCGCTTCACCCGCTGGATGAGCCTGGCGGGCCTGCTGGTCCTGATCGCGGTGCTGGCCGGCGTCTTCCTGACCAACGACAAGGTCGGCCCCGCCGAGCAGGCCCGGGCCGAGCGCCAGGCCGAGCAGCAGTACCGGGAGACGGTGCGGGCGGTCGAGCGGGAGAAGGTGGCCTGCCAGGAGGCGAAGGCGAGCGGCAAGGCGAACGACCGCTTCCCGCCCGACTGCGAGATGATCACCCCGCCGCCCCGGGAGGCCTTCGACGCGCAGTGGTTCCTGCCGTCCACCTTCGACTTCCGCAGAGGATTCGAGGAGACGATCACCGCGTTCACCGCGATCCTCGCCCTGGTCGGGTTCGTGGTCGGTGCCTCCTTCGTCGGGGCGGAGTGGAGCACCGGCGGGATGATGAACCTGCTGCTCTGGCGGCCGCGGCGGCTCACCGTACTGCTGACCAAGCTGGCGGCCCTGCTCACCGGGCTGGTCACCCTGACCCTGGCCACCGCGGCCCTCTGGACCCTGGGGTTCTGGCTGATCGGCACCTTCCGGGGTACGACGGCGAAGATGACGGCCGGGGTGTGGCGGTCCTTCGCGCTCACCGGGCTGCGCGGCCTGGTGCTGGTGCTGGCGGTGGCGGCGATCGGCTTCGCGCTGGCCTCGCTCGGCCGGCACACCGCGATGGCGCTCGGCGGCGCGATCGGCGTCGCGGTGGTGGGGCAGTTCGGCCTCGGCATCCTGCTCTCCATGGCCGGCGTCCGGTTCATGGAGGCGTGGCTGCTGCCCACCTACGGGCTGGCCTGGATGCAGAAGAAGGTCACCCTGGAGGACTGGAACACCTGCAACAACACCTCGTTCGGCGAGTGCAAACCGGACACCCTCGACATCACCTGGCAGCAGTCCTCGGTGTTGCTCACCGTCGGGCTGGTCGTGGTGGTCGGGGCGGCGCTGGTGACGATGCGCCGGCGGGACATCTCCTGAATCCGGGGCCGTCCGGTTCGGACGGCCCCGGCGGGCGAGCGGGCCCGTGCCGACCCGGTGACCGGGGGCACGGGCCCGCTCGTCGCCCGCTGCGACCGTCGCCCCGGCTGGTTAGGCTTGGTGTCCCCCGAACGGCCGGTCCGTGGCCGGTCGTCCGCCCTGCTGAGGAGCGCCATGCACCCCGCCGACGCCGCCCCGGCCGCCGCCGACCGGTCCGAGCCGTCGCCGGAACGGCCGGTGACCGGCCGGGTCGACGTGGCCGGCGGTCGGGTCCCCCCGCCGCGCAGCGCCCCCGCCCTGGAGGACGCGCCGGATATCGCGACCGGCGACCCGGAGCGGCCCGCGCCGCCCGAGGACTCCGCCGACACCCCACCGGCGAGCCCCGCCGCCGTGCCGGCGGGCCCGGTCGGCGCCGACGCGCTGACCGAGCGCGAACAGCTGATCCTCGCCTTCGAGCAGCAGTGGTGGAAGCACGCCGGCGCCAAGGAGCAGGCCATCCGGGACACCTTCGGGCTCTCCGCCACCCGCTACTACCAGTTGCTCAACGCGCTGCTGGACCGGCCCGCCGCGCTGGCCGCCGAGCCACTGCTGGTCGGCCGGCTCCGCCGGCTGCGGTCCTCCCGGGCCCGCAACCGGCGCCGCTGATCACTTCTCGTACGTGCGCAGCCCGTTGCCGATGGCGAAGAAGGTCGGCGCCCACTCCCCGATGAAGATCCCCCACCGGTCGGCCCGGGCAACACCCGCCCGTTCCAGGTGTTTGGATAGGAACCAGCTGGTGAAGGAGAGTCCGATGCTGACGAACCCCGCCATGTACGCGTGCTCCGCCTTGAGTCCCGAGTCGTGCAACCGTGCCAACATGGCGATCCCCCTGTCGCGTCGAACGGCTCCCGCGATCTGACCCGGCTCCTGGCGGCACCGGCGGGTGACGGGAAGCCCACCGCCCCCGACGCTACCGTCGGTCACGAAGGCGTACCGGTGAGTTCGGGCGATCGCCCCGCCGGGCGGCATGGGGGCCGGCTGGCCGGGTAGCCGCCCGGCGGACGGATCGCACGGGGAAGGGAAGCAGACGGATGGTGGGACCGGAGGCACGGCACCCGGCGGGGCACACGGTGCGGACGGTGGGTGAGGCCTGGACGATGCAGGTCCGGTCCGCCTCGTCGCCCGCGCCGGGGCGGGCGGAGAACGAGGACCTGGTCTTCCGCTTCGGTCCGTTGGTCGGGGTGCTGGACGGGGCGACCGTCCCCGATGGGTTCGACACCGGCTGCCTGCACGGGCCGGCCTGGTTCGTCCGGCATCTCGCCGCGCGGATCGGCCTGGCGGTCGCCGCGCGGCCCGCCGCGACGCTGGTCAGCAGCCTCGCGGCGGCGCTGCTCGGGGTCCGCGCCGACCACGCCGACACCTGCGACCTGGACCACCCCGGGACGCCCTCGGCCACCGTGTGCCTGCTGCGGGAGGGCGCCGAGGAGATCGACTACCTGGTGCTCTGTGACAGCCCGCTGGTGCTGGACGTGGGCGGCCGGATCCAGGTGGTCGCGGACGACCGACTGGACGCCGCGATGGCGGACCTGCGGCGGATCGTGGCGGCCGTGCCGGCGGGGGAGGCCGACCCGGACACCCGGTTCCGGCAGGCGGTGCGGCTGCAACGGGAGCGGATGAACCGCACCCACGGGTACTGGGTGGCCGCGGCCGACCCGGACGCGGCGTACCACGCGGTGACCGGCACCCTGCCGCTGCGCGGGCCGGACGCGGTGCGCCGGGCGGTGCTGCTCTCCGACGGCGCGTCCTGCGCCGTCGAGCAGTTCGGGCTCTTCGACTGGGCCGGCCTGCTCGGCCTGGTCACCGCGGAGGGGCCGGGGGCGCTGATCGACCGGGTGCGCACCGCCGAGCGCGAGCACCCGGACCGGCTGAGCCGGTACAAGCGCGCCGACGACGCCTCCGTGGTGTGCTGCGACTTTTCGCCGAGGGGCTGACTCCCATCGACCGGTGTGGCGCCGGCGTCGACAGCGGAGCGTGACGCGGGACACTCCCATGGGACGACCGGTCGAGACCTCCGACCGGACCGGCAGTCGACACCCAAAGGGGTGGACGAGGGCCGGTGGGGCCGGCAGACTGCGGCACGTGGCGGGTGCGGTACGGCTGGAGCCGGTGGACGAACAGAACCTGGAACCGTTGCTCTCTGTAGCGGTTGCCGAGGCCGAGCCGGGGGACGTGATGCCCCCGGTGGAGGCTCCGGCGGGCTGGTCGCAGGCCCGGCGGGACGCGTTCCGCGAATTCCACCGGGCCAGCTTCGGCGGCCTGGACGGCCTCACCCGAACCCGGATGTACGCGATCCTGGCCGGCGGCGAGGTGGTCGGCATGGTCCGGATGAGCCGCTGCGACGAGCCCGGAGTCGCCGAGACCGGGATGTGGCTGGGCCGGTCGGCCCGGGGTCAGGGGCTCGGCCCGGCCGCGCTGCGGGAGTTGCTCAACGCCGCCGCGGCGGCCGGCATGCACACCGTCGTCGCGCACACCACGGCAGACAACGTGGGCGCTGTCTCGGTGCTGAAAAAATGTGGCGCCAAATTGCTCGAAGAGGGCGGCAAGGTGCACGCGACAATCTGCCTGGACGCCACTCCACCGGCATTCTGAAGCAGTTCTGCCAGATTCCTTGCGGTATGGCGTTCTTTTCTGTCCCCCCTGCTCAGTGCCGCCTTACTGTCCGATTGATCCCCTTCGTCGGTCGCTGCGTGCGGTTTCCGCCTTGCTGAGGTGAGGTCGCCCGGGAATGGCGCGGAAATGTTTTGCGCCACCGGCTTCGGGTACTGCCGGCCGGGTCCGCCAATACGGGACACCCGATCGCAGGCCCGCCGTGCGCTATTCCCCGGTAGCTGTTTTCCGGCCCTCGGTGGATCGGGTCGTCCCACCACCGGGGAGTGAAGGAGAACCGATGAAGAGCGGAACACGTATCGGCCTTGCGGTCGGTATCGGCTACATCCTCGGGCGGCGCCGAAAGCTGCGCACCGCCCTCACCCTCGCTGCCGCCGTCGCGGCGGGCCGGGCCAGCCGTGACCCGGGCCAGCTGCTCAAGCGCGGCGGCGACCTGTTGACCTCCACCCCGCAGCTGGCGAACCTGGGCAAGCTCGGCGCTCCGCTCGCCACCGCCGGCAAGTCCGCCGCCACCGCGGCGGCGGGCAGCGGTATCGACGCGCTCAGCGGCAAGCTCCGCAGCCGGGCGGACACGCTCCGGCGGAAGTCCGGCCGCGCCCCCTCGTCGGCGCCCGACGAGGAGCAGGAGCTGGCCGACCAGCCAGCCGCGGGCGACGACCAGGACCGCGACGACCGGTCGGCCCCGGCCGGACGGGGGCGGTGACCGTGGCCCCGAACCCCACCGGCGGCCTGGCTGACCGGGCCAAGGAGCAACTCACCTCGGACCTGAAGGACCTCGCCTCCGCGATCGGCGAACGCGCCGTCGCGGTCGTCACCGAACGGCTCACCGGCGCCACCGGCCGACTCAGCGAGTACGCCAAGCAGGGAGGCGGGCCCGGCCTGATCGCCGCGGCCACCGGTGCGCAGAAGCTCGCCGAGGGTAACTCCCCGATGAAGGCCATGTTCCATGCCGGCCTGGCCGGCGGTAAGGAGAAGTTGATGTCGGCGTTCGGCGGTGGCGGCGGCAAGGGTGGCAAGGGCAAGAAGAAGCTCAAGGTCACCAACATCGTCGAGACGATCGAGGTCGGCGTGCCGGTCCGGGTCGCGTACAACCAGTGGACCCAGTTCGGCGACTTCCCGAGCTTCATGAAGAAGGTCGAGCAGGCCGACAACGAGTCCGAGGAGAAGATGACCTGGAAGGCGCAGGTCTTCTGGTCGCACCGGACCTGGGAGTCGACCATCGTCCGGCAGATCCCGGACAAGCTCATCCACTGGCGGTCCAAGGGCGAGAAGGGCTCGGTGGACGGCACCGTCAGCTTCCACGAGCTGACCCCGGACCTGACCCGGATCCTGGTCGTCCTGGAGTACCACCCGCAGGGCCTCTTCGAGCACACCGGCAACCTCTGGCGCGCCCAGGGTCGACGGGCGCGGCTGGAGCTGAAGCACTTCGTCCGGCACGTGATGACCTCCACCGTGCTCGACCCCGACTCGGTCGAGGGCTGGCGCGGCGAGATCGAGGACTCCCAGGTGGTCAAGGACCACGAGACCGCCCTGCGCGAGGAGCAGGAGGCCCGCGAGCAGCAGGAGCAGGGCGCGGAGCCGCAGGAGGAGGCGGAGGAGCAGCCGGAGGAGGAGCGCCGGCCCGCCGAGCGCGGCCGCCGTCGCCCGCCCGAGCGCCGTCGTCCCCCGGAGGAAGAGGAGTACGAGGCCTACGAGGAGGGCGAGGACTACGACGAGGGGTACGAAGAGGAGGAGGAGCCCGAGGAGGAGCAGCCTCCGCCGCGTCGCCGCCCCCAGCCGGAACGCGCCCGCCGTCCACAGCCCCGCGCGGAGCGGGAGCCCCGTGCCGAGCGGGAGCCCCGCCCGGAGCGGGAGTCTCGGGAGGAGCCGCAGCGCGCGCGCCCGGCCGCCCGTCGTGCCGCCCCCGAGGCACCCCGTCGGCCGGTGGTCCGGCGTCGGCGTGAGGAGCGTGAGGAGTGAGCATCGCGACGACCAACGGACCGCCCGGTGGCGCGCTTGAGCGCGGCGGTGGTGGCGGTGCCGGCGGTACCCTCGCCGACGTCGTCGAGACGGTGCTCGACAAGGGCGTCGTCATCGACGCCCAGGTCACGGTGGCGGTGGTCGGCATCCAACTGTTGGAGATCAACGCCCGGATCGTGATCGCGAGTGTCGAGACGTACCTGCGGTTCGCCGAGGCGGTCGACCGGATGAGCATCGTGCCCAAGGACCAGAAGGGGCTGCCCGACCTGGTCGGGGATGTCGCGGGCGGTGCCGCCAAGGGCAAGGCCATCTCCGGCCTCGGCAAGGCCGCCAAGGAGATCAGTGGCGCGGTAGTGGATTCCCTGGGCGACCGCGGGTCCGACCGAGAGCGGGACCGGCCGCGCCGCCGCCGCGACGAGGAGCGTTGAGATGGCCGACGAGCGAGGACTGTTCATCTACGGCATCGTGCCGTCCGACGTGGAGCCGACCCCGGACGCCGCCGGGGTCGGCGACCCGCCGGGCGAGGTGACCGTGATCGTGCACGGCGACCTGGCCGTGCTGGTCAGCGAGGTGGAACTGGAACAGCCGATGGGCCGCCCCGCCGACCTGACCGCGTACCAGACGCTGCTGGACGGGACGGCGGCCGTCGCGCCGGTACTGCCGGTCCGGTTCGGCACGGTGGTGACCGGGCCGGACGCGGTCGAGGACCTGCTGAAGGCCCACCACGAGCAGTTCGCCGCCGCCCTCGACGAGTTCGAGGACCGGGTGCAGTACACCGTGCACGGCCGCTTCGACGAGGCGGAAATGATCAGCGACTTTCTCGCCGAGAACAACTCCGCCGCCGCGCTCGCCGACCAGGTGCGCGGCCGGCCGGAGGCGGAGAGCCGGGAACAGCGGATCCGGCTCGGCGAGATGATCGCCCAAGGGGTGGAGCTGCGCCGCGAGGCGGAGAACAGGGCGCTGATCGACCTGGTCACCCCGCACGCGGTGGCGCACACGCCGCGTCCGCCGAGCAGCGAGCTGGACGCGATGAACGTCGCCTTCCTGGTCGACGCCGACGACGAGGAGGAGTTCATCCGGGTGCTGGAGGAGTTCGCCGAGCAGCGCCGCGACCTGATCCGGATACGGCTGCTCGGTCCGCTCGCGCCGTACGACTTCGTCAGCGCGCACCAGTTGGTGGAGTGACCGGTGGACATCCTCTGGACGCTGCTGACCCTGCCGTACGCCCCGGTGCGGGGACTGACCGCGGTGGTCAAGGTGATCGCCCGGGAGGCGGAGGCGCGGCAGTACAACCCGGCCAACATCCGGCGCGAGCTGGAGGAGCTGGACCTGGCGGCGGAGGCCGGCGACATCACTCCGCAGGAGCGGGACCGGGGGCAGCAGCAGGTTCTGAACCGGCTGACCGGGGCGGGCGGCGCGGGTGGCGCCAGCTCCGGCACCGCCCGGGCCCGCCCGGCCGCCGGGCGGCGCACGGCCGCCCGACCACGGCGGGTGGACCGGCGGGGTGACTCCGAACGACGGTGAGGGAGGTGAGCGGGATGGCGACAGAACGGATTCGGGGCGACGGCGACCGCGAGCGCCGGCGGGAGCCGGACGACCGGTACGACGACGAGGACTACGAGCCGGTGTCGGCCGCCGAGGCGGCCCGGGAAGGCCTGCGCCAGATCGTCGGCCTGACCGGCAAGGACCCGCTCGGCATCACGTCGATCCAGCCGACCGACGACGGCTGGCTGGTCGGGGTGGAGGTGGTGGAGGACCACCGGATCCCGGCCTCCACCGACCTGCTCGGCCTGTACGAGGTCGAACTCGACATGGCGGGCGGGCTGCTCGGCTACCGGCGGACCCGCCGCTACCAGCGGGGCAAGGGCGACGGGGGTTGAGATGACCAGTCCGCGGCAACCGACGGTGGTGCAGAACTCGGGTCAGGTGCTGCCGGCCGGCAACGAGCCGGCGAACCTCGGCGACATCCTCGAACGGGTTCTCGACCGGGGCATCGTGATCGCCGGTGACATCCGGGTCAGCCTGCTCGACATCGAGCTGCTCACCCTGAAGCTGCGGCTGGTCATCGCCTCGGTGGACACCGCCCGGCAGATCGGCATCGATTGGTGGGAGCACGACCCGTGGCTCAGCTCGACGGCCCGCCCGCCGATCGAGCCGGGCCCGCGCGACCCGGAGGAGGTCGAGGCGGAGCGCCGTCCCCGGGTGGCCCGCCGGGCGGCCGCACGGGAGGTGTGGGAATGAGTACGACGGCTGACCCGACGGTCGCGGTCGGCGCCTGGCTGCACGGCGTGGTCCGCGACGCGGACCCGGCCGCGCTGGCCGGGGTGTCCGGCATGGACGGCGGGCCGGTCCGGGTCGTCCGGTCCGCCGGCCTGGCCGCCGTGGTCAGCGCCGCCCCGCTGACCGAGTACGGCGAGGAGGCGCTGCGCCGCAACCTGGAGGACCTGGCCTGGCTGGAGCGGGCCGCCCGAGCGCACCACGCGGTGGTGGACGCGTTGAGCCGGGCCGGTGCCGTGATCCCGGCCCGGCTCGCCACGGTGCACCACGACGACACCCGGGTCGCCGCCATGCTCGCCGAGCGGCGGGCCGAGCTGGCCGGCGCGCTGGACCGGCTCACCGGCCGGGCCGAGTGGGGCGTCAAGGGGTACGTGGTGCCGGGCGTGCTGCCCCGCGCCGAGGCGCCCGCCGACGGGGGTGGGGCGGGGGCGGCGTACCTGCGGCGGCGCCGGGCCCAGCTCACCGCCCGGGACGAGGGGCAGCGGATCGCCGCCGAGGCGGCCGCCACCGTGCACGACGCCCTCGCCGGACACGCCGCCGCCGCCCGCCGGCACAGTCCGCAGGACCGTCGGCTCTCCGGCGCGCCGACCGCGATGGTGCTCAACGGCGCGTACCTGGTGGACACGCCCGCCGTGGACGGCTTCGGCGCGCTGATCCGGGAGCTGGCCGACCGGCACCCGGAGATCCGGCTGGAGCTGACCGGCCCGTGGCCGCCGTACTCCTTCGTCTCGGACGGCCCGGAGGAGCCGGCGTGGTGACCACCTCGCTCGCCCCGAACAGCGCCGACGACCCGCTGGCCTACCGGCCGGTCGCCCTGGTCGACCTGCTCGACCGGGTGCTCGCCACCGGCGTGGTGATCAGCGGTGACATCACCCTGGCCATCGCCGAGATCGACCTGGTCCGGATCTCACTGCGCGCGCTGGTCGCCTCGGTCGGCGCCCTGGTCCCGCCCGAGCTGCGCGGGGAGCCGGGCCTGGTCCCGCCCGAGCTGCGCGGGGAGCCGGGATGACCGTCCCGGACCGGCCCCGGCGGGACGAGGCGGCCGAGCTGGCCGCCGCGCTGGGTGACACCACCTGGCAGGCCCCCCGGGTGACGCCGCTGGACCGGCGCCTCGCCGTCGACCGGGACTCCGTCGAGCGGGGGTTGGCCAGCCTCGTGCTCACCGTGATCGAGCTGCTGCGGCAGCTGATGGAACGCCAGGCACTGCGCCGGGTCGACCTCGGCGACCTCACCGAGGACCAGATCGAACGGGTCGGCGCGACGCTGATGGCGCTGGAGGAGCAGATGACCCAGCTCCGCGAGTACTTCGGCCTCGCCCCCGAGGACCTCAACCTCGATCTGGGTCCGCTCGGCCCCCTCCTCCCCACCGACTGACCCCAGGGGAACGGATGTCGCCTCGAGCGATATGACGCAGAGGCATATTCATGACTCTCCGTCATATCGCTCGCCAGGAAGCTGCCTTCCACGGCCCCGACACGCCAGGCACGCCCGGGCCGCCGGGCACGCCGGCTCCCGGCACGGCCCGGTCAGCCGGACTGCTTCTCCGCGTACGCGGCCAGCCAGGCGACCTGCGCCGGATCCAGGGACGGGCGGACCCGGCGGCGGGCGGTGGCCACATGAGCGGCGGTGACCGTGGAGGCGGTCAGCGACTCCCGCATCGCGGCCAGCGCCGACTCCCGGACCAGCGCGGCGCAGTCCGCCGCCGAGAAACCGGTCAGCTCCTCGCCGAGCGCGGCGAGTTCCACGTCCTCGGCCAGCGGCACGGTCCGGGACGCGGCGCGCAGGATCTCCGACCGGGCCGGCCCGTCCGGCGGTGGCACGTAGACCAGCCGTTCCAGCCGGCCCGGTCGCAGCAGCGCCGGGTCGACCAGGTCCGGCCGGTTCGTCGCCCCGACCACCACCACGTTGCGCAGCGCCTCCACCCCGTCCAGCTCGGTGAGCAGCGCCGCGACCACCCGGTCGGTCGTACCCCCGTCGGTGGCCTGACCCCGGACCGGGGCGAGCGCGTCCACCTCGTCGAGGAAGATCAGCGTGGGCGCGGCCTCCCGGGCCCGGCGGAACAGCTCCCGCACCGCGCGTTCGCTCTCCCCGACCCACTTGGAGAGCAGCTCCGCGCCCTTCACCGAGAGCACGTTCGCCTTTCCCGACCCGGCCAGCGCGGTCACCAGGTAGGTCTTGCCGCAGCCCGGCGGGCCGTAGAGCAGCACGCCCCGGGGCGGCTGCACGCCGAGCCGGGCGAAGGTGTCCGGGTAGGTCAGCGGCCAGAGCACCGACTCGGTGAGGGTCTGCTTCACCTCGACCAGGCCGCCGACATCGTCCAGGGTGACCGAGGCCAGCTCCAGCGTGGACGCGGCCATCGTCGTCGGCCGGACCACCTCGAGGGCCGCGGCGAAGTCAGCCATCGCGACCGTGGGCCGCTCCGCCGTCTTCTGCCGCAGCGCCGCGCGCACCCCGGCCTCCCGCACCAGCGCGGCCAAATCCGCCGCGACGAACCCGGGGGTACGCCCGGCCACCTCGTCCAGCCGGACGTCCTCGGCGAGCGGCACCTGCCGGGTGAGTACGGTCAGCTGCTCCCGGCGCAGCGTAGGGTCGGGCAGCGGCACGGTGATCCGTACGGAGAGCAGGTCGGGCGCGCGCAGCGCCGGGTCGACCGCCTCCGGCCGGGAGGTGGTGCAGACCACCGCCGCCCCGGACCGAACGGTCTCCGCGACCACCTGGCGGAAGACGGTGGCCAGCGGACCGGGCCCCTCGGCCGGTGCCAGCGCCTCCACGTCGGTGACCAGCAGCACCGCCGGCCCGGTCGAGGCCACCTCGGCGGCGGCCGCGCGCAGCCGGCGGGCCGCCGCGTCGTTGGTGAGCGCGGCCAGCTCCGGCGCCCAGAGCGGGCGGACCGGGACCCGGACCGCGGCAGCGACCGCCCGGACCAGTGCCGACTTGCCGGAGCCGGCCGGCCCGCCGAGCAGTACGCCGAGCGAGACGGTGGTGCCCAGCCGGCCGAGCACCTCCCGGTGGTGGAAGCCGAGGTCGAGCAGCTCGGTCAGCTCCTCGGCCTGCGCCCGCAGCCCGGGCAGCTCGTCCACGTGCGGCGGGTCGTCGGGCACGTCGCCGAGCGGGTCGGTGGCGCGGTCGGCCGCCGGGCCGCCGGACCCGTTCAACCGGCCCCGGACTGGGCCGGGGGAGCCGTGGGTGGCGGCGCCGTGCTCCCAGCCGACCACGGTGTCCATGGTGACCAGCACGCCGGCGTCCGGCTCGGCGTCGACGACGGTGAGCAGGGTGCTCGTCCAGGCGTACCCGACGGTGTCGGCGAGCCGGCGGCGGGCCGCCTCGACCAGGCCGCGTACCGAGGCGTCCGGCAGCACGTCCTGGGGCAGCAGGGAGACATCGTCGCCGGTGGTGACGACCTTGCCGAGCAGGGCGAGCCGGAGCATCTCCGGCGAGACGGCGGCGACGACCGGCGCCGGCCCGCGCAGCGTCACCCGGCGGGCCGCGGTCACCGGCGTCGGGCTGACCGTCACCTGGCCACCGTCGCGCAGGCCGAGGTTGCCCAGGATCAGGTCGTCGGCGTAGAGCAGAGCGGGGCTGGCGCCCGGTTCGGCGGTGGCGACGATCCCGGCGGTCACCCGTCGACCGGTCAACCGGACCGGGTCGCCCGGGCGCAGCGCGAGGGCGGTGAGCACCTCCGGGTGCAGCCGTACGATGCCCCGGCGGGCGTCCAGCGCGGCCGGCCGCAGGCTCGCGGTGAGGGTCAGGTCCGGTTCGGCCATCGCCCGACAGTAGCCGCCGCCGGCACCGCCCGCCGAGCCGTCCCGACCGGCGTCACCGGTCGTCGTCGAGCAGCGAGGGATCGCGCCGGATCATCTCCGCCAGCCGGGCTGCGGGGTCCCCGGTCGGCCCCTCCTGACCGGGGGACCAGGCGGGCACCGTCCGGTCCGAGAGCGGCCAGGCCGGCGGCGGCGTGCTCGGGTTGTCCGGGCCGACCGTCACGTCCGTGTCGGCCCAGTCCACCCGCAGTGGGTACGTCCGCCCCTCGTGTTCCACCCGGACCACGACGGCGAGGCCGGGGTGGTCCGCCACCACCCGGCGGACCGCCTCGGCGACCTCCGCCACCGGGTCCCGGTCACCGGCCGCCGGCCGGCCGGCCCCGGACCGCCCCCACCCGTCCGGCTCCACACCCCGCGGTGGATCGCCGACGGGTACGTCCGCGCCGGCCTCTTCGCCCGGGTCCGTGGCGCGGCGGCGCAGTGCCTCCTCGCGGCGGGCCATCCGGGCCAGTGTCTCGTCCAGACCACCTCTCATCACGTCCCCCTTGTCTGATGATGAAAACGGGCCGTGCCGGCGAACGGTTCACACCCCCCGTTCGCGGGTGGCCCGGTCCAGCGCCCGGTCCAGGACGACCAGCAGGGCGTCCCGCACCGAGAGCCGGTCCCGGGCGTCGAACTGCACCAGCGGCACGTGGTCGCCGATCGCCAGCGCCCAACGGATCGCGCCGAGGTCGTGCGCCACCCGACCGTCGAAGGCGTTCACCCCGACCACGAACGGCAGGCCGGCCCGCTCGAAGAAGTCGATCGCCGGGTAGCAGTCGTCCAACCGGGCGCTGTCCACCACCACCAGCGCGCCGAGCGCGCCCCGGGCCAGGTCGTCCCACATGAAGCCGAACCGTGACTGGCCGGGCGTGCCGAACAGGTAGAGCTTCAGGCTGCGGTCGATCGTGACGCAGCCGAAGTCCATCGCCACCGTGGTGGTGGTCTTCGAGCTCCGTACGCCCGGGTCGTCCACGCCGAGGGCCGCGCTGGTCATCTCGGCCTCGGTGGTCAGCGGCGCGATCTCGGAGATCGCCCCGACCGTGGTGGTCTTGCCGACGCCGAACCCGCCCGCGACGAGGATCTTCACCGGGATCGGCGGCGCGGGCCGGGTCTGCGGGACCGGCGCGGGCTGCCCCACCGGCGGCCGGTACGGCGGGGGCGCCGGCGCGTGGGTCGGCGGCACCGATGCCGGTGTGGGGGTCCCGCCCACCGGCTGGCCGTAACGGGCGGAGGCGCTGTTCGCGGCGAGCCCCCCGAGCGGGGCGACCGGCCATTCAGGAGATCGCACGGAGTCCATCAATCAGTCGCAGGATGATGTCGGGGTCATGGGCGTCGGTGAAGGTGCCGACGTGCACGTCGAGGTGGCCGGCGGCCCGGAGGTCGCCCACCAGGACGCGGGTCACGCCGAAGTGCATCTGCATCCGGGCGGAGATCTCCGCGACCGAGATCGGTTCGCCGCAGAGCGCGACGATCGCCTGCAACTCCGGGGACAGCCGGGACGGCTGCCCGCCCGGCCGCAGGCCCGCGCCGGGCCGGGCGGTCACCTGGGTCTCCAACCCGATCGCCGGGTCCGCGCCCGCGACCCGCCCGGCGGTCAGCACGAACGGGCGCGGGCCGGTGGGGCGGCCGACCTCCGGCTCGGGCTCGACTGCCGGCGCCGGGGTGGTCGCCGGCGGGCCGTCACCGGACGGTGAGGGCGTACGCAGGTAGGGGCGGATCCAGATCGGCGGATCCGGATCCCCACCGGCGACCTCCGGGGTCATTGCTGAACGGCGTTCTTCAGCTCGGCGATCAGTCGCGGACTCAGCGCGCCACCGGCGCGGCCCGCGAAGAGAGTCATCTCGTACGCCACGGTGCCGAGGTTGGCCGACCGGTCGGCGACCACACCGAGCACCGAGCCGCTGCTGATCGCGCTGATCAGCAGGTACCCGTCGGCCATGTCGACGATGACCCGGTTCAGCCCGCCGAGGGCGTACCAGCTCGCCGCGCCGCCGGCCAGGCTGGTCATGCCGGAGACGACGGCGGCGAGGCGTTCCGCGTTGGACCGGTCCTTGATCGCCGACATGGCCATCAGCAGCCCGTCCGACGAGACGGCGATCGCCTCCAACACGCCGGCGGTACTGGAGGTGAACGAGTCCAGCAGCCAGTTGAAGGTGCGCGCCTCCGGGCTGAGCTCCGGGCCGGCGTGCGACTGGTGGTCGACGTTGTCGTGCAGGAACGGGCTGGTCACCGTGATGATCCCTCTTCGTCGTGGCGGTGGTCGGTACGGACGTCGCGCAGGGCACGGGCCACGCCCGCCTCGAACTCGGTGATGAGGTCGCGGACCTCGGCCGGGTCGCCCGGGTGCTGGCTGGGGATGGCCGCGCGCTGCGGGGTGGCGATCAGGTTCGCCCCGGGCACCCGTCGGCTCAGCCGCGGGCGGTCCGGGGTGACGTCCAGCTCGACCGCCCGGCCATCGGGCCGGCTCTGCTCGGCCCGGCGTACGCCGGACTGGAACTGCTCGACCAGGGCCCGTGCGGCCTCCGGGTCGGCCGTGCTGGCGTCCACCGGGCCAGTCGGCGGACCGGCCGGCGGCAGGCTGGCGCCGGGCACCCGCTGGCGGACGGTGGGCAGCGCCAGGGTGGCCGGACCGGCGGGGGTGCGGGTGGCCCACCAGAACGTGCCGGCCGCGA
>NZ_JBAKHO010000040.1:0-51609 GCF_036902735.1 Micromonospora lacuserhaii | reverse complement strand
GTCCACCCGGCTGCGGGTGTCGCACGCGTTCCACTCGCCGCTGATGGAGCCGATGCTCGCGGACTTCCGGGCGGTCGCGCGGTCGCTGAGCTACGCCGCGCCGACTCTCCCCGTGGTGTCCACCCTCACCGGACGGCTGGCCAGCGCGGAGGAGCTGACCGACCCCGACTACTGGGTGCGGCACGTCCGGCACGCCGTCCGCTTCGCCGACGCGGTCACCACCCTGGAGGCCGCCGGGGTGACCCGGTTCGTCGAGATCGGACCCGACGGTGTGCTGACCGGGCTGGCCGCGCAGAGCGCCACCGGCGACCGGACCGTCACGATCGCCACCCAGCGCCGCGACCGCGAGGAGGTGGTCACCCTGGCCGCCGCCGTGGGCCGGCTCTGGGCCACCGGCGCGCCCGTCGACCTGACGGCCTGGTGCCCGACCGGCCGCCGGGTCGAGCTGCCCACCTACGCCTTCCAGCGCGAGCACCACTGGCTGCGGCACGCCACCCCGGCCGGTGACGTCGCCGCGGTGGGTCTCGCCGCCGTGGAACACCCACTGCTCGGCGCGGCCGTGCCGCTGCCCGACGGCGGTGTCGTCCTCACCGGCCGGCTCTGCCTCGACGCCCAGCCCTGGCTGGCCGACCACGCCGTGCACGGCACGATCCTGCTGCCCGGCACCGGCCTGGTCGAACTCGCCCTGCGGGCCGGCGACGAGGTCGGCTGCGACACCGTCGAGGAACTCACCCTGCTGGCGCCGCTCGTCCTCACCGCCGGCCGGACCGTGCACGTCCAGGTGATCGTGGGACCGGCCGACGCTTCCGCCGCCCGGGCACTGAGCATCCGGTCGCAGACCGTCGGGAGCGCCACGGCGTGGACGACGCACGCCGAGGGCCTGCTCGTACCGGGCCTCCCGACCCCCGCCGCCGTCCCGGCCGCCTGGCCGCCGCCGGGCGCGACCCCGCTCGACCTGGCCGGTGCGTACGCCCGGATGGCCGGGCAGGGGTACGCGTACGGGCCGGCCTTCCAGTGCCTGCACGCCGCCTGGCGCCTCGGTGACGACGTGTACGCCGAGGTCGCCCTGCCCGAGGCGGCCCGCGCCGACGGCGAGCGGTTCGGCCTGCACCCCGCGCTCTTCGACGCCGCCATGCACGCGGTGGTGCTCGGCGGCACCGACGGGGACACCGCCGCCCTGCCGTTCGCCTGGTCGGGGGTCACCCTGCACGCCGCCGGCGCGACGGCCGTCCGGGTCCACCTGACCCAGCCCGCGCCCGACACGCTGACCGTCACCGTCACCGATCCGGCCAACAATCCCGTCGCGTCGGTCGGCTCGCTGGCCCTGCGGCCCGTCTCCGCCGACCAGCTCGGCACCGCCGCCGACTCCACCCTGTACGCGGTCGACTGGGTCACCGCGCCCGCCCGCGCCGTCCCGGCGGGGGAGTGGCTGACGCTGGCCGCGACGGACGATCCGCTCGACGTCGCGGCCACCGCGAGCGGTTCGCCGCCCGCCGCCGTGGTGCTGGAGTGCGCCGCCCCCGACACGGCGGTACCCGCGGCGGTCCGGTCCGTGCTGGACCGGACGCTGACCGCGCTGCGGTCCTGGCTGGCGGCCGACCGGCTCGCCGAGTCCCGGCTCGTCGTGCTGACCCGTGGCGCGGTACCCGTCGACGGTGAACCCGTGGACGTGCGGCTGGCCCCGGTGTGGGGCCTGGTCCGGGCCGCCCAGGCGGAGCATCCCGGCCGGATCACCCTGGTCGACGTCGACGCGACCGGTGGCCTCGACGACGTGCGCGCCGCCGTCGCCCTCGACGAGCCGGAGGTCGTCGTCCGCGACGGCGTGGCCCGCGTACCCCGGCTCGTCCCGCTGCCGGCGGCGGTCGGGACCGGCGTGCGGTGGGAGGCCGGCGGAACCGTCCTGGTGACCGGCGGCACCAGCGGTCTCGGCGCCGTCCTGGCCCGGCACCTGGTGACGGCGCACGGCGTACGCCGGCTGGTTTTGGCCAGCCGCCGGGGCCCCCGGGCGCCCGGCGCGGCGGCGCTGCGCGCGGAGCTGCTGGCGGCGGGCGCGACCGAGGTGACCGTGCTGGCCTGCGACCTGGCCGACCCGGCCCAGGTGACCGCCCTGGTCGACGGCGTACCCGGACAGTGGCCGCTGACCGGTGTGCTGCACGCGGCCGGGGTCGCCGACAACGCGGTCGTGGAGGCGTTGACCCCTGGCCAGCTCTCCGCGACGCTCGGCCCGAAGGCCGACGCGGCCTGGCTGCTGCACGAGGCCACCCGGCGGCTCCCGCTCACCGCGTTCGTGGCGCTCTCCTCCGCCGGGGGTCTGCTGTTGGCCGCCGGGCAGGGCGGGTACGCCGCGGCCAACGTCTTCCTCGACGCCCTGATGACCGAGCGGCGGCGCGCCGGCCTGCCCGGCACCGCGCTGGCGTACGGGCTGTGGAGCGGAGCCGGGATGGGCCGCGACCTGACCGAGGTGGACCTGGCCCGGATGCGCCGCCAGGGCCTGCCCGCGCTGACCGTCGACGAGGGGGTCCGGCTCTTCGACGCCGGTGTCGGCGCCGGCCGGGCAGTGTCGGTGCCGCTGCGGCTCGACGTGGCGGCCCTCGCCACCGGGGACGTCCCGCCGATGCTGCGGGCCCTGGTGCCGGTGACCTCCCGCCGGGCCCGGGCGGCGGCGGCCGGGCAGGACGGGACGACCGAGCTGCTGCGCCGGCTGACCGGCCTGCCCGGCGCGGACCGGGAACGGGCCCTGGTGGAGCTGGTCCGCGAGCACGCCGCGGCGGTCCTCGGCCACCCGGACGGGACCGGGATCGACGTGGACCGTGGCTTCCTCGACCTGGGCTTCGACTCGCTCAGCGGCCTGGAGCTGCGGGACCGGCTGGCCCGGGCCACCGGCCGCCGGCTGCCGTCGATGCTGGTCTTCGACCACCCGTCGGTGGCCGCGCTCGCCCGCCACCTCGGCACCGTGCTGTTCGACGCCGAGCCGTCCACCCCGGCGCCGCCGGCTGCGGAGCCGGCGGAGGAGGACCTCAGCGACGCCTCGGCGGCCGAGCTGTTCGACATCCTCGACCGGGAGCTGGGCGCCGCCGACCCGGCGGAGTCGCGATAAGGGGAACGGCAGGGGTCCGGTTAGGGGATCCCGCCGCGCCCGGCCCGCATAGGTTCGGTGCCGGCACCGGATCCGCCGGTGCGACGCACCGCAGAGCCGTGGAGGTGGTCGACGTGTCGTACGCCGCGACGGCGAAGGGGACCGTGGAGTTCGGGCCACACCGGACCTGGTACCGGGTGACCGGTGACCTCCGCGCCGGCCGCCCGGCCCTGGTGGTCGTGCACGGCGGCCCGGGCATCACCCACGACTACCTGCTGAACCTCGCGGCGCTCGCCGGCGACGGCTGGCCGGTGGTGCACTACGACCAGCTCGGCAACGGCGGCTCGACGCACCTGCCGGACCGGGGGGCCGACTTCTGGACCCCGGAGCTCTTCCTCGCCGAGCTGGACAACCTGCTCGACAAGCTCGGCGTCGCCGACGACTACGTGCTCTTCGGGCACTCCTGGGGCGGCATGCTGGCCGCCCGGCACGCCGCCGCCCGACCTGCCGGGCTGCGCGGACTGGTGATCGCCAACTCGCCCGCGTCGTACCCGCTGTGGTTGTCGGAGATGAAGGTCCTGCGCGACCAGCTCCCGCCGGGCGTCAACGACACGCTGCTGCGGCACGAGGCCGCCGGCACCACCGACTCCACCGAGTACTTCGCGGCCACCCGGGTCTTCTACGACCGGCACGTCTGCCGCCGTACGCCGTGGCCCGGCGACTACATGGCCTCGTTCTACGAGCTCTACAACGATCCCACCGTCTACCACACCATGAATGGCCCCACCGAGTTCCACGTGGTCGGGTCGCTGCGTGACTGGTCCGTCGTCGACTGCCTGCCCGACATCGCGGTGCCGACCCTGCTGGTCTCCGGCCGGCACGACGAGGCGACGCCGGTGACCCTGCAGCCGTACCGGGGCCTTGTGCCGGACGTGCGGTGGGAGCTGTTCGAGGAGTCCAGCCACACCCCGCACCTGGAGGAGCCGGAGCGCTTCCGCTCGGTGCTCCACGGATACCTGGCCGGGCTACCGCGCTGACGCGGCAGGCCCGGCCGAAGGAGGACCGATGACCGCAGGAGTGTCCGAACGGGCGGCGGACGACCGGGCCGTGGCCGGGTTCCGCGACGCGATGGCCTCGTTCCCGAGCGGCGTGACGATCGTGACGACCACCGACGAGCGCGGCCGCTGGTGCGGGTTCACCGCCACGTCCTTCTGCTCGCTCTCGTTGGATCCGCCGCTGACGCTGGTCTGCCTGGCGCGGACGGCCCGGTGCCATCCCGGCTTCCTCGCCGCCAGCTCCTGGGTGATCCACATGCTGGCGCCCGAGCACGCCGGCCTCGCGATGCGCTTCGCCGACCGGGACGCGGACAAGTTCGGCGGTGGCGAGTTCGTGGCCAACGCCCAGGGCCACCCGGTGCTGCCGGGCGCCTGCGCGGTGCTCGAGTGCGAGGCGTTCGCCCGCTACGACGGCGGCGACCACACCATCCTGGTCGGCCGGGTGACCGCCGCAGCCGTACGCCCCGTCGACCCCGCGGTGTACTTCCGCCGCGGCTTCCACGCCCTGCCCGCCTGACCCGCCCGGCCGCCGTTGACGGGCCGGCGGCGTGGACGGCCGGTCAGGACACGGCGCTGGGCAGCGTCATCATCACGGCGGTCGGGCCACCGGCCGGGCTGATCACCGTCAGCGTCCCGTCGAACGCCTCCAGCCGCCGTCGTACGCCGGCGAGCCCGGTCCCGCCGTCCAGGCTCGCCCCGCCGACGCCGTCGTCGATGACCACCAGGGTGAGGCTCCCGTCCGCGTACGTCACGGTGACCGTCGCCTGCGCGGCCCCGCTGTGCTTGACCACATTGGCCAGCGCCTCGGCGATCGCGAAGTACGCGGCCGACTCGACCGGCGCGGGCGGCCGACCCGGCAGGTCCACCTGCACGGTCACCTCGGTCGGCAGGGCCAGCGCGAGGGCCTGCACCGCACCGGCCAGGCCGCGCTCGGCCAGCACCGGCGGGTGGATACCGCGGACCAGGTTGCGCAGGTCCGCCTGGGCGTGGTCGCTGGTCTCCCGCGCCTCGTTGAGCAGCTGCTGGGCGGCGTCCGGGTCGCGGGCCAGCAGGTCCGCCGCCATGCCCAGGCTGATCGAGAGGGCGACCAGCCGGGCCTGGGCCCCGTCGTGCAGGTCGCGCTCGATGCGCCGCAGCTCCGCCGCCTGGGTGTCGACCGCCGCCGACCGGGTGTCGGTGAGGTGCCGCACCCGCAGCGCCATCGACGCCCCGTACGTGGGGGCGAGCAGAACCTTGGCGAACCGGCCGTACACGGTCAGCAGCAGCGGCGCGAGCAGCGCCCCGCCGACGAGCAGCAGCACCCCCTGCGGCGGCGCGAGCAGCGCCTGCACGACATTCGTGATCGGCCAGAAGACGCCGTAGCCGAAGCCGGGGACGGCGATGCCGAGGATGAACCCGAGCAGGACGCCCTCCAGCCCGTAGACCACCATCATCGCCGGGAGCAGGCCGAGCACCAGGCCGGCCGGGAAGCCGACGAGCAGCCACGCCATGTCCCGCCAGGTCGACGCGTTGCGCAGCGCCCACAGGCAGCGCTGCCAGGCGGCGAGCAGCGCGTTGTCGGACCAGGCCGGCGGCTCGTGGTACGGCAGCTCGATCCGTACGCCGAGCCAGTCGCCGATCAGCCGCCGCTGCCACGTGGTGAGGTCCCGGACCGCGCCCATGGCGACCGGGGTGAGCACCACCCCGACGCCGGCCGCCGGGATCAGCAGCACCGACACCAGCCCGAGCACGAACAGCGCCAGCCCGAGGCAGCCGATGGTGGCCAGCCCCAGCCCGCGGAGGCACCAGGTGCCGGCCTGCCGGACCAGCTGCCCGACCGAGACCCGACCGGGCGTACCGAACGCCTCGTCGAGCGCCTGCCTGCCAGCTCCCATGCCGCACCCCCATCCGCCGAGGCCCGTCGCCGGCCGGTGATCCGCATCGGAGCTCACCCGGCCGGCGCCTCGCGCAAGGTCCATTCTCATCGACACCGCGACGTCACCGAGTAGTGCTAGGCCTACTTCCGGCAGCCCTCTGACCCGCCTCTTCGCCGGGGCGGCGTGAGCGGCTGGGCACGCAGCGTGGCCCCTAGCGGTGTCATTAGGGGTCCGGGCAGCGCCGCTAGTGGTTACCCGCGCCCACACGGGCCGGTTAGCGTCACCTCGCGCCCAGCCGTCGACCGTCCCCGTCGAACCGCGGAGGTTCCCGCATGCCGGAGCACGGTTCCGAGCCCGCCAGCACCCCGGTCTTCGACCCGGCCCTGCCGTACCGCCGATCGCCGCAGGTGGCCTTGCGGCCCGAGCCGTTCGGCGCGCTGGCGTACCACTTCGGCACCCGCCGACTCTCCTTTCTCAAGACGCCGGTCCTGGTCACCGTCGTCGAGTCGCTCGCCGGCCACGCCGACGTGCACGACGCGCTGGACCGGGCCGACGTGCCGACCGACCTGCGCCACAGCTATCTGGCCGCGCTCCGTGGCCTCGCCGAGGCCGGGACGATCGAGCCGCGCTGAGGGCGGGGCAGTGATGGAGGAAGAGCCGCGATGAAACTCGTCGACCACTTCGAGCGGGGGCTGGCCGCACCGATCTGCCTGACCTGGGAGCTCACCTACGCGTGCAACCTCGCGTGCGTGCACTGCCTGTCGTCGTCCGGCCGCCGCGACCCCGCCGAGCTCAGCTTCGACGAGTGCCGGTCGTTCCTCGACGAGCTCCAGCGCATGCAGGTCTTCTACGTCAACATCGGCGGCGGGGAACCGACCGTCCGCCCCGACTTCTGGGAACTGGTCGAGTACGCCACGGCGCACCAGGTCGGGGTGAAGTTCTCCACCAACGGCGTCCGGATCACCCCGGAGCGGGCCCGGTGGATCGCCGCCAGCGACTACCTGGACGTCCAGCTCTCGCTGGACGGTGCCACCGCCGAGGTGAACGACGCGGTCCGGGGCGCCGGCTCGTACGACACGGCCCGCACCGCGATGCGGTACCTGGCCGAGGCCGGCGTCCGCGACTTCAAGATCAGCGTGGTGGTGACCCGGGCCAACGCCGGCCAGCTCGACGCGTTCGCCGAGCTGGCCGATCAGCACGGCGCGCAGCTGCGGCTGACCCGGCTGCGGCCGGCCGGGCGGGGCGCCGACGTCTGGGACGAGCTGCACCCGACCGCCACCCAGCAGGCCCAGCTCTACGACTGGCTGGTCGCCCGGGGCGAGCGGGTGCTGACCGGGGACTCCTTCTTCCACCTCAACCCGCTGGGCGCGAGCCCGCTGCCCGGCCTGAACCTGTGCGGCGCCGGGCGGGTGGTCTGCCTCGTCGACCCGGTCGGCGACGTCTACGCCTGCCCGTTCGCGATCCACGAGCGGTTCCGGGCGGGCAACGTCCGGTCGCCCGGCGGCTTCGCCCGGGTCTGGCGCGACTCGCCGCGCTTCGCCGAGTTCCGGTCGCCGGAGGCGGCCGGTGGCTGCACCGGCTGCGCCGCCGCCGACAGCTGCCGCGGCGGCTGCATGGCGGCAAAGTTCTTCACCGGGCTGCCACTGTCCGGCCCGGACCCGGAGTGCGCCCTCGGCCACGGCGAGGCCGCGCTGGCGGCGGTCACCGCCGGCTCCGCGCCGAGGCCCAGCGTCGACCACTCGCGCCGGCCGGTGCCGGTGCGGATCGGCGGCCCTACCCCCGACGTCGCCGGGCGCGCCTGCGACAGCAGCCCGCTCGTCGGCTGCGGCGGATGACCACCGGGGGCATCGGCCCGACCGACCCGGTGGAGCTGGCCGGGCGCCGGGCGCCGAGCCGGGTGCTGTTCGGGCCGCACGAGACCAACCTCGGCCGGGGACGGGCGTTGTCCCCGGCGCACGTGGGCTACTACGCGCGCCGGGCCGCCGGTGGGGCCGGCGTGGTGGTGGTGGAGACGGCGAGCGTGCACGACAGCGACTGGCCGTACGAGCGGGCCCCGCTGGCCGCCGACTGCGGGCCCGGCTGGGCCGCCGTCGTGGCTGCCTGCCGTCCACACGGGACGCTGGTCCTCGCCGGGCTCGGGCACGCCGGTGGGCAGGGCTCCTCCGCCTGGTCGCAGGGCGCGCTCTGGGCGCCGTCCGGGGTGCCGGACGTCATCACCCGCGAGATGCCGATGGCGATGGAACAGCCGGAGATCGACGCGCTGACCGCGGGCTTCGCGTCCGCGGCGGGGCTCGCCGTCCGCGCCGGGGCCGACGGCGTGGAGATCGACGCGGGGCAGCACAGCATCCTGCGTCAGTTCCTCTCCGCGCTCACCAACGTCCGCACCGACAGGTACGGCGCCGACCGGTCCCGGCTGGTGCGCGAGGTGCTGTCGGCGGTCCGCACGGCGATCGGCGGGGACGCCGTGCTCGGCCTTCGGCTGTCCTGCGACGAGCTGGCCCCGTGGGCCGGCATCACCCCGCAGGCCGCCGCCGAGCTGGCCGTCGAGTTCGCCCCGGCGGTCGACTACCTGGCCGTGGTGCGGGGTTCCGCGTACGGCGTGCCGGCCACCCGGCCGGACCTGCACACCGAGCCGGGCTTCAACCGGGACCTCTGCGGCAGCGTCCGCAAGGCGGTGGCTGACGCCACCCCGGTGGTGTTCCAGGGTTCGGTCGTCGACCCGGCGCGGGCGCAGGAGGCGCTGCGCGACGGCACCGCCGACCTGGTCGAGATGACCCGCGCGCAGATCGCCGACCCGGACCTGGTCGCCAAGTGGCGGGCCGGCCGTCCGGAACGGATCCGACCGTGCGTGCTGTGCAACCAGCGGTGCCGGGTGCGGGACAGCCGGAACCCGGTGGTGAGCTGCCTGGCCGAACCGGCCAGCGGGTACGAGTCCGAGGACGTGCCGGCCACCGAGGGCCGCGACCGGACGTCCCGCGACGTGCTGGTGGTGGGCGGGGGGCCGGGCGGCCTGGAGGCGGCCCGGGTGCTGGCCACCCGCGGCCACCGGGTGGAGCTGGCCGAGCGCGCCGGACGCCTCGGCGGGGCGCTGCGGCACGCCGCGGCGGTCGGCGGCCGGTCCCGCCTCGGCGAGCTGGTCGACTGGTGGGAGCGGGAACTCGGCCGGCTCGGCGTGACCGTGCGGACGGGCGTCACCGTCACCGCGACCGACCTGGACGCCGCCGTGGCGTCGGGACGCGCCGTCCTGCTGGCCACCGGCGGCGTCCCGGGCCCCCGGGACTTCCCGGCCGCGGTCGACGTCGCGGACCTGCTCGTCGCGACGCCCGACGGCGGTACTGTCGGCGCCGCGCTGCCGCCCGGCCCGGTGGTGGTCTCCGACGAGGTGGGCGACGCCGTCGGGGTGGGGGTGGCGGAGCTACTCGCGGCGGCCGGCCGGCCCACCGCGCTGGTCACCCGGGACCCGGTGCCCGGCGTCCAGTTGGCGCTGACCGGCGACCTCGCCGACGCGAACGGCCGCCTCCAACGGGCCGGCGTGCGGCTGCTGCGCCGTTCCCGGGTCCGCGCCGTCGAGTCCGGCCGGGTCGTCGTGGAGGACGTGTACACCGCCGAACGGACCTCGCTCGACTGCGCCGTCCTGGTGCACTGGGGGCACCGGCTCCCGCAACCCGAGCTGGCCGACGTGCACCCCGACGCGCCCCGGGCGGGCGACTGCGTCGCCCCGCGCACCGTGCACGAGGCCGTACGCGAGGGGCGCCGCGCCGCCCTCGCGCTCGTCGGGGCCGGCTGATGGCCACCCGGTTCCCGCACCTGTTCTCGCCGCTGCGCATCGGGCCGGTGGTGGTGACCAACCGGGTGGTCAGCTCCGCGCACCTGACCAACTACGCCGAGGACGGCCTGCCCAGCGCCCAGCACGCCGCCTACTACGCGGCCCGGGCGGCCGGCGGGGCGGGACTGGTCATCACCGAGGAGCAGTCCACCCACCCGACGGACTGGCCGTACGAGAAGCTGATCCACGGCTTCCGGCCCGAGGTGGTGCCCGGGTACCGGCGGATCACCGAGGCCGTGCACGCCCACGGCGTGCCGGTCTTCGCCCAGCTCAACCACAACGGCGGCCAGGGCACCGGGATGTACTCGCGGCGGCCGGTGTGGGCCCCGTCGGCGGTGCCGGACCCGCTGTTCCGGGAGGTGCCCAAGGCGGTCACCGGCGCGGAGATCCGCGAGGTGGTCGACGGCTACGGGGTGGTCGCCGGGCACTGCGCCGAGGGCGGCTTCGACGGCGTGGAGCTGCAGTGCTCGCACTCGTCGATCGTCCGGGGCTTCCTCTCTCCGGCGACGAACCTGCGGACCGACCGCTACGGCGGCCCGCTGGCCAACCGGGCCCAGCTGCTGCTGGAGATCATCGACGCGGTCCGCGAGGCGCTCGGCCCCGACCGGGCGCTGGGGGTACGGCTCTGCGGCGACGAACTCGTCGAGGGCGGCATCGTGCTGGACGAGGCGGTCGAGGTGGCACGGATGGTGGAGGCGACCGGCAAGGTCGACTACGTCAACACCTCGATCGGCGTCGCCACCGCCACCCTGTACATGATCGAGGCCTCGATGGCCGTTCCCCCCGGCTACGGCCTGTTCGTGGCGAACGCGCTGCGCCGGGCGGTCCGGCTGCCGGTCGTCGGGGTCGGCCGGATCAAGGACCCGGTGCAGGCCGAACGTGCCCTCGCCGCCGGCCACTGCGACCTGGTCGGTGTGGTACGCGGGCAGATCGCCGATCCCGGCTTCACCGCCAAGGCCCGCGCCGGGCGGTCGGCGGAGATCCGGGCCTGTCTCTCCTGCAACCAGGAGTGCGTCGGCCGGATGGGGCTGAACCGCTGGCTGGGCTGCGTGGTCAACCCGCGCGCCGGCCGCGAGTCGGTGCCGCTGCCCGCGCCGGGCCTGCCGGGCCGCCGGGTGCTGGTGGTGGGCGGGGGGCCGGCCGGGCTGCGGGCCGCGGCGACCGCCGCCGAGCGGGGCCACCGGGTGACCCTCTACGAGCGGGCGCCGGAGACCGGCGGGCAGGTCGGGGTGGCGGCCACCGCGCCGGGGCGCGCGGAGTTCGGCGACCTGGTCCGCAGCCTGTTCGCCGAGTGCCGACAGCACGGCGTGGAGATCCGCACCGGTGTCACGGCGACGGCGGCGACGCTGCGCGCGGCGCGGCCGGACGCGGTCGTGCTGGCCACCGGCGCCCGCCCGCAGCTGCCACCCTGGGCCACCGGGCTCGACCGGGTCGCCGAGGTGCGCGACGTGCTGGAGGGCCGGGTCGCGCCGCACGGTGACGTGCTGGTCGTGGACGAACTGGGCTTCCACCAGGCCACCTCCGTGGCGGAGTTGCTCGCCGACCGGGGCTGCCGGGTCCGGGTGACGACGCCCGGGATGATCGTCGGCCAGGATCTCGGCATCACCCTGGACATGGAGATGTTCCTGGTCCGGGCGCACGCCCGGGGGATCCGGCTGGAGACCGACGAGGTGGTGCTGGCCGGCGCGGCGGTCTCCGACGGCCTGGAACTGCAGATGCTGCGGCACACCACCGGGGTCACCTCGCCGCTGCGGGTCGACTGGGTGGTCTGCGCGACCCACCCGGCGCCGGAGGACGAGCTGTGGCGGGAGTTGCGCGACGTCCCGTTCGAGGTGCACCGGGTGGGGGACTGCGTGGCGCCCCGCCGGGCGCACGCCGCCGTGGTCGAGGGACACCGGGTGGGGGTGGCGCTGTGACGCCGGAGGTGGGTGCGCCGATCGCGGTGGTGGTGGCCCGGGCGGGCCGGCTGCCGCTCGGCGCGGCCGAGGCTGCGGCGGAGGCCGGCGGCCGGGCACTGGTGATCGGCTCCGGCGCCGCCGAGGCTGCCGGCGCGCTCGCCGGCGCGCACACCGTCCACTGGACCGAGCAGGACGGCTTCCGGCCCGGGCACTGGTCCGCGCAGCTGGCCACCGTCCTGGCCGGCAGCGGCCCGATCCTGCTGCCCGCGTCCCCGGACGGCCGTGACCTCGCACCCCGGCTCGCCGCCGTTTTGCGTCGGCCGCTGCTCGCCGGCGCGACCCGGCTGCTGCCCGACGGCGCCGAGGTGCTGCGCTGGGGTGGCCGGCTCGGCGTGGAGCTGGCGGTGGACGGCCCGTTCGTCGCCACCCTGCAACCCGGCGTACGCGGCGTCGACGCGGACCACGGTGCCGGCTGCCTGCACCCGCTCACCCTGCCGCCGCCCCCGGCGACGCCCGAGGTGACCACGGTGTCCGTGGCGGATCCCGAACCAGCCACCGTGGCGCTCGCGGAGGCGCCCCGGATCCTCACCGCGGGGGCCGGGATCGGCCGGGGGGAGCTGACCGGCCCGCAGGCCGTCGCGCTGCTGGGCCGGGTCGCCGCCGGGCTGGGCGCCTCGCTGGGCGCCACCCGCGTGGTCACCGACGCCGGCTGGGTGCCGGCCGCCCGCCAGATCGGCACCACCGGCGTACTGGTCGACCCCGACCTCTGCGTCGCCTTCGGCGTCTCCGGCGCCGCCCAGCACCTCGGCGGCCTCGGCCAGCCACGGCACCTGGTCAGCGTCAACCCGGACGCGTCGTGCCCGATGACGACGGCCGCCGACCTCGCCCTGGTGACCGACGCGGCGGCCCTGCTGGCGGAGCTGGCGGCGCGACTCGACCCGGGCGTCCGGCCCGGAGCAAAGGAGCACGATGACTGACCAGCCCGCCGGCACGCCACCGCGGTTCGACGTGGTCGTGGTCGGCGCCGGACCGGCCGGCTCCGCCGCGGCGCTGGAGGCCGCCCGCGCCGGCCGGTCGGTCGCCCTGGTGGAGCGGGGACCGTTCCCGGGCGCCAAGAACGTGTACGGCGGGGTCGTCTACGGACGCGTCCTCGACGAGCTCGTGCCGCGCTGGTGGGAGCAGATGCCGGTGCAGCGCTGGGTGACCCGGCGCGCCACCATGGTGATGACCCCGACGCAGGCGATGACGGTCGACTTTCGGACCAGCGACTGGGGTCGCCCGCCGTACAACGGGGCGACCGTGCACCGGGCGGATCTCGACGGCTGGCTCGCCGGGCTCGCGGTGGCGGCCGGCGCCGTGCTCGTGCCGTCGACCGTGGTCACCGGGCTGCTGCGCGACGCCACCGGCGCGGTCGTCGGGGTCCGCACCGACCGGCCCGACGGTGACCTGCGCGCCGGCGTGGTGATCGCCTGCGACGGGGTCAACTCCTTCCTCGCGAAGGAGGCGGGGCTGTACCGCGAGGGCGCGGCCGGTCGGCACGTCGCGCTCGGCGTGAAGGAGACCCTGGCGCTGCCGCGCGAGGTCATCGACCAGCGGTTCGGGCTCAGCGGCCAGGAGGGTGCCGACATCGAGGTGCTCGGCTGTACCCGCGGCCTGCCCGGCGGCGGGTTCCTCTACACCCAGCGGGATTCGGTGAGCGTCGGCGTGGTCGTCGGCCTCTCCGGCCTGGCCACCGGCACGGTACGTCCCGAGGAGCTGATGGGCGACCTCAAGCGGCACGGTGCCGTCGCCCCCCTGCTGCGCGGCGGCACGCTGGTCGAGTACTCGGCCCACCTGCTACCTGAGGGTGGCTACCGGAGCATGCCGGACCTGGTGGGCGACGGCATCCTGGTCGCCGGCGACGCTGCGGCGATGTGTCTCGCCGCCGGCGTCTGGCTGGAGGGGGTGAACTTCGCCATCGGTGCCGGCATGTACGCCGGACGGGCCGCCGCCGCCGCGGTGGCAGCCGGCGACGTGAGCCGGCCGGGGCTGGCCGGGTACCGGCGGATGCTGCGCGACTCGTTCGTCCTCGCCGACCTGCGCCGGCTGCGCCGGGTGCCGGATCTCGTTCTCTCCGACCGGGTGCAGCAGCGGTATCCGGGCCTGCTCTGCGACCTCGTCCAAGGAGTGTTCCAGGTGGACAATCCCCGTCCGAAGCCCGGGCTGCGCCGGTTGCTGCGGCGCAGCGCGGCGACCCACCAGGTCCGGGTCCGCGATCTCGCCCGGGACGCGCTCGTGGCGCTGCGGGCGTTCCGGTGAGCCGGCCCGACCCGCCGGGTCCGCACCTGGAGACCGGCTTCGACGAGCGGATCGCGACCACCGAGTTCCGGGTCGGCGCCCGGGCGCACATCACGGTGGACACCCGGGTGTGCCGGTCCTGCACCACCCAGGCGTGCGTGCGCTGCTGCCCCGCCGACCTGTTCACCCCGACCGCCGACGGCGGGATCCTCTTCAGCTACGAGCAGTGCTTCGAGTGCGGCGCCTGCTACCAGGTCTGCAACACCGGGGGTGCCATCTCCTGGAGCTACCCCGATGGTGGCCAGGGCGTCGTCTTCCGGAAGGGGTGACGGGGATGCTGGTGGTGGCCGCGCTGCGCTGGGTCGACAACCGACCGGGCGTCGACCCGCTCACCGGTGCGGTCCGCACCGACGTGCGGACCAGCGGCCCGAGCGCGGCCGACCGCTGCGCCCTCGAGTACGCGCTGCGGCTCGCCGCGGCGGGCGGCGGCCGCTGCGTCGCGGTGAGTGTCGCACCCGAGGCGGCGGACGCCATGCTGCGGCAGGCGCTCGCCGCCGGCGCCGACGAGGCGCTGCGGGTGGCCGTACCCGAGGGCGGGCCGGACCTCGACGACGGTTCCGCCACGGCGGCGCTGCTGGCCGGCGCGCTGGGCGCGCGGTACGGCCGGGTCGACGTCGTGCTCTGCGGGGACCATTCGCTGGACCGTGGCACCGGCGCCACCCCGGCCTTCCTGGCCGACCGGCTCGGCGCCGCGCAGGCGCTGGGACTGCGCGACCTCACCCTGGACGGCGCCGACCGGCTGCGGGCGGTGCGCCGGCTCGACGG
The DNA here is from genome assembly GCF_036902735.1 of Micromonospora lacuserhaii. Lineage (NCBI taxonomy): Bacteria > Bacillati > Actinomycetota > Actinomycetes > Micromonosporales > Micromonosporaceae > Micromonospora > Micromonospora lacuserhaii. Next base: position 36,796 of record NZ_JBAKHO010000040.1, on the reverse strand, counting down.
TGGGCGACAGGAGTTGCTGAGCGTGCCGCTGCCGGCCGTCTGCTCGGTGGAGGCCGGCGACACCCGGCTGCGCACCGCCGCCCTGCCCGCCCTGCTGGCCAGCGGTAGCGCCACCATCCCCTGGGTGCCCGGGGACACCGCGCCCGGTCCGGTGGTGCGGGTGCGGCGGTCGGGCCCGTACCGGCCGCGGCCGCGGGTGCTGGACGCGCCGGGCGGATCCGACCCGCGCGACCGGTGGATCGCGCTGACCGGGACGCTGACCGGCCATCGGGCGAGCCGGGTGGTCCGGCCGGCCGACGCCGGCGCGGCCGCCGACGAACTGCTGGCGTACCTGGGCGAGCGCGGCTACCTGGAGCGCCCCGGTGAGCGGTGAACGGGTGGCGGTGGTCAGCGGTGCGGCCCGCGGGATCGGCGCGGCCGTCGTCGCGGGTCTCGCCGATCAGGGCTGGCGGGTGGTCGCCACCGACGTCTGCCGGGACCTGCCCGGGGTCGACTACCCGCTGGGCACCCGGGCGCAGCTGCGCGAGCTCGCGGACCGCTGGCCGGGCGCGGTGCGCGACGTGGTGGCCGACGTACGCGACCCGGCCGCCCTGGCCGAGGCGGTCGGGCTGGCCGAACGGGAATTCGGTGGCCTCGACGCGGCAGTCGCCGCGGCTGCGGTGATCGCCGGCGGCCGACCGCTCTGGGAGTCCGACGGCACCGAGTGGGACACCCTGTTCGGGATCGGCGTGCACGGGGTGGCGAACCTGGCGCGGGCGGCCGTACCCGCGCTGCTGCGCCGTCCGCCGCCCCGGTCGGGCCGGTTCGTCGCCCTGGCCTCCGCCGCCGGGCACCGAGGCCTGTGGCAGCTGGCCGGCTACACGGCGGCCAAGCACGCGGTGGTGGGGTTGGTCCGCGGGCTGGCGGCCGACCTGCGCGGGACGGGGGTCACCGCGACCGCCGTCTCGCCCGGCTCGACCCGCACCGAGATGCTGGCGGCCAGCGCCGCGCTCTACGACCTGCCCGACGTGTCGGCCTTCGCCCGGCACCAGTTGGTCGACCGGTTGCTGGAGCCGGTCGAGGTGGCGGCGGCCGTGTGCTGGCTCTGCGGCGTCGGGTCGTCGGCGGTGACGGGCAGCGTCCTGCACGCCGACGGCGGCTTCGTCGGGTAAGGGCAGCCGCTTTTAGGGGTCGTCGTGCCCGAGGGCGGCCACTACAGTCGAGACAACGGATTGTCTTATTTGTCACCACAAGGGAGTATCGTGAGCGCCGACGGACGTTGGAATGTCGTGGTCAAGGCCCCGGGAAGCAAGCAGGAGCTGACGGTCGTCCTGCAGTCGGACGGTCAGCAGCTCAACGGCACCATCACGCAGAACGGCAAGACCTCGGCGATCGTCGAGGGCACGGTGAACGGCGCGGAGCTCAAGTGGGCGCTGCCGGTCACCACGCCGGTGCCGATGAAGCTGCGCTTCACGGTGACGGTGGACGGCGACGAGATGAGCGGCAAGTTCAAGCCGGGCATCCTGCCGTCGTCCCCGGTGACCGGCCGACGCGCCTGACGCGTGCCGCCCGCCTTCCCAACGGAAGGCGGGCGCCCAGGTCCACCGGCGGCGGATCGTCCGTCGCCGGTGGTCGATCAGCTGGCCTCCGCGACGTGCAGTTGCTGGAAGACCGGCAGGTCTGCGCGCCGGCTGATGCTGAGCTTGCGGTAGACCCGGGTCAGGTGCTGCTCGACGGTGCTCACCGTGATGAACAGCGCCTTGGCCACCTCCCGGTTGGTGTGGCCCAGCGAGACGAGTTCGGCGACCCGGCGCTCGGCCTCGCTGAGCACGGCCGCGTTGCCCGCGGCGGTCGCCTCCGGCTCGGCCGGTGCCGGCTTCTCCCGCGGCTGCGGATGTTGGCGCAGCAACGATTCGTGCAGGGCCGCCGCCCGGCACTCGTCGGCGAGCTGCAGCGCGTGGTGCGCCATCGCCCGGGACCGCCCCAGCTCGCCCAGCACCTGGTAGGCGTGGCTCATGTCCGCCACGGTGTGCGCCAGCTCGAACCGGTCGCCGCAGGCCTGGAGCCCCTCCATCGCCTTGCGCAGCAGACCGGGCCGGTGCCGGGCGTCGCTCGCCGCCGCGAGCAGCCGCAGCGAGGAACCGTACGTCCGCGGATGCGTGCCGCCGGGGCGGGCCAGTTGCTCCTCGATCAGCTTGCGGGCCCGCTCCGGGTCACCGGCGCGCAGGTGCACGGCGGCGACCCCGCTGCGCCACGGCACCAGCGACGGGACGTCCATCCCCCAGTCGCGCATCCGCTGGCCGCAGGCCTGGAAGTCGGCCAGCGCCGGTTGCAGCCGGTTCTCGGCGAGCTGGTGGTGCCCCCGGGCGTTCAGGTAGAGCAGGCCGTGCCGGGTCCGGAACATCGCCTCGGGCACCGGCTGGGCGAGCTGGTCGGCCGCCTCCGCGTGCCGGCCGGTGGCGGTGAGGACGCGGACCAGCGTGGACCGCGGGGACCCGACCGCGACGCCCCAGCCGCGGGGCGGCAGCAGTTGCAGCGCCTCGCGCGCGGCGCGTTCCGCCCCGGCCATGTCGCCGCCGCGCAGCGCCACCTCCGCCTGAAGGGCCAGCAGACCGGTCCGCCGGGTGACGGCCTGCCCGGCGGAGATGCCCTCGATGATGCGCGCGCAGTGCGGGGCCGCCAGGTCGGGCCGGTCGGCGTACAGCAGGGTGAGCAGCGCCGCCTCGATCGACTCCAGGTCGGCGCGTTCCAGCGCCGCGTCGCGGAGCACCTCGGTGGCCACCGCGATCGACTCCTCGCCGGCCCCCCGGGTGAGCACCGCGGTGAGCGCCGACGCCGCGCGCAACTGCTGACCGAGGCGGGACCGGGGCGGCGTACGACCCTGCAGGGCGGTGGGCAGCACCTCCGGGTACGTCGCCCGCAGCTGCTCACGGACCACGTGCACGCGTACGGCGGCGTCGGCGCCACCCTCCTCGGCGGCGACCGTCAGCACCTCCTGCGCGGCGTGGTGCTCGCCGTGCCAGAGCAGGGCGCGGGCCACCGTGCCGACGTGCCCGCGGTCGAGGTCGCCGGCGCGCAGCGCGTCGACCAGGCCGTCGAAGTGCCGGGCCGCCGACGCGGGATTGCGCTGCCATTCCGCCCGGGCCAGTTGCAGGGTCACCGCGGACTCCTGGGCGCCCGCGCCGCAGGCCTGGGCGGCCAGTTCGAGGCAGGCGACGGCGAAGTCGACGTCCTGGGCGACCTCGGCGAGCTCGGCCGCCTCCCGCAGCACGGAGACCGCCCAGGTCTCGTTCGCGTGCCCGGCGGCGACGAGGTGCCGGGCCACCACGGTGGCCGGCGGCCCGTCGAGATGCAGCAGCCGGGCCGCCTCGCGGTGGCCGGCCATGCGTTCGGCGCAGGGGATGTCCCGCAGCACGGCCGCCTCGGCCGCCGGGTGCCGGAAGCGACCGTCGCCGAGCAGGCCGGCGAGCTCCATCTCCCGGATGTCGTCGGTCACCGCGTCGACGTCGAGGTCGAGCAGTGCGCTGAGCCGCCGTGGCGAGGCGGCGTCGCCGAGCACCGCGATGCCCCGGGCGATGGCGAGCATGGCGGGCCTGACCCGGTGCAGGCAGGAGACGATCGCCTGGCCGTACGCCCGGCCGATCGCCGGTTCCTGGTCGTCGCGGGTGGCCCCGGGGCGGGCGGCCTGCCGGTGGTCGGCGAGCAGCGCCCGGACGAGCAGGGGATTTCCGCCGGTCGCGTCCACCACCGCCGGCGCCGCGCGGGAGTCCAGCTCCGGCTGGACCATCGCCGCGACGCCGTCCGCGCTCAGCGGCCAGAGGTGCAGCCACCGGCAGCGGGACTGGCGCAGCAGCTCGGTCCGGAACCGGGGGTGCCGGTCGGCGGCGTGGTCGGACTCCGCGAAGATCAGCAGGATCCGGGTGGAGCGCAGGCTCTGCACGAAGTGGGTCAGGCAGTGCACCGATGCGGCGTCCGCGTAGTGGCAGTCGTCCACGGTGATCAGCAGCGGTCCCTGCGCGGCGAGGTCCTGGAGGAGTTCGGTCAGCCCGTGCATCAGGCGCGGCGGCGGCGTGGTGCCGGACTCGCCGAGGGTCCCCCCGGAGCCCGCGTCGTCCAGCAGCTCCGCCACCCGCCGGGCCGCCTGGCGCAGCTCGGTGGAGTGGAAGAGCTCGGTCAGCACACCGAGCGGCACCAGCGCGTCGGCCTTCCGGCCGGTGGCCCTCAGGTGCAGAACCCCGGCCGACGCCGCCTTGTCGGCCAGGTCGTCGAGCAGCTCGGTCTTTCCGCTGCCCACCGGCCCGCTGACCACGGCAACCCCTCCGGTCCCGGAGTAGCAGCCGGCCAGCAGGGACTCCAGACTGGACAGCTCGCCGTAACGTTCCTGTAATGTCATGCACTTTCCCCCGATGAACTTTCGCACAGCGGCGGCCCGCTGAAACACGCCTGAACCGTTCCGTCAACTGCAGCCGAGGATGTTGCAGTGCATAAAGCCATGCGCCGTTCAACCTTCCGAGCCCAATGCTCGCTATAGGTTGGGGCTTCCTGAGTGGAGCGTCAACCCCTCATCGTTTGAGCAAGGTAGGAACATAGCCGCCGGCGGCACTTCGGCATAGATGCTTCTGATCACGATGTTGTGTAGCCGGGTGGCATTTCGGTGATCACCCGGTGTCGAAGCGGAGACGCGCGGGGGCGGCCCGGCCGATGATCGCCGACGGCCGTTCACCCGCCCCGGCCCGACGCGGCCGGCGCTGCTCGCCGCGCCGCGGTGGCACCGCACGATGGACGCCGCGATCGGGCCGTCCACCTGGGTCGACGCGGCTCTCGGGTGGGCCCGCGCAGCCTCCGGCGCTCTGTCCGAAGGCGCCGGTCGGGCGGATCCCCGGGTAGGGGTAGACCTACCTGGATGCGCGGAATAGGTCGGTTCTGCCCACCCGTTGGCCGCCCTAGTGTTCTCGGTGCGGTCGCGGGCGGCGTCACGGCCCGTGCACGTCGCTCCCCAGACCGACCGCCGAGAGGAGACGCCCGATGTTCCCGACCCGTGTGTGCGACCTGGTCGAGGCCCCGGAATCCCGGGAGCGGCTCGGCGAGCTGCGACCGGCGGCGTCCACGTCGGCGCTGCGCCTGCGGGGCCTGTGCAAGCAGTTCGGCGACCAGGTCGTGGTCGACCACCTCTCGTCGTCCCTGCCGGCGGGCGCCGTGCTGGAGATCGTCGGCGGGCGGAGTGCGGGCAAGTCCACCCTGGTCGCCATGGTCGGTGGCCTGCTTCCTCCGGACGAGGGTGTGGTCGAGGTCTTCGGCATCGACATCTGGGCGGCGCCGGCGCTGCCCGCGGGCCTGGTGGGGCTGCTGTCCGACGACGCCGGGCTGCCCGGGGACGTGGTGGGTCGGGACTGGCTGAGGTGGGTGGGGCTGTCAAGGGGAATGGCCGCCGCCACCCTGGCCCGCCGGATGGAGACCGTGGTGCGGCAGTGCGGACTGCGCGGGCTCGACGGGGGAGTGGTCGGCCGGTACACCCCGGGCATGCGCAAGCGGCTCCAGTTGGCGGCGGCGCTGCTCGACGGGCCTCGGCTTCTTCTCCTCGACGAGCCGTTCGCGCAGGTGGACGCCCTGTCGGCGGCCCTGATGCAGACCGTCCTGACGCGGTACCGCGCCGACGGCGGCACGGTCGTCCTCACCAGCCCGGCCGTCGCGGAGGTCGGGCCCCGGCTCGTCGCACCCCGCTCCGCGCCGGCCCGCCTGCTCACGCCGGACGCCATCTTGGACCTCGACGCGGCGGCCGCGCGGGGTTAGCACGATCCGTGCGCCGGTGTCGAGCCCGCCGGGCCGGTGTGGCAACTTGCGGACAAGTTATATGTCTGTATGGAACGTTCGTCTATGGTTTTCTGGAGGATCGGATGATGGGGTGGCGACAATGTGACCGGGCTCTTGCGGGCGGTCGGGGAAGTGTTCTAAAGAGCCAACCTGTCATTTTCACAATTACTGTTCGGTAATAAGCGTTGACGAAATGGAAACATTGCGCCAAGCTTCGGCGGCGATCGATGGGTGCTCGCTGGAAAGTCCCGTCGTCAACAATCCCTCGTCGGATCGGCGCCACCCGTCATGTCGGAGTGTGATCCCAGATTTCGGAATTGGGCCGGTCACCGCCGTTGTAGAGCAGCGGATCGGTAACGGAAAGTCACGGCCCCCGGGCGGCAGGTCCGCAACGGCGCGGGCCGGGGTTGCCCTCCGCACGGGCGAGCGCACCATCATCCACCGCAGGACGTACCAAGGAGGACCATCATGCGCGAATTCGACACCCCGCACCCGATCTCCGTCTCGCTCGATCTGCCGGCCGGCGACGCCCGGTTCGTCGCGGGCAGCCGGCGGGACACCGTCGTCGAGGTGGCGCCGGCCCTGTTCCTGAGCCCCGCCGACCAGCGCACCGCGAAGCAGACCGAGGTGAGCTTCGCCGACGGTGTGCTCACGGTGCGGGTCCCGCGCGAGTCCGGGCTGTTCGGGCGCAACGGCGCCGTCCACGTGACGATCTCCCTGCCGGCCGGCTCGCACGTGACCGGCCGCACCTCCTCGGGTGACTTCCACGCCGAGGGAAGGTTGGGCGACTGCACCTTCCGGGCCGGCTCCGGCAACGTCAAGCTGCACGACACCGGCACGTTGAACGTCGAGGCGTCCAGTGGTGACGTCACCGTCCGGAACGCGTACGGCGACGTGGACGTGACCGCCCGTTCCGGGAACGTGCGGATCGGCGACATCGACGGGTCGGCGGCCGTCCAGATCAGCTCGGGCGACGTCCGGCTCGGCGAGGTGGCGGGCCCGCTGCGGATCGACGGCGCCAACGGCAACGTCTCCGTCGAGCAGGCCGCCGACGACGTCACGGTGAAGGTCCGCAGCGGCAACATCGACGTCGGCGAGGTCGTCGGCGGCTCGGTACGGATCGAGTCCACCTCCGGTGACCTCCAGGTCGGTGTCCGGGAGGGCTCGGCCGCCCGGGTCGACGCCTCGACCCGCTCGGGCAACGTCCGCAACGCCTTCACGGACTCCGGGGACGGTGACCGCTCGGGCGCGACCGTCGCGGTGTACGCCCGCACCACCTCCGGCGACATCCGGGTTCGACGGTCCGGAAAGGTCGGTGCGCGACCCGAGGCCCGCTGAGCGGTCCCGAGCCCGGGCGGCGCGAGGCTCCTCAGCCGAGGGGCCTCGCCCCGTCCCGGGGGTGGCGGCGAGGCCCGGGCTGCCCGGGGAGGCCGGAGACCGGGTCGGAGGTGGCGTCCCGTCCGGACGGCGGGAAGTGCCAGGCGGCGATGATGCGCAGCGCCCGGGTGATCCGGGCGCCGTCGGGGGAGTGGTCCGGGTCGACCATCCACTGCACCATCAGGCCGGTGAGCAGGGCCTGGTAGAACGAGCCGACGGCCTGCGCGGTCCCGGGGTCGTCGTCGGCGCCGGTCTCGGACAGGGCCCGGAAGAGGTACGCCAGCCCCTGGCGACCCTGTTGCATGCCGGTGGCCAGCGCGGCGCGCACCTCCGGCGCGCGGTCGGACTGGGCGAACACCTCGAAGCTGGCCCGGTAGAGCTGGCGGTGGGTGGTGAACTGCTCGATGATCCGGGTCCAGATCATCTCGAAGCGCTCGATCGGCGCGGCGCCGGGCTCGACGTCGTTGACCAGCGTGGCGGCCAACTCCTCGCCGATGTCCTGGAAGGCGCTGATCAGGGCCTCGTTGAGCAGGGCCTCCTTGGAGCCGTAGTGGTAGCCGATGGAGGCGAGGTTGGTGCCGGACGCGGCGACGATGTCCCGGCTCGTCGTCCGGGCGTAGCCCTTCTCGACAAGGCAACGCTTGGCCCCGACCAGCAGTTCCGCACGATGTCCCATGGGCCACAGCCTACACGTCCACGATGTACAAACGTATAGGACGAGCGTCAAATCGGTGCCGTGCCGGCCGGCGGGCGGGTGCGCCGGAGGGTCAGGCGGCCGGCCGGACCAGCCCGGCGTCCCAGAGCTCCGCCGCCCAGCTGCGCAGCTCGGCGCGGACGTCGGCCGGATCTGCCTCCCAGATCCGGGCGAGCATGTCGGCCGCGGCATCGCAGTGCCCGTCGTGCTGCCGCAGCGCCAGCCACATCGCGGCGCCGGCGCCGCGGCACCGGAACCGGTCCCCGGTCGCTCCGGAGCGCAGCACGAGCTCGCCGTCCTCCCGCAAGGACGCGGTCACCTCGGGCCAGGGTCGCATTCGCACGGTGCACATCCACTTCTGGCGTCTGCCGGTCACGGGCCGGGGCCCCGAACGCCCCGGTGCCGGCCGGTGGCCGACAGGGTGGGATCGGTCGTCCCTGGGTTGCTATGGAGGAGCCGATCTGCCGGCCGAATGGAGCCGAACGGCCGATCAACGGTGACTCCGGATCCACTATGGCGGAAGCGCGGCGTCGGTGGAAGTGGTGGACCCCTACCGACGGGCGATTAGGGGTGCGGCACGGCCGTCCGGAGCCGATACCGTCGGGACGTCGCCGGCCGGCGTACCGGCCGCGGGACCAGGGAGAGGACGGCCGCCATGACCGAGATCCGTACCGCCGCCGGCACCGAGGGCGTCGTTGACACCGCCGCGCCGGAGGCCGACCCGCACCCCGACGTCGACGAGGACCTGCTCGTCGAGGAGGTCTCGATCGACGGGATGTGCGGCGTCTACTGAGACGGCCGCTCCCGCCGCACCCCCGACGGAGGGAGTCGTCAGATGACCGGGGACATCCTGTACCTCGACGCCGACCCGGGGGTGCGCCGCCTCGGCGACGGTCGGGTGCTGCTCGGTGGCTCGCCGCTGCGGGTGCTGCGGCTGTCCGACCCGGCGGCGCGGCTGGTCCACGGCTGGTGGGCCGGCGACCCGGTCGGTCCGGCACCCCGGCACCGCGCGCTGGCCGACCGGCTGGTCGACGCCGGCCTGGCACACCCCCGCCGGGAATCCGGGGGCCCGACGGCCGCCGACGTGACGGCGGTCGTCCCGGTACGCGACCACGCCGCCGCCCTCGCCCGGCTGCTGCCTGCGCTCGACGGGCTGGCCACCGTGGTGGTGGACGACGGCTCCCGGACCCCGCTGCCCGGGGCGACGGTACGACACGACCGGCCGCGCGGCGCGGCGGCGGCCCGCAACACCGGCTGGCGGCTGGCCGGCACCGACCTGGTGGCCTTCCTGGACGCCGACGTCACCCCCGAGCCGGGCTGGCTCGACCCGCTCCTGCGGCACTTCGCCGACCCGCGGGTGGTCGCGGTCGCCCCCCGGGTGTGCAGCACCGCCGGCCCGACCCTCCTGCAGCGGTACGAACGGGCCCGGCCCTCCCTCGACATGGGCGAGGTCGGCGCGGTGGTGCGGCCGTGGAGCCGGGTGCCCTACCTGCCCACGGCCACCCTGCTGGTACGCGTGTCGGCGCTGAAGGAACTCGACGGCTTCGCCGAGGACATGCTGGTCGGTGAGGACGTCGACCTGGTCTGGCGGTTGGTCGCCGGTGGTGGCCGGGTGCGTTACGAGCCCGCCTCCCGGGTCCGGCACGCCACCCGCCCGGACTGGCGCGCCTGGGCCCGGCAACGGTTCACCTACGGCAGTTCCGCCGCGCCGCTGGCGCTGCGGCACGGGACCGCGGTCACCCCGGTGAAGGTGTCGCCGTGGAGCGGGGTCGCCTGGGCGGCGATCGCGTTGGGCCGTCCGCGTGCCGGGCTGGCCGTGGCGGGTGTCACGGCGGCGCTGCTGCCCCGCAAGCTGGCGGCGGTCGGCGTACCGGCCGGGGAGTCGCTGCGCCTCGCGGTCCTCGGCCACCTCGGCGCCGGCCGGCTCCTCGCCGACGCCCTGGTCCGGGCGTGGGGGCCGGTGGCGGTGCCGGGTCTGCTGGCCAGCCGGCGCGGCCGGCTCGTGCTCGCCGCGGTGCTCGCCCGGCACGTCCGCGACTGGCAGCGGCAGCGCCCCGACGTCGACCTGCTCCGCTGGGTGGCGCTGCGGCTGGCCGACGACCTGACCCACGGCGCGGGCGTGTGCTGGGGCGCGCTGCGGCACCGGACCCTCGCCCCGCTCCTGCCGGACCTCGCCGGCTGGCCGGGCCGCGACGGTGTGGACGAGCGCCCGGCCGATCCCCGCGCCGCCGGCGAGTCGGGCCGGTGAGCGGCACCGGTCCGGCGGGCCGGGACGCCGAGGGTCCGAACCACCTGGCGGACCTGGCCTGGCCCGAGGTCGCGCGGCGGGCGGCCGGCAGCCTGCTGGTGGTGCCCCTGGGCGCGACCGAGCAGCACGGCCCGCACCTGCCCGGCACGGTGGACACCGAGGTCGCGGTCGCGCTCGCGGTCGGGCTCGCCGCCGCGCGCCCCTGGGTGACGGTGGCGCCCGCCCTGCCGTACGGGTCGAGCGGGGAGCACGCCGGATTCCCGGGCACCCTGTCCATCGGCCCCGAGGCGGTGGAGTTGGTGCTGGTGGAGCTGGCCCGCTCCGCCGACGCGTTCGCCGGCGTGCTGGTGGTCTCCGGCCATGGCGGCAACGCCGTCCCGCTGCGGCGGGCAGTGGGCCGGCTGCGCCGGGAGGGACGCCGGGCGTACGCCTGGGCGCCGGCCGGCACCGGGCACGACAGCCATGCCGGGCGGACCGAGACCTCGGTGATGCTGGCCCTGCGCCCGGCGAGCGTGCGCCGCGCCGCGCTGCGCCCCGGCGACCGTCGGCCGCTCGCCGAGCTGATGCCGGTGCTGCGCCGCGACGGGGTGCGCGCGGTGAGCCCGAGCGGGGTGCTGGGCGATCCGACCGGCGCCACCGCGGACGAGGGGCGGGGGCTGCTGCGGCAGTGGACCGGGCAGCTCGTCGCGGCCGTCGACGGGTGGTGGCCCGGCCCCGCCCCGGACCGATCCGCCCCCGCGACGCCCGTCGTCGGGCGCGGCGCCTAGGGGTGCGTCTAAGGGTATCCAGGCACCTGTGACATGGATAACGTTCCCCGCAGATGAGGAGCGCTTATCGAAGAGCGTAGATCTCGCCCCGGATCCGCCGGCGATCGTCCGTGCGGTGTCACCGGACCTGCCGGGTGCGCCTCATCGTCGACAAGGGAAGGGAGGCGCGCGATGGGTTCGGGGGGATTCCCGTCATGCCACCGGCTGTCGGTACCCGACAGCGCGGCGGCGATCGCGTTCTACGCCGACGTCCTCGGTGCCACCGAGACGCGCCGCGAGTGCCTGCTCGACGGCCACGTCCTCGGCGCCGAGCTGCAGCTCGGCCCGTACCGGCTGGAAGTGACCGAGACCGTCGACGCGGCCCCGGACGACGCGGTGCTGCTCACCCTGCGCTGCGACGACCCGGACGCCGTGCTGGCCCGGGCGGTCGCCGCCGGCGGCACGGTCGAGCGGTGGGGCGACACCCGCCCGACCGCCGGGATCAGCGGCGTGGTCCGTGACCCGGCCGGCCACCGGTTCGCCCTGGTGGGTGTCGAGACCGACGCCACGGCACCGGCCCACACCCGGGCGGTGCCGGCATGACCACCGTGGAGCCGGTGACCCGGCCCGGCTGGCCCAGCTCGCCCTTCGGCGGCGGGGAGGACGACTGGCTGCGCTGCGCGGGCTGCGGCGAACTCCAGTACCGACTGCGCTGGGAGAACAACCTGCGGGTCTGCCCCGACTGCCAGCACCACGCCCGGCTGGACCTGCCCACCCGGCTGAACATGCTGCTCGACCCGGGCAGCCTGGCGGAGTTCGGCACCGAGGTGGAACCCCGCGACATCCTCGGCTTCGTCGACGCGAAGCCGTACCCCCGGCGGCTGGCCGAGGCCCGGGCGCGCACCGGCCGGGCCGACGCCGTGGTGGCCGGCACCGCCCGGATCGAGGGCCTGCCCCTGGTCGTGGCGGCGCTCGACTTCGCCTTCATGGGCGGCAGCGTCGGCAGCGTGGCCGGTGAGCTGATCGCCCGGGCCGCCCGGCGGGCGCTGGCCGACCGGGTGCCGCTGCTGCTGATCTCCACCTCCGGCGGGGCCCGGATGCAGGAGGGCGCGGTCTCGCTGATGCAGCTCGCCAAGACCAGCCAGGAGCTGCGCCGGCTGCACGACGCCGGCGTGCTCACCGTCAACCTGAACACCGACCCCACGTACGGCGGGGCGACCGCCTCGTTCTCGATGCTCGGCGACGTGATCGTCGCCGAGCCCGGCGCCCGGATCGGCTTCGCCGGGCCGGAGGTGGTCCGCCAGACGATCCGGGTGGAGCTGCCGGCCGGGTTCCAGAGCGCCGAGTTCCTCGCCGAACACGGCCAGGTCGACCTGGTCGTACCCCGGGAGAGCCTGCGGGCGACGCTGGCCCGGCTGGTCCGGCTGCACGCCCCGGCCGCCCCGGTGACCCCGGCGGCGCGCTCCCCGCACCTGCTCACCGAGCCGGCCCGGGTGCCGGCCGTCGAACCGACCGCGTTGGTGACCACCGCGCGCAACCTCGACCGGCCGACCACCCTGGACTACTGCCGGGGCGCGTTCGACGAGTTCGTCGAGCTGCACGGCGACCGGCTCGGCGGCGGCGACGACCCGGCGCTGGTCGGCGGGCTGGCCCGGATCGGCGACCGGACGGTGGTGGTGCTCGGGCACCAGAAGGGGCACGACACCGCCGAGCTCGTCCGGCGCAACTTCGGCATGCCGCAGCCCTGGGGCTACCACAAGGCGCACCGGTTGATGACCCACGCCGCCCGCTTCGGCCTGCCGCTGGTGACCCTCATCGACACCCCGGGCGCCTACCCCGGCATCGAGGCCGAGCGGCGCGGGCAGGGCTACGCCATCGCCCGCAGCATCGAGCACATGTCGGGCCTGCCGGTGCCGGTGGTGTCGGTGGTCACCGGCGAGGGCGGCAGCGGCGGGGCGCTCGCGATCGGGGTGGCCAACCGGGTGCTGATTCTGGAGAACGCGTACTTCTCGGTGATCAGCCCGGAGGGCTGCGCCACGATCCTGTTCAAGAACGCCGCGCTCGCCCCCCGGGCCGCCGCCCAGCTCGGGATCACCCCGGGCGACCTGCTGCGGCTCGGCGTGGTCGACGGGGTGGTGGCCGAACCGCCCGGCGGCGCGCACGCTGACCGGCCGGGCACGGTGCAGCGGGTCCGCTCGGTGCTCGCGGCGACCCTCGACGAGTTGGTGGCGCTGTCCCCGGAGGAGCTCATCGCCCAGCGCTACGCGCGCTTCGCGGCCTTCGGCGACGCGGAACGGCAGGCGGTCCTGACGGTAGGGGAGAAGCGGTGACGACAGTGGTGAAGGACGGCGGGTGGAACGCTGGCGAGCTGGGCTCGGCCATCCAGGCGGTGGTGAGCCGGCTGCCCGGGCCGCTGAGCCGGGTGATGGTGCAGCTCGACGGCGCCACCATCGAGGTCGAGTGGCACGCCGCCGGGGAACCGGCGGTCGCCGTGGTGGCGACGCCGGTCGGCGAGCCGGTGGACCGGGTGGACGAGGGTCGGAGCGCGATCGTCGCCGACCTGGTCGGCACCTTCTACGGACGGCCGTCGCCGGACGCCGCGCCGTTCGTGGAGGTCGGCGACCTGGTCGAGGGCGGCCAGCAGGTCGGGATCATCGAGACGATGAAGCTCTTCACGCCGGTCGTGGCCGACCGGGCGGGCCGGATCGCGGCCTTCAACGTGAAGGACGGGGAAATGGTGGAGTTCGGGCAGCCCCTGCTCGACCTGGTGACGGAGAGCTGAGACCGTCGAGGACGGATGGCGCAATGTTCGGAAAGATTCTGGTCGCCAACCGCGGTGAGATCGCGGTGCGGATCATCCGCGCCTGCCGCGAGTTGGGCACCCGCACGGTGGCCGTCCACTCGACGGCCGACGCCGACTCGCTGCACGTCGCCCTGGCCGACGAGGCGGTCTGCGTGGGGCCCGCCCCGGCCCGGCAGAGCTACCTGCGCATCCCCAACGTGGTCGGGGCGGCGCTGCGCAGCGGCGCCGACGCGATCCACCCCGGCTACGGGTTCCTCTCGGAGGACCCGTACTTCGCCCGGATCTGCGCGGAGAACGGCATCACCTTCATCGGGCCGACGCCCGAGGTGATGAGCGCGGTCGGCGACAAGACCACCGCCCGGCACCTGATGGCCGCGGCGGGGCTGCCCCTGCTCCCCGGCACCACCGCGCCGGTCGCCTCGTTCGAGGAGGCGGCGACGGTCGCCCAGGAGATCGGCTACCCGATCATCATCAAGGCGGTGGCCGGTGGCGGCGGCCGCGGGATCGCCGCCGTGCACGAGCCGGGCCAGTTGCTCTCCGCGTACCACGAGGTGCGGGCCAGCGCCCAGGCCGTGCTCGGTGACAACCGGGTCTACCTGGAGCGGTACCTGCCGTCGGTGCGGCACATCGAGATCCAGGTGCTCGCCGACGCGTACGGCAACGCGGTGCACCTGGGGGAGCGGGACTGCTCCGTCCAGCGGCGGCACCAGAAGCTGGTCGAGGAGGCCCCCTCGCCGGCGCTCGACGAGGCGCTGCGCGACGAGATGGGCGAGGTGGCCCTGCGCGGGGTCAAGGCGCTCGGCTACCGGGGCGCCGGCACGGTGGAGTTCCTGCTCGACGACGACGGCGCGTTCTGGTTCATGGAGATGAACGCCCGGATCCAGGTCGAACACCCGGTCACCGAGCTGGTCACCGGGATCGACGTGGTCCGCGAGCAGATCCTGGTGGCGGCGGGCGAGCGGCTCGGCCTGGAGCAGGCCGACATCACCCTCACCGGCCACGCGATCGAGTGCCGGGTCAACGCCGAGGACCCCGAGCGTGACTTCGCGCCGACGCCTGGCCGCCTCGACGTCTACCGCCCGCCGGGCGGCCCGGGCATCCGGGTCGACTCGCACTGCCAGCCCGGCGCGGTCATCCCGCCGCACTACGACTCGATGATCGCCAAGCTGATCGCCTGGGCCCCGGACCGGCCGCGCGCCCTGGCCCGGATGCGGAGCGCCCTCGACGAGCTGCGGATCAGCGGCCGCGGCATGCGGACCACCGCCGAGTTCCACCGCGAGATCCTCGACGACCCGGACTTCATCGCCGGTGAGGTGCGCACCAACTTCCTGGCCCGGCGCGGCGGCGCGGCCGGGTGATCGAGCGGATCCTGCCGTCCGGCGTGGCCGTCGCCGAGGCGTTCGGCGACCCGGCCGGGGCCGTCCTGCACCCCGAGGAGGCGGCCCTGGTCGCCCGCTCCGTCGACAAGCGGCGGCGGGAGTTCACCACCGTGCGGCACTGCGCGCGCCGGGCGCTGGGCGACCTCGGGTACGCCCCGGCGCCCATCCTGCCCGGCCCGCGCGGCGCACCGAGATGGCCGGCCGGGGTGGTCGGCAGCATGACCCACTGCGACGGCTACCGGGCCGCGGTGCTCGGCCGGGTCGACGCCTTCGCCGCCATCGGGGTGGACGCCGAGCCGCACGCCCCGCTGCCCGACGGGGTGCTCGACGCGGTCGCGCTCCCCGCCGAGCGGGCCCGCACCGCCCAGGTCGCCGCCGAGCGCCCCGGGGTGTGCTGGGACCGGCTGCTGTTCAGCGCCAAGGAGGCCGTCTACAAGGCGTGGTTCCCGCTGACCCGGCGCTGGCTGGACTTCGCCGAGGCCGACATCACCTTCGACCCCCGCGACGGGGTGTTCGCCGCCCGGCTGCTGGTGCCCGGTCCGCTGATCGCCGGCCGCCCGGTCGGCACCTTCCACGGTCGGTACACCGTGGACGGTGGGCTGGCGCTGACCGCGATCGCCCTGCGCCACGAGCAGCGCTGACCGCCGGGTCAGCCGTCCGCGGCGTCCAGCAGCTCGCGGATCGCGCCGGCGAGCACCGGATGCACGGCGAAGCGCTGCTCGAGCCAGGCCAGGGTGACCGCCGCCGCGGCCCGGTTCCCCGCGTACCCGGGGGCCATTGCGGCCAGCGGCAGCAGCTCCGGCGGGTACGCCTGCTCGACCCGGCGACTCGGGTCGAACGGGTCCCGCCGGTGCGCCCCGCCCTCCCCGGTGAGCCGGAGCAGATTGATCACCCGGTCGACGGCGTACGACTGGATGAACCGCGCCGCGGTGAGCCGCTCGCCGCGCAGCTCCCGGTGCAGGCCGACGTAGAGGTTGGTCAGCGCCTCGTTCAGGTGGAACTCGACGGTGTCGTACGGCGGGCCGGCCGGGGGCAGCCCGCGGTCGGCCAGCCCGGGTGGGGCGTCGTCGCGCTGCCAGACGACCCGCGCGCCGGTGAACGGCAGCCGGGCCAGCTCGGCGACGGTGAAGACCGCGTACTCGACGAAGACCCCGTCGGCGTAGCGCGCCTTGCGGCCGTTGCGCTCGTTGGCGAAGCTGTACGCCACCGGGCAGGGGGCCTCCAGCCAGTCGATCGACTCCACGTACCGGTGCGTCGCGCCGTCGGCGACGACCAGGAAGAAGTCCAGGTCGGAGTGTGCGTCGAGCCGGTCGTTCGCGACGCCGGCCGAGCCCAGGCCGAGCAGCGCCACGGTGTCGGGCCGGGTGGACAGGTGGGCGGCGAGCGCGTCGAGCCGCCGCAACAGGGGATGCACGGACGTCGTCCTCTCGGTCAAGAGTCGACGTTTCAGCCCGCACGGCCCGCTCGCCGCCGGGGTCGCGACACCGGTCGGAGGTGATTGTGCCCGCCGGCGGCCACCACCGGAAGACCTGCTCCGGACCGGGGAGGCAACTCCCCCCGCCCCCGCTACGGTACGGCGATGACGATCACCGTACGGCCGCTGACCGAGGGCGACTGGCCGGCGCTGTGGCCGATGCTGCGCGACATGGGCGTCACCGACGAGCCGCCCGAGGTGCACCGCGGCCGGTATGCCACCCTGCTCGCCGACCCGCGCTGGGTGATCCTCGGCGCGGAGGCCGGTGGCGAGCTGCTCGGCTACGCGGCGGCCCAGGATCACGGCCCGCACCTGCGCGGCGGCGACGACCACCGGACGGCCCGGCTGCACGACCTCTACGTCCGGCCGGAGCTGCGCCGGGGCGGGGTGGGCCGGGCGCTGCTGGCGGCGGTGCGGCAGTGGGCCGGCGAGCGGGTACGGCACCTGGAGTGGCAGGCGCACCACGAGCGGGCGGCGCCCTTCTACGAGCGGCTCGGCCACCGCGGCGACCCCTGCCCCCAGCCCGACTACCCCACCTTCCAACTCGACCTAAACCCCCACCCCTGACCCGCCCCCACTACCACTGCCCCCGGTTCCGCCTCGTTGATTAAGAGGCTTCGGTCCCTTTCGGGGCCTGATCCGTGCCCAAACTCCTTGGTCAACTCGACCAGGGGGGTGGGGTCAGGGGGGGTGGGGTGGTCAGGGGAGGGGGTGGGAGATGTTGCGGGCGTGGTCGGCGAGGGCGGCGCCGACCACGGTGGCCTCGATCGGCAGCACCTCCAGACAGCGGCGGACGGCGGCAGCCATCAGCGTGTTGGGCACCCGCATGGAGAGCGTGCAGTGCGGCACCCACCGCCCCGGCCGGTAGTGCTCGAGCAGCTCGACGCCGGCCCGGCTCAGCCGGTCGTGCACCAGCGCGTGGTGGGCGAGCAGCTCGGCGGTGGGCGTCACGCCGAGCCACAGCACCCGGCCGACGAACTGGCCGGCGTGCTGGAAGCTGAGCCGCAGTGGCGCGGCCACCACCGTTCCCGCCAGCGCCTCGGCCACCCGGGCGGGGTCGAAGCGGGGTGCGACGGCGAGCGAGACGTGCGGCCGGTGCCGCTGCGCCAGCAGGGAGCGCAGGCTCTGCACCCCTTCGGCCTCCAACGCGTCCCAGAGCACCCGGATGCGCCGGGTGGCGTCGGTGTCCAGATACAGCTCCAGGGCCGCGACCACGTGATCACCCTACGGCCGGGTTTGCCGGCCCCGGTCCGCGGTACCAGAGTCGGGTCCGCTTGAGAAGGAGTGGCTGGTGAACGTCGACGACCTGCTCACCGAGATCTACGACCGGCTGCCCGCCCTGGTGCGGGCGGCGGTGGAGGGGCTCAGCCCGGACGAGCTGCGCCGGGCGCCCGGGCCGGGTGCCAACCCGGTCGGCTGGCTGGTCTGGCACCTGACCCGGATCCAGGACCACCACGTCGCCGATCTGCTCGGCGCGGAGCAGATCTGGATCACCGGTGGCTGGCCGGCCCGTTTCGGCCTGCCCGCCGACCCCGACGACACGGGTTACGCCCACGGCCCCGAGCAGGTCGCCGCGGTACGCCCGCAGAGCGCCGAGGCGCTGGTCGGGTACCACGAGGCGGTGGCCGGCCGGACCCGGAAGTTCCTGTCCGGCCTGACGGCGGCGGACCTGGACCGGGTGGTCGACGAGGCCTGGGATCCGCCGGTGACGCTCGGCGTCCGGCTGGTCAGCGTGGCCGAGGACGACCTCCAGCACGTCGGCCAGGCCAGCTACGTCCGCGGTCTGATCCGCTCCTGAGGGCGCTCCGCCCGGCGCAACGGTGCCGGCCCGTCCCGGCGTCAGCCGCCGGCCCGGCGTCGGGCCGCGTGGGCGAGCAGGTGGAAGGCCTGCGCCTCGGCGGAGGTGCCCGGGTGCGTGAAGTCCGGCGCGCCGCTGACCGGGGTTACCAGCCCGTACCGGTCGACCTGCCGGTCTGCGGTGGCCAGCAGGTCCCGCCCGGTGTCCGCGTACGACGGGGGGAGCCAGCCGTCGGCGGCGCCGGTCAGCGCGGTGTAGGCCAGCATCTGGGCGACGTTGGTCTCGACGTGGCTGGCCGGGTCGTCCAGGACGTCGTGGAAGAGCCCGTCGGGCCGCCGGTGGGCCAGCGTGGCGTCGAGCACCGCCCGGGCGTGCCCGACCAGCTCGTCCCGCCGCCCGGCCGGCCAGTCGGCGCGCAGCCGGAGCGCCCGGGCGATGCCGGCGACTACCCAACCGGCCCCGGTGCCCCAGTGCTGAGGGTGCTCCAGCCGCCCCGAGTCCTCGTCCCAGCGGGCGGCGTAGAGGCCGCTGGGCTCGTCGTACAGCCGGCGGCGGTGGCCGTCCAGCTGGTCCGCCGCCGCGTCGGGGTGTCCGCAGAGAGCGAGCAGCGGCACCACCATGTAGACGGTGTCGGCCCAGACCTGCCGGCTGCCGAGCAGGTGGAACAGGGTCCCGTCGGCGGCCCGGGGCGCCCGGGTGAGCAACCAGTCGAGCTGCCGGTCCAGCGCCGCCGACCAGCGGCCGCCGGGATCGGTCCGGGCGGCGTGCCGGACCGCCTCGCCGCAGGCTGCCCCGTTGACGGCGCCCGGTTCGCCGGAGACGTCGCCGAGCCGGCCGTCGGGGTGCTGTCGGGTCACCGCGGCGTCGGCCAGCAGCACCGCCTCCTCGGGGCGACCCAGGTCGAGCAGGGCGTGCCCGGTCACTCCCTGCTCCCACGACTGCCGCTGCATGGCCAGCAGCGCCGTCAGCACCCGGTCCAGCCGGGGATCGTCCAGTGCGCGCATCCCGCCCTCCCGCTCCTGCCGTACCCCGGATCGAACCGGTTCCCACCCCCGGCCCGGCGGCCGGTTCACCCGATCCGGGTGAGCCCCGCTCACCCCGGTGGCTGCGATCGTGCCGGACGGGAACCGCGAGGAGGGAGGGCGGCCGTGGCGACATCGGCGGTGGAACAGCTGGAGCAGCTCGGCCCGGAGCGGCGTCCGGAGCTGCCCGAGGCGATTCCCGGCACGCTGCGCCTGGACATGCGCGAGGAGAACGGCCGCACCGAGCACTGGTACCTCACCGTGCACGACCAGCGGGTGGACGTCACCCGCTCCGCCGCGGACGCCGAGCTGGTCATCCGTGCCGACCGGGAGGTCTTCGACCGGATCGCCGGCGGGCGGACCCACCTGGCCGCGGCGCTGCTGCGCAACGAGCTCACCGTGCAGGGCGACATGCGGCTGCTGACGCTGCTGCGCCGGATCTTCCCCGGCCCGGCCGAGGCGCGGCATCCCCGGGAGGTCGGCCGGGATCGGGACGTGCACCGGTGAGGCAGGAACTGGTCCACGTCGTCGCCGGCAACGCCTTCGCGGTCAGCGACGCCCAGGGCGACATGGAGATCGACCCGCACGCGCCGGTGGGACTCTTCTCCTTCGACACCCGGTTCATCTCTCGCTGGGTGCTCACCGTCGACGGCGAGCGGCTGCACGCGCTGTCCCGCGACGACATGACCTACTTCGAGACCCGGTTCTTCCTCGTCCCCGGTACGGCCAGCCACTACGTCGACGCGAACGTCACGGTGATCCGGCACCGCTCCATCGACGACAGCTTCAACGAGCGGATCACCGTGCTCAACCACTCCGCGGAGCCGGCCGACCTCCTGGTCCGGATGGAGATCGGCGCCGACTTCGCCGACACGTCGGAGATCCGCAGCCCGGTGCCCCGGCTGACGACGATGAGCGCCTCCTCCGCGGACGGGATGCTGCGGCTGCGCTACGAGCGCGAACGGTTCGCCCGGGAGGCGATCGTCTCCACCACCGCCCCCGGCAACGTCGACGAGGGTGGCATCTCGTTCCGGATCACCGTCCCGCCGCGAGGGCAGTGGATCACCGACCTGCACGTCGGGATGACCATCCGCGGCGAGGCCGGGCGCGACCTGCGGTCCAGCCTGGAGTCGCACCGGGAGCAGGCCCGCCACGACATGCGCGCCGAGCTGGGGGAGTGGCTGGGCCGGGCGCCGCACCTGGTGGCCGAGCGGGACATCCTCCCGACGGTGTACGAGGGCGCGCTGACCGACCTGGCCGCGCTGCGGTACGTGCCGCTGACGTACCCCGGGCGGGTGCCGGTCGGCGGCATGCCCTGGGCGATGGCGCTCTACGGCCGGGACGCCATGGTCACCTGCCTGCAGACGCTGCCGTTCACCCCCGAGTTGACGCCGACCACCCTGCGCCTGCTCGCCCTGCTGCAGGGCGGCCGGTTGGACGACTACCACGACGAGGAGCCCGGCAAGATCCTCTGCGAGCTGCGCTACGGCGAGTCCGCCGCCTTCGACGACCAGCCCACCGCGGTCTACTACGGGGCAGCCGACACCAGCCCGCTCTTCGTGATCCTGCTCGACGAGTACGAGCGGTGGTCCGGGGACGTCGAACTTGTCCGGGAGTTGTGCCACCCGGCCCGGATGGCACTGGACTGGATCGACGGCTACGGCGACCTGCTCGGCGACGGCTACCTGCGCTACCAGCGGCGCAACCTGCGCAACGGGCTTGTCAACCAGACCTGGAAGAACTCGCCTCGCGCGATCGTGCACCGCGACGGCCGCGAGCCGGGTTTCCCCCGGGCGACCTGCGAGCTCCAGGGGTACGCGTACGACGCGAAGATCCGTGGCGCCCGGCTGGCCCGGGAGTTCTGGGGCGACCCCGCCTACGCCGACCGGCTGGAGCAGGAGGCGGCCGCGTTGAAGGAGCGGTTCAACCGGGACTTCTGGCTGCCGCACCGGGAGCACTACGCGCTGGCGCTGGAGCGGGACGGCACGCCGGTCGAGACGCTCACCTCCAACCTCGGCCACCTGCTGTGGAGCGGGATCGTCCCCGCGGAACGGTCGGCGGCGCTCGCCGCGCACCTGCTCGGGCCGGAGCTCTTCTCCGGCTGGGGGGTACGCACCATGGCCGACGGGCAGCTCCCGTACAACCCGGTGGGCGCGCACCTGGGTGCGGTCTGGCCCTCGGACAACTCGCTGGTCGCGGCGGGGCTGCGTCGCTACCACCACGACGACGAGGCGGCCCGGGTCGCGGCCGGCATCTTCGCCGTGGCGGAGCGGCTCGGCGACTCGCTGCCCGAGGTGATCGCCGGCTACCCGCGCCCGGTGACCAAGTATCCGGTGCGGCTGCCGGCCGCCGGCCGGCCCCAGTCCTGGTCCGCCGGCGCGCTGCTGATGCTGCTCGGCACCATCCTCGGGCTGCGGCCCTGCGGGGAGAACCTGCTGGTAAAGCCCGCTCTGCCGGAGGGCTTCGGGTGGATCGAGCTGCTGGACATCCCCGGCCGGTGGGGGCACTCCGACGCGTACGGCCGGGACCGGTCCGCCGCCGCCGACGGCGGCCACCGCGGCCGGTTGCGCTGACCGGTCGGCCGCCGACGGCGGTCAGGAAGGCGTGCCGACCGGGTGCCCGCCGGTCAGCGCTGCCCGACCGGGGCGTCCGTCGCGCTGCCGGCGGCGTCCTCGGGCGCCGCGCCCTGACCGGGCACCATGGCGTTCCCGGGGACGGCTGCCGGCGCGGGTCCGACGCTCGGGCCCGGCGCGGGCCCGTCGGCCGGCCGGGCCGCGCCCCGGCGGGGCAGGCCGCGGTCCAGGCCCACGAAGAGGAGGCCGAGCAGCCAGAACGTGAAGGCGAAGAACACCGCGCTGACCGAGACGCCGTCGTAGCCGAGCTGCCCGGCGTCGATGAACGGGTACGGGTAGCGGTGCACGACCAGGCCGCGCAGCAGCGCGAAGCCCAGGTACGCCAGCGGGAACGCCAGCCACCAGGCGGCGTGCCGGAACCGCAGCCGGCCCCGCTGGTCGAACAGCGCCCAGTCAGCGATCGCGAGCACCGGCACGACGGTGTGCAGGAACTGGTTGCCCAGCGCCTCGCCGAGCGCCCGCTCGGGCTGGGTCATCGCGAACGGGCTGGCGGGGTTGGCGAGCACCAGGTGGTACACCACCCCGGTGATGGTGATGTAGAGGGTGACCGCCCCCTTGAGCGCTGACGGCGGTTCGGGCTGCCGCTGCCAGGCCCGCCAGGCGGCGTAGCCGGCGAAGAGCCCCACCGCCACGTTGCTCTGGATGGTGAAGTACGGCAGCAGGCCGGTGATCGTGGCCGGGCCGAGCGCGGTGAGCACGATCCCGGCCAGCACGCTGACCACGATCGCGATCCGGCAGGCCACCGCGAGGCGTCGACGCCGCAGACTCATCGGGGCAAGCTATCAGCCCCACCGCCCGGGCTCACCAACCGGCGGTGCCCGGGGCGCCCTTGAACGGCCCGGTGACGTCGCTGGTGATCCACCCGCCGTAGAAGTCGCCCGGCTGGACCGCGACCCGCTCACCGTCGACCTGGCACTCGTCCACCCGCCCGGGATAGAAGGCGACCGCGCCGGTCAGGTCGGCGTACGCCGGGGTGGGGTGCTCGTACGACCAGGCCGCCTCGCGGACCCGGACGTCACCGACGACCAGGTCCCAGTAGCTGGCCTCGCCCTTCCATTCGCACCAGGTGCGCCCGGCCGACGGCGCCAACCGGCCGCCGGTGAAGTCAGCCCGGGGGACGTAGTAGACCGGCGGGTGCGACGTCTCCAGCACCCGCCAGCAGCGCTGTCGACCACCGTCACCCCGGCGTGCCGGATCACGACCCGGCGCGGGGTCCGCTCCAGCCGGGGCGGACGCGGGTAGTCCCAGACCGATTCCATCCCGCCACGGTATCCAGCCCCCGCCGTCCGGCCCGGAGAGCCGGCCGCTCCCCGGCTCAGCGCGGGCCGGGATTGGTCGGGCGGGCGGGCGTCGACGCCGAGGAGATGGAGGCGCGGGAGGGCCGGGCGTCCGGCCGGGCGGTCGCGGTCGCCGGCGGGCGGGTGCTCTCCGGGGCGCTCGGCCTGGTGGGGCTCGCCGCCTCGCCGGTGACCTGGTCGCAGTACCCGGCCACCTTCTCGCGACCGCCGGCGTCGCGGATCAGGTCGGAGAAGACCGGGTTGTCGAGGGTCCGGCCGGGGTTGTCCCCCGCGCCCGCCCGGTAGGCCCGGCACAGACCGACGCTCGGTGCGCTCGCCCTCGGCCGGGTCGGGTCCATGGTGGACGGCGTGCCGGCGGGGGAGGGGTGGCTGGTGGCGGAGGCGCCGCCGGTGGGTCCGACGGACGGGGCCACGGGGCGGACATCGGGGCGGTGCAGCGGCCCGGGCAGGGCGCCGGTGGCGGCGGCGAGCGCGACCCCGCCGGTGGCGGCCACGGCGAGGCCCGCGACGGCGATCTTCAGCCCGGCCACGCGGCCGAGCACGCCCGGGCGTCCGGCGCGGGCGGTCACGGGTACGGGTACGGGTACGGCCAGCGGTGCGCCGGCGCGGGCGAGGCGGAACGCCTGCATCGCGGCGTGCTCCCCCCGCAGCTCGGCGGGGCGCGGCGCGGCGCGGACCGCGGTCAGCAGCGCCGCGAGCGGCTCCCGCCCGTCCCTGGGGTCCACGACCGGCCCGACGAGCAGCCGCTCGACGGTTTCCTGGTCCATCCGATGTGCCTTCATCTCGTGTCCCTCAGCGCCAGCGGACCTTGAGACGTCACATCACGGCCGGCGGCGTGGCGCCGATCACGCCCGGTCGGCCGGTCACGCAGCCGAGGGCAGCGTCGGGCATCCTGGCGCTGTGTGGCCGCCCGGGTTCGTTCGGTGCCCGACTCCCCACGGGAGGAGGCGCGGGCGACGCCGGGTGACCGGGTGGGGACCGAGGACGGCCGTTCCTGTTCGGGCTGACCCACACCGTGGTCGACCGCCCCCGCTGATCCGCCGCCCTCAGCCCATCGTCTTCTGGCCGTCGATCGACTCGCGCAGGATGTCGGCGTGCCCGGCGTGCTGCGAGGTCTCGGCGATGACGTGCAGCACCACCCGGCGGAACGACCAGCTCGCGCCCGGCTCGAACCAGGGCGCGGCCGGCAGCGGCCGGGACGCGTCCAGGTCGCGGGTGGCGATCAGCTCGTCGGTGCGGGCGGCGACCTCGGCGTAGCGGTCCAGGAGGCCGGCCAGGGTGTCGCCCTCGGTCATCCGGAACACCGCCTCCCAGTCGACCTGCTCGCTCTGCATGGCCTCGGCGCCGCCGACGGCGAACCGCATCCAGCGTTCCTCGACCAGCGCCACGTGCTTGATCAGCCCGCCCAGGCAGAGCGCGCTGACCGTGCTGCGGGTCGCCGCCTGCTCGTCGGTCAACCCGCGCACGGTGTGCCGCAGGAAGCCGCGCTGCTGGGTGATGGTCTGCAGAAGATCGGCCCGCTCATCGGTGCGGACCTGCTCCGAAGTGGTCATCCGCCCACCCTTCCTCGATTCGTCGGCCTCACGATGCCACGGGTCACCGACAGTTCCGGGCCGCCGCGCCCCCGCCAGCGGTTGCCGATCCGGCCGTACGGCGGTGCACTGAATGACATGGCTGTGATTAAGGTCGGCACCTCCTCCTGGGCGGACCAGACCCTGCTCCGCTCCGGCTGGTATCCGAAGGCGGCCCGGACTCCGGCCGACCGGCTGGCGTTCTACGCCCGGAACTTCCCACTGGTCGAGGTGGACACCTCGTACTACGCGGTGCCGGCGCCGGAGACCACGCACGGCTGGGTGGACGCCACCCCGCCCGGCTTCACCTTCGACGTCAAGGCGTTCAGCCTCTTCACCGGCCACCCGACCCCGGTGACGATGCTGCCGAAGGAGCTACGTCCCGCCGCCGGCCCGACCCGGATCCGCTGGCGTGACCTGCCCGAGTCGTCGTACGAGGAGCTGTGGGACCGGTTCCGCGCGGCGCTGGAACCGCTCGCGGCGGCCGACCGGCTCGGTGCCGTGCTGCTGCAGTTCCCGCCCTGGCTGGCCCGGAGCGAGGGCGCCCGGCGCCGGATCCTCGACCTGGCCGACCGGTGCCGGCCCTGGCGGGTCGCGGTCGAGCTGCGGCACGGCTCCTGGTTCGACGGTGACGCGGCGGCCGAGACGGTGACCTTCCTGGCCGACCGCGACCTCTCGATGGTCTGCGTGGACATGCCGCAGGGGCACCCGTCGTCGGTGCCGCCCATCATGATCGCCACGGCCGAGCCGGCGGTGGTCCGGTTCCACGGGCACAGCCCGCACTGGGCGGGCGGCAGCAAGGAGGACCGGTTCCGGTACGCCTACTCCGACGGCGAGCTGCGCCGGTGGGCGGAGCTGCTGACCGACCTGGGCGACCACTCCGGTGAGCTGCACGTGTTGTTCAACAACTGCTGCGAGGGGCAGGCCCAGCGCGACGCCGGCCGGCTGGCCGAGCTGCTCGGGGTGGCCCCGGTCCCGCAGCACGCCCCGGTCTGACCGGTTTGTCGCCCAACGGCGCGGGTACCGCCCGGGGGACGGACGGAGGAGCGCATGACGCACGAGGAGCAGCGGCCGGGTGTGCCGGACGACGCGCGGGCCCGGCGGGTCCGCGAGGCCGAGGAGGCGCACGGCGGCAGCATGGCCCCCGGGTTGGTGGACGAGACCGGTCGCCCGGTCGCCGAGCCGCCACCCCCGCCCGCGGACGAGGTGGACGGCACCGGCTCCTGAACCGGGCCGGGGCCGGATGACGCCCGGGGCGCCGCGTCGGCGGCGCCCCGGGCGTCAATGAATATGGATGCGCGCGTGCCGGTCGTCAGGTCGTACGCGTCGCGGCGGCCCGGAGGATCCGGACCGCCGCGTGGTCGTTCGTCGTGGCAGACGCGGGCCGCCGCCGGCCCGCGCAGGGTATGTGTCGCCCGGGTGCGAGCGGGCCATGGCCCGTCTCCGGCCCCGGACCCGACCGGTCACACCGGCCGGATCACTCCCTGCTCACCCCCTCCGGGTGCATCCCGGTCGATTCCTCCAGGGAGTTGTCCGGCAGGTCGCCGCCGGCCGTGTCGTCCGGGAACGACCGCAGCGAAGGCGCCGGATCCGGCGGTGCGCCCGGCCCGGCCTCGGTGGTCCGGGTCGGTTCCACCGAGCCGAAACCGTGCCGCCCGGCGCGCCCGGACGGTCCCGGCGTCGCGCCGGCGCGACGCTCACCGCGGTGGCCCTCCGGTACGGCCGTCTCCTCGCTGCCCTCGTCCATCGGGTCGTCCCCGCCGGTGCCCCAGGGCGGGTCCGCGTCGAAGCCGTCCGTGGTGCCCCACGGGGCGACCGACTCCGGCCCGCGTCCGCCGTCGCGCCTCGGTCCCTTGTTCGCCGTCATCGCCACCTCGCTGCTCATGTCCCGCCCGGGGCGTCCCCACCCAGGGCAAGGCTCGCGTCCCACCGGCGCGGGGCCCGCCGTCGACGTCGCGACGGCCGGGCCCCGTACCGGCCGGTCCCGGCGGGCCGGTCAGCCGGCCATGGCCATCCGGCGCTTGCTCGCCCCCATCGCCATCATCTTTCCCATCGCCCCCGGCGCGCTCATCAACCCGCCCGCGCGCCCCAGCATCCCGCGGAACACCTGGCCGGGCTTCTGCTGCTCGCCCATGTACGCCGAGACCACCACCAGCGCCCCGGTCAACGCCGGGATCGTCCACTGCAGCACCTTCATCTGCCGCTGCTGGGACGCCACGTCCGAGGGCGTCTGGTAGTTGGGCTCGGTGGTCCCCTCGACCGGCGCGTTGCCGGCCTTCTCCAACCTCATTCCGAGCAACCGGCTGTAGCCGGTCACCGCGAGTGCGCCGACGGTCAGCGCCGTCTTGACCGCGCTCATCTTGGCCACCCCCGACTGGGCCATCACCCGCGGGCTCTCCGTGGCCAGTTCACCGACCGCGCCGGCCAGGTGCGCGCCGATCGCCGCCGCGTTCACCGGCGTCCACCGGGACCACCCGGCCGAGGCGGCCGGGAGTCGTTGGGTCGAGTCGCTGATCTTCGCCGCCGCCCCGTTCACGCCAAACGCTCCCATCAGGGAGCCACCGAACCAGGCCGCCAGGCCCAGATCGTGCATCGAGCGCAGTGCGGTGTGCCGTTCGGACATCTGATGATCCCCCTCCACCTGTTCGGGCGCAGCGGCATACCCACCGATCGCGCGGTTACGCACCGAAGCCCGGGACGCCCGTCCCCACGTCGTTCGTGCCGGGGTGCGGCGTGCCGGCCAGGCGTCGATCGGCGGTCGCGGGGTAGGCCACGGCACGGAGACCGACCGTGAGGAGGCGACATGTCCCAGCCGGACGAGAGCCGCGAGAAGACCGGGTCCACCGACGCGGTGTTGATGCACCCGGGCAACGACCCACGCCGGGAGACCGCCGAGCAGAAGCCGCCCGCCAAGCGCGGCGAGACCCGCGTCGAGCGGAACGGCAAGATGATCCCCGTGGACCAGGTGGAGTGATTCCGGCGGTCGGGCGGCTCTCGCCGTCCGACCGCGCACCACACCATGAGGATCCGCGCCGGTCGACGCGGAGGGCGTGGGTCAGCGGCGGGGCAGGGCCGCGGTGAAGGCGGCCACCCGGGCGGCCAGGGGTGCGCCGGCGCGGATCCAGCTGAAGTGGTCCAGCGAGGCGCCGGCCTCGGTGGCGGTGTAGCGCTGCCGGGTCACCCGGGCGGCGGTGAGCTTGGCGCAGAGGTGGTCCAGGGTGCCGTGCGGGGTGTACTGGTCGTCGTCGACGCTGACCGCGAGCACCGGCAGGTCCAGCCGGCGCACGGCGGCCTCGGCGTCCACCCCGTCCAGCACCGGGAACCGGCCGGTCCGGGCGGTGTACGCCCAGTCCCGGATCACCCCGCGGGCCTGCCGGCCGCCGAAACCCCAGCCCGGCCAGACGCCGAGCGCCCGGGCGACCGCCGCGATCCCCTGGGTGTACGGCAGCACGCCGTAGCCCCGGGCGCCCGGGTAGCCCCGCCAGTACGGCACGCCGACCGCGAGCAGGGCGAGCCCGTCGACCGCGTCGGCGCCGTGCACCGCCAGGTGCAGCAGGGCCGCCTGCCCGCCGAGGGAGTGCCCGAGCAACAGCCGGGTCCGCCCGTCCAGCCGGGGCTTCAGCGCGTCGAGGACCGCGCCGACGTCGCCGGCCAGCTCGGCGTAGCCGTACCGGCAGGCGCGCGAGGGCGGGGGAGTGCTGGCGCCGGTGCCGCGCAGGTCGGCGACGACCACGGCGAGGCCGGCGTCGCGCAGTGCGGCGGCGAACGGACGGTAGTAGCGGGCCCGCACCCCCATCGCCGGCCAGATCACCACCACCGGCGCGCCGGCCGGGCCGTCGGGCTCGGGGTACACCTGCACCCCGATGCGCGCCCCGTCGACGTCCACGAACTCCTGGATGTACTCGATCTCCCCGCTCACCGCCCCAGCCTACGGCCGGAACCTACCGGCGGGTAGCCAAGGGGGTGGGCCGGGCCGCCGCGCCGCGTTCCACCCGTCGCACCGCGGCCAGCACCGCCGGCACGTCCAGCGCGGCCAGCGCGGGATGCACGCTCCCGTCGTCGACCGGCCGGCGCTGCCCCACCCAGAGCGCCTGGTGCCAGGGCCGGTCCGGCGGCGGCCCCCACTGCGCCGGCGGCACCGGGCCGAAGAGCAGCACGGACGGGGTGCCGTACCCGGTGGCCAGATGCCCGATCCCGGTGTCGCCGCTGATCAGCAGGCGGGCGTGCGCGACCAGCGCGGCGAGCTCGCCGAGGTCGGTCCGCCCGGCCAGCACCGCCTCGGCCGGCAGCCCGGCCAGGACGCGGACCTGCTCGGCGATGCTCCGCTCGCCCGCGCTGCCGGTGACCACCACCCGGTGGCCCCGGGCGGTCAGCTCCCGGGCCACCTGGGCGAAGCGGGCCGGCGGCCAGCGCCGCTGCGCCGCCTTCGCCCCCGGGTGCACGATGCTCACCCCGGTCGGCAGCCGGCCCGGCACCGGGCGGCGTAGCGCCAGATCGGTGCGGTCGGCGGGGATGCCGTACCAGGACAGCAGCCGGCACCACCGGTCGATCTCGTGCTCCTCGGCGAACCAGTCCGGCCCGTCGTGGTGGCCGGCCTCGGCGTTGGCGAAGGCCAGCAGCCGGCCCGGCCGCACGCCGGCCAGCATCCGGTGCGACTGCGGGCCCCGCCCGTGCAGGTTGACCGCCAGCTCCGGCGGCGGGCCGGACCACCCCAGGTGGCCAAGCCCGTCCGCCTCGACCAGCCGGTCGACGCCGCCGACCAGGTCGACCAGCGGCCTCAGCCAGCGCGGCGCGACCAGCGCCAGCTCCTCGCCGGGGTACGCGGCCCGCACCGCGCGCAGCGCCGGCACCCCGGTCGCGAGGTCGCCGACGCCGAGCGCCCGGAGCACCAGGATCACGGGTACGACGACTCCTGCTCGGCGCAGACCACCAGCTCGCGGACGGCACACCCGGCCGGCTGCGACAGCGCGAACATGACCGCGGCGGCGGTGTCGGCCGGGTCGTTGAGGATCGCGTCCGGCCCCGGCTTGTACTGCGCGTCGCGGTCGTCGAAGAAGGCGGTGCGCATGCCGCCCGGGATCAGCAGGGTCACCCCGACCTTCCCGGCCAGTTCGGCGGCGAGCGCCCGGGTGAAGCCGACCACCCCGAACTTCGCCGCGCAGTACGCGGTGGCGTCACTGACCGCCTTGATGCCCAGCGTGGACGCCACGGTGACCACCGTGCCGTGCGACCGCTCCAGCTCGGGCAGCGCCGCCCGGATCACCGCGGCCGTGCCGAGCAGGTTGATCCCGACGATCCGGTCCCAGGTCTCCCCGGGCACGTCGGCCAGCTTCCCCGGCACGTCCATGCCGGCGGCGGTGACCAGGCCGTCCAGCCCGCCCGCCTGCTCGGCGATCCGCCGGGTGGCCTCCTCGGCGGCCCGGGTGTCGGCCAGGTCGCACTCGACCCACGGCACCCCGTCGGCCGGTGCCTGCCGGTCCAGCACGTACGGCCGGCCGCCGGCCTTGGTCACCGCGGTCACCACCGCCGCGCCGAGCCCGCTCGACCCGCCCGTGACGAGTACCGCTGATCCGTTCAGGTCCCTGCTCATCTCGCTCCCTTGACCAGTCGTGCGCCGCGCGACCGCGCGGCGGTGATCGTGGCGGTGGTGGACCGGCCCGCCAGGTACGGGACGGTCACCACCCGGCCGCCCCAGCCGCGTACCAGCTCGGCCTCGGGCAGCTCGGGGGCGCCGTCGCCGGCGTAGTCGCCCCCCTTGACCCAGACGTCCGGGCGCAGCCGGGCCAGCGCGGTCGCCGGGGTGGGCTCGTCGAAGACCACGACCGCGTCCACGCAGTCCAGCCCCGCCAGCAGCCGGGCCCGGTCCGCCTCGCCGTTGACCGGGCGCTGCGGCCCCTTGAGGGCGCGCACGCTGCGGTCGGAGTTGAGGCAGACCACCAGGCAGTCACCGAGCCGGCGGGCCGCCTGGAGGGTGGCCAGGTGCCCGGCGTGCAGGATGTCGAAGCAGCCACCGGTGGCGACCACGGTGCCGCCGTCGGCGCGTACCCGGGCGACGAGGTCTTCGACGGCGGAGGCCGGGCGGCGCGACCGGGCCGGCTCGCCGTCGGCCCGGGCCAGCCCGGCGGCCCCGCCGGCGGCCACGTACGCCGATGCGGCGGCGACCGCCTCCTGCACCGCCTCGGAGGTGACCGCCCCGGCGGCCAGCGCGGTGGCGGCGGTGGCGGCGAACCGGTCCCCGGCGCCGCAGGTGTCCTCGACGTGTGTCACGTCGGACGGCGGCGGCACCACCAGCGGGGTGCTGCCGGAGTGGCAGAGCACCGCGCCGTCCGGGCCCATGGTCACCGCGACCGCGCCGACCCGCCACCGCCGGCGCAGCTCGTGCCCGGCCCGGGTGGCGGTGGACAGCGCCGTTCCGGCGCCGGCGTCGCCGGTGAGCTGACGCAGCTCGGCGAGGTTCGGCGTGGTCAGCCGGGCACCGGGCACGGCCGCCGGCCCCAACGGGTGCGGATCCCAGACCACCGGCGCGGTCGCGTCGGCCAGCGCGGCCCGCAGCGCCGACTGCCGGAGCAGCCCCCGGCCGTAGTCACTGACCAGGATGGCGCCGGCCGAGGCGAGCACCTCCAGCGCCGCCTCCGGCGGCTCGCCGGGGGCCTGCGGGTCGCCGCCGCGGTCCAGCCTCAGCAGGGTCTGCCCGCCGGCCCGCAGCCGGATCTTCTCCGGCGTCGCCCCGGGCAGCCGCAGCGGGTAGAGGCGGACTCCCGCGTTGGTCAGCAGCTCGGCGATCCGGGCGCCCGCCGCGTCGTCGGCGAGGGCGGTCACCAGCGCCACCTCGGTGCCCTGGGCGGCGGCGAGCAGCGCCGCCAGCCCGGCGCCGCCCGGCCGGTCGGTCGCCGACCGCTCGTCGAGCACCGGCACCGGCGCGTCCGGGCAGATCCGGTTGACGGTGCCGAGCACGTCCCGGTCGAGCAGCGCGTCGCCGACGACCACCAGCGGCCCGCTCACGACGGACACCCCCGCCGGCCCGGCCCGTGCCCGTTGGCGGCAGGCCCGTTGCCGCCGGTTCCGTTGGCGGCGTGCCCGTTCGGGCCGTGGCCGTTGGCGCCGTGCCCGGCGAGGCCGTGGCCGGCGAGGCCGTGGCCGTGGCCGTTGAGCGGGTAGCCGTTGACGGCGACCGCCAGGGCCCGGTCGTCCGCCCCGGCAGTCAGCCGGCGGGACACCGCCGCGCCGCGCGGGCGCGGCGCCGACGCCCGCGGCAGCTGGCGGACCAGCGGCAGCGCCTCGTCGACGTACTCGCAGAGCAGGTGCAGCGAGACCAGGTGCAGCTCCTGCACCACCTGGCTGTCCGGCGAGGGCACCGCCAACGCGTCGTCACAGACCTCGGCCAGCGGGTTCGGCGCCGGGCCGGTGAACGCCCAGCAGCGCACCCCGGCCTCCCGGGCGGCCTCCACCGCCCGCAGCAGGTTCGGGCTGCTGCCGCTGGTCGACATCAGCAGCAGCACGTCGTGCTCCCGGCCGTGCGCGCGGACCTGCCGGGCGAAGACCTCCTCGTAGCCGTAGTCGTTGCCGATCGCGGTCAGTGCCGAGGTCTCCGCGTGCAGGGCGATCGCGGAGAGCGGCTCCCGGTCGTCGCGGAGCTTGCCGACCAGCTCCGCGGTGAGGTGCTGGGCCTCGGCGGCGCTGCCCCCGTTGCCCGCCGCCAGCAGCCGGCCACCGTTGGCCAGCGTCCAGGCCAGCTCGGTGCCCCAGTCGGCCAGCCGCTCGGCGGCCCGCCGGTACGGCAGCAGCGCGGCGGCCAGCCCGGCCAGGTGGCTGTCGAGGGTGGACATGCCAGTGTTCATCAAGCCACCGCCGGTACGACGCGTCCGACCGTGCTGACCGCCGTGTAGACCGCGCTCAACTGTTCGGCGCAGCGCTTCCAGGAGTACCGGCTGCGGATCCGGTCCAGCGCCGCCGTGGCGTACGCGAAGCGGCGCACCTTGTCGGCGAGCAGCCGGCGGATCGCGACGCCCAGCGCGCGCGGGTCGCGCGGCGGCACCAGGTCCCCGGTCAGCCCGTCGACGACGGTGTCGGCGATGCCTCCCACGTTCGTGCCGATCACCGGCACGCCGCAGGCCATCCCCTCCAGCGGGGTCAGCCCGAACGGCTCGTACCAGGGCGCGGCGACCAGCACGTCGGCGGAGCGGTACCAGGCGCCCATCTCCTCGCGGGGCACCGCGCCGACCAGCTTGACCCGGTCGGCCACCCCGCACGACTCGGCGAGCGCCCGCAGCCGGCGGGCGAACGCGTCGGCCGGCAGCAGCTCGGCCGACGGCCCGCCGACCACCACGCACTCCGCGTCCGGCACGGCGGGCAGCGCGCGGACGACCTCCTGGAAGCCCTTGCGCTCCACCATCCGGCCGACGGTGAGGATCCGCTTGCGGGCCGGGTCGCGCGGCGCGACCGGCCCCTCCGGGCGGAACATCCGCTCGTTGACCCCGGACGGGACCAGCGCCATCTTCGACCGCGGCACCCCGAGCCGGACCAGCTCGCCGATCTCGTCCTGGCACTGCACGATCACCCGGTCGGCGGCCCGGCCGATCGCCCGCTCGTAGCCGATCCGGCCCGGTGGGCTCGTGTCCCGGGCACCCTGGTGACGCCGCTTGACCGTGCCGAGGGCGTGGTACGTCAGCACCACCGGGGTGTTGGTGCGCCGCCCCGCGTGCAGGGCGGCCAGCCCGCTCATCCAGAAGTGGGCGTGCGCCACGTCGGGGCGCCAGTCGCCGCGCCCCCACTGCTCGGCCAGCCAGCGCCCGAACTCGCCCATGTGCGGCAGCAGATCGTCCTTCGGCAGCCGCGACGCGGGGCCGGCCGGCACGTGCCGCACCTGGTACCCGGCGGAGGCGGACACCACGTCCGGCAGTTCGGCGGCGTCGCGGCGGGTGTAGACCCGCACGTCGTGCCCCTCGCCGACCAGTGCCGCCGCCAGCTCCGCGACGTGGGTGTTCTGCCCGCCGGCGTCCTCCTCGCCGAGGACGGCGAGGGGGCTGGCGTGCTCCGAGATCATCGCGATGCGCATGTTTCCTCCTCAAGGATCCGGTCCCAGTCGGCGAGGAACCGGTCGAGCCCGAAGCGTTCCTTCGTCACCTCCCGCGCCCGCGCGCCCAGCCGGTACGCGGCGTCGCGGTCCTCGGCCAGCCAGCGGGCCGCCTCGACCAGCGTGTCGACCCGGGTGGAGAGCACCCCGGCGTCGCTCGGCACCGCGTCGACGGCTTCGGTGGTGGCCAGCGCGACGACCGGCATGCCGATCGTCATGGCCTCGATCAGGCTCAGCCCGAGCGAGGTCCACCGGCACAGGTGCAGGTACGCCCGCCGGCGGGCCACCTCGGTGTGCATGACGTCCTGGGGCAGGTCGTCGTGGCTGGTCACCCGCTCGCCGGGCAGGCCGAACCGGTCGGCCAGCCCGGTCACCCCCATCCCGAAGACGTCCAGCGGGGCGACGTCGGCGAAGCGGGGCATCAGGTCGGTGCCGGTGACCCGCCACCGGCGGATCGGTTCGTTCGTCACCACGGCGAGCCGGTCCAGCTCACCGGTCCACTCCACGGCCGGCGGGACGATGCCGTGCTCGACGACGGTGGTGCGGGTGCCGCCGTTGTTCCAGAACAGCTCGTTGAAGTGCGTGACGTGGGTGAGCAGCAGGTCGTCCCGGTCGGCCATCGGGTGGCGGGTGTTCGGCACGTCGCCCCTGGGGGTGTTGTGCTCCACGTAGATCGCCGGCAGGTCCCGGCCCGGACGGCGGCGCAGCCACCGCTCGGCCAGCTCCAATTCCTCGGGGCGTTGCAGGACGACCAGGTCCACCTCGGCGTCGACCAGCTCCTCGGGGGTCACCTCGACCGCGCTGTGCGGCCACGGGTAGGTGCGGGCCCGGCCCAGCCCGTACGGGCCGCGGTCGGGGGTGACCGGGACCAGGTAGCGGTGCGGACCGTGCACGAAGGACGTGGTCCAGGACCCGTGCACGTGCCAGAGCAGGATGTTCATGACCCTCCTTCAGCTGTTCGACGGTGGGTGGGGGAGAGCAGCCGGACCGCCTCGACCACCTGGGTCGGGTCGATCCCGGCGGTGAGGCAGGGGTGTCCGGGGACGGGGCAGACGGCGGCGCGGGTGTCGCGGCAGGGCGCCTCGGTATCGCCGAGGCGGACGGTGGGCACCCGGTAGGGCCCCCACTGTCCGAACGGGACGGTGGGCGCGAAGAGGCTGATGACCGGGGTGCCGACCGCGGCGGCGAGGTGGGCCGGGCCGGTGTTGCCCACCACCACGCAGCGCGCCCCGGCGAGCACCCCGGCCAGTCCGGCGAGGTCCGTCCGCCCGCCGAGGTCGGTGCCGCCGGCTGCGGCCACCCGGGAGGTCAGCGCGGTCTCGGCCGATCCCCCGGTGACCAGTACCCGATAGCCGGCGGCGGTAAGCGCGGCGACGATCTCGGCGCACCGCTGGGGTGGGCAGGCCCGGGCGGGCACCGACGCGCCGGGGTGCACCACCACGTAGCCGGGGTCGGCGGGCGGCGGGACGGCCGGCAGGTCGGCGCGCAGCCGCAGCACCGGGTCGTCTCCCGCCGGCAGCCCGAATCCGGCGGCGGCGGCGAGGGAGAGCGCCCGCTCCGGCTCGGGCACGCCGACCGGCACCCGGTGCCGGACGTCGAGCAGGGAACCGGGGTAGTCGTCGCTGATCGCGCTGATCCGGGGCACCCCGGCCATCCGCAGCAGCAGGGCCAGCGGGAGCGGGGACTGGTGGAAGGAGGTGAAGACGACGGCCTCGTCGGCGTGGACCCCGGCGAGGCGGTCGGTGAGCCGGCGGATGTCGTCCGGGTCGACGGCCTCGGGATCGCCGTCGATCCAGGGCAGCCGCCACTCGATCAGCTCGTCGACGCCGGGCAGCAGGGCCGCGGCGGCGCGTCCGCGCGGGCCGTGCAGCAGCACCACCCGCTCGGCGCCGGCGGCGACGGCCCGGACGGCCGGGCCGGTGACCAGCACGTCGCCGGCGGAGTCGCTGCGGACCACCAGCACCGTGCCGGCCCGCTCGGGGCGGGGGGCGGCGGGTCGTACCACCGCCTGCCGGCGGAGGATCTCCGCGACCGCCGCCGGCAGGTCGCGGGCGACGTGCGGGGCGGCGGCCACCTCCTCGGGCCGGGTGACCGGGGTGGGCACCAGGAAGCCGGTGGCGCCGGCGGCGAGCGCGGCGGTGACGTCGCGGCCGATGTCGCCGACCATCACGCAGCGGGCGGGGGTGGTGCCGAGCGCGGCGGCGGCCCGGTGCACCAGGCCGGGGGCGGGCTTGCGGCAGGCGCAGCCGTCGCCGTCGTCGTGCGGGCAGATCTGCCAGGTGTCGAAGGGGCCGAGCAGTTCCTCGACCCGGGCGTGCACCGCCCGCATCTGCGCGGCGGTGAACAGCCCCTTGGCCAGGCCGGACTGGTTGGTCACCACGCCGAGGCGCAGCCCGGCGGCGCGCAGCCGGTCCAGCGCCTCGCGGGCGCCGGGCATCGGGCGGACCTTCTCCGGGTCACCGTTGTAGGGCACGTCCTCGATCAGCGTGCCGTCCCGGTCGAGCAGCACCGCGTCGAAGAGCGCAGGACCGGTCGACGCACCCCCGTTCATGGCAGAGCAGTTGCCCCGAGCAAGAGGAGTAAACATCAACTTCCCGCCACCGCACGCCGACTGTCCGTAACGGACGCTCGGGTGCGCCACCAGCCGCGCATCCAGTGGGTGACCGCGAGCGGCGGGATGAGGGCGCTGGTGACGAGCATGCTCGTCACCTCGTCGCGGGTGCGCGGGCCGGGCGCGATCCGGGCCCGGGCGAACTCCGCGGTGCCGGTCACCCAGCCGAGCGCCCCGGCGGCGGCCAGTACGCCGAGCGCCCGGCGCGACGCGTCACCGTAGCGCAGGGGCAGGCAGACGCCCGCGTCGCCGGCCAGCGGCACGGTCACGTTGTCGCAC